>JANRKT010000112.1:0-42347 GCA_033763355.1 Chitinophagaceae bacterium | reverse complement strand
TGATGGATGATAATTTTGATGAACTGCTTGAGCTAAAAGAAAACCTGCTTACACTTAAAAAAAATTATGTATTGGTTGAGTTTTCTTTCATCAGCCCCCCAATTGAATTCAAGAAAAAACTTTTTAATATGCAGATTGGGGGGTACATACCCGTGCTTGCCCATCCTGAACGCTATGCTTATTTTCACCGTAACCCCAGAAATTACGATGAACTTAAAAATATTGGTTGTTTACTCCAGCCCAACCTGCTTTCTTATGCAGGATATTATGGAAAAATCATCCAGGATACGGCCTTTGAATTACTTGATAAAGGCCTGGTTGATTTTTTAGGAACCGATCTCCACCACGACAAGCATCTCACCGCCCTGCAGGGGCTTCAACTTTCCCCGCCTTTTCAAAAACTCTTCGACAGCGGGATACTTAAAAACCCGGAGTTGTAAAAAGTTTTTGGTTTACCAGCCGGCTTTTTTCCTCATTTTACCACACCTGTTTATTTTCCTGTTTGAATCTTAAAATTGATTTTTAACGGCTTAACAGCTGCATACCTGTCCGGCAAAGGAACTTCTGAATTTTGAAGAAAACAGGGGCAGGATGTTTAATAATTTCTCTGGTAAAAGTTAAACAATATTTTAAATGCCTTGTTATTTATTGGTATGAATGCTTTTACCATTAAAGACCTCGAAAATCTTACAGGAATAAAAGCGCACACCATCAGGATATGGGAGCAGCGTTACTCATTTCTTAAACCGCAGCGCACAGATACCAATATACGGTATTACAGCAATTATGAATTAAAGTCTATACTGAACATCTCACTTCTTAATAAATACGGTTATAAGATATCTCATATTGACAGGATGAGCGAAACCGAGATCAGGGATAAAATACTTTCCCTTACCAATGTTCAGGCGCAGCAGGAAAGGGTGATAAATGAGCTGATACAGGAAATGATTGACATGGATATTGAACAGTTTGAGGTTACCATTGACGGTTACATTATGGCAAGGGGAATTGAGAGGGCCATCAATCAGATCATCTTTCCTTTTCTTGAAAGAATAGGTGTATTATGGATGACAAATCACATTAATCCTGCACAGGAGCACCTGGTATCAAATGTAATCAGGCAGAAATTGATTGTGGGAACTGAAAGCATTGTATCACACATGCACATCAATAAAACTGTTCTTCTTTTTTTACCGGAAGGCGAATATCATGAATTAGGCTTGCTTTTTATACAGTATCTGCTTAAAAACAGGGGAATAAAAACACTTTATCTTGGCGCAAGTGTGCCCCTTGACGATGTGGAATATGTTGTAAAATTAAAAAAACCTGATTTTTTGTACTCCCACCTCACTTCGGTTTCCCATGGGTTTAATTTCGACAGGTTTCTTTTGCAGGTTACCAGGAAATTCAGCAGCGTACCTGTTGTTATTTCGGGTAGGATGGCCCACGTTTATGAGAAAAAAATCCCGCCTGAAATCAACTTCAAACGTTCCCTCTCAGACGTAATGGAATTTATATCCAGCCTTTCTTAGTTTAAACTAAGTGCATCAGGCACAGGTTCTTTTAAACAGAGCAGCTATTTTTGTTTAAATAATTCACAAATATTTTAAACAAAAATTTTTGTCACATTTCTCATTTTGTTTAACTTTGATAAACTAACAATTAAACAAACTTTTATGCCCAGCATTGATTTCAGAGATGAGCTTGTAAAAAATGCCGATTTTTTAAAGCCTTTTGCTTCTACCTTAACCAAAGACAATAAAACTGCAAAAGACCTTTTGCAGGAAACGATGTACAGGGCGCTTGCCAACGAGGATAAGTACAATACAGGTACTAATGTAAAAGCCTGGCTATACACCATTATGCGGAACATTTTCATTAACAATTACCGCAGACGGGCCAAACAAAACACCATCTTTGATAATACTTCAAATGATTTCTTATTAAATTACAACCAGGCTGCTATCAGTAATTCCGCTGAAGGAAACCTGTATATGAAAGAAATATATGAAGCTATTCACCAGTTGCCCGACATTTTCAAAAAACCATTTATGTTATATTTTGAAGGGTTTAAATATCATGAAATTTCAGGCATGCTTCACGAACCCCTGGGAACTATAAAAAGCCGTATCCATTTTGCACGCAAACTGCTGAAAGCCCGGATCAGCAGGTTTTAAACATTCTGCTTTATAGTGCCTAAAAAAGTAATTGTAATAGGAAGTGGTTTTGCAGGCCTGTCTGCCGCAGCTTTTATGGCTAAGGCGGGATGGCACGTAACGGTATTGGAAAAACATACAGTCCCCGGTGGCAGGGCAAGGCAACTTGTAGCCGGCGGGTTTAAGTTTGATATGGGACCAAGCTGGTATTGGATGCCCGACGTATTTGAAAGGTTTTTTAATCAGTTTGGAAAAAAGGTTGCTGATTATTATTCGCTGCACCGCCTTAACCCTTCTTATCGTATATATTGGCAGGAGGGGCCGATGAACATACCTGCCGATTATAATGAATTAAAACGCTTGTTTGATTTAATTGAACCGGGTGCCGGGGCCCAGCTTGATAAATTCATGTCAGGGGCAGCGTATAAGTATAATGTTGGTATAAATAAACTGGTTTTTAAACCCGGGCAGTCTTATAAAGAATTTCTTGACTGGGATCTGATAAAGGGTGTGATGAAGCTTGATGTTTTTAATTCCATTAAAAATCATATCCACAGGTATTTTCGGCACCCGAAACTGAAACAATTAATGGAATTTCCGGTTTTATTCCTCGGTGCGTTACCTGAAAATACCCCGGCATTGTACAGTTTAATGAATTATGCTGATATTAAATTAGGCACATGGTATCCTGAAGGGGGAATGTACAGTATTGTTGACGGCATGTGTAAACTGGTTAAAGAACTGGGTGCTGAAATTTATTTTAACAAAGATGTTACGGCAATTGAAATAGACAAGAATGCAGCCAAAAAAGTAATAACAGCCGATGGCAGTATTTACGATGCTGATGTAGTAATAGGGGGGGCAGATTATCATTTTATTGAAAGCAGCCTGCTTTCACCCGGCTACAGGAGTTATGATGAAGCGTACTGGCAGAAAAGGGTGATGGCCCCGGGCTGCCTGATATACTATGTAGGGCTGAATAAAAAATTAAAGAGCATCCTGCACCATTCGTTGTTCTTTGACACATCCTTTGATGAACACGGAAAAGAAATATACAGTTCAAAAAAATGGCCATTGGATCCGTTGTTTTATGTAAGTGCACCTTCTGTTACTGACACCTCCTGTGCACCGGCCAATTGCGAAAATCTTTTTTTCCTTATACCAGTGGCAGCAGGCCTTGAAGGTGATACGGATGAGTTGAGGGAAAAATATTTTAATCTTATTGCTGACCGGTTTGAAAGAAAAACGGGTGAACAAATACGGCATAACATCATTTATAAAAAAACATTCGGGCAGCGTGATTTTATAAGCGAATACAATGCTTTTAAAGGGAACGCTTATGGCCTGGCGAATACCTTAATGCAAACAGCAGTTTTAAAACCCGGCTGCAGAAGTAAAAAAATCAATAATTTATTTTATACAGGCCAGCTAACGGTGCCGGGGCCGGGCGTGCCGCCAAGCCTCATCAGCGGCGAAGTGGTGGCCGGGCAGGTAATAAAATATTTCGGATGAAAACTCTTTTTGTAAATTACTGTTATTATGCTAAGGAAAGTTTAAGGTTGCTATGCTAAATACAAAACAAAGTAACTATGATAAAATTGTTTCATGATGTAAGCCATTCGTGCAGTAAGCTTACAACAAAAACGTACAGCACTTCTTTCAGCAGTGCAATACGTCTGTTGCATCATGACATCAGGCAACCCATTTATGACATTTATGGTTTTGTACGTTTTGCTGATGAAATAGTAGATACCTTCCACGATTTTGACAAGGAATCACTCCTTGGCGTTTTTAAGGAAGAAACTTACGCAGCGATACAAAGGGGGATAAGTTTGAACCCGATACTCAACAGCTTCCAGCTTACAGTAAACAGGTATGACATTGATCATCACCTGATAGAAGCTTTTTTTAAGAGCATGGAGTTTGATCTGAGCAAACAGCAATATGATAAAGCGGGTTATGAAGAATACATTTACGGCAGCGCTGAAGTGGTGGGTTTAATGTGCCTTTGTGTTTTTTGTGAAGGGGACAAAAAATTGTATGAAAAGCTGAGGCCACATGCAAGGTCTCTGGGGGCTGCATTTCAAAAAGTAAATTTTCTGCGGGATATAAAAGCCGATTACAATCAGTTGAACCGTACTTATTTTCCGGGTGTTGATTTTACCAATTTCAGCCCGTCAATGAAAAAACAAATTGAGGATGACATTAGCGAAAATTTTCAACACGCGTATGAAGGCATCATCCACCTGCCCTTTAAAGCCCGTTTCGGAGTTTATCTTGCATATAAATATTATATCAGCCTTTTTAAAAAGATAAAGAAGGTAAAGCCCCAGCGTATTATGAAGGAACGGATCCGCATTCCCAATTATGCCAAAGCATGGGTGGCAACAAAAGCAGTTATCCGCACTCAGCTTAACATCCTTTAAATTTTCAAATATTGCACCGCTTTTTTTGATACTTCACAATTTTTCCTCATCCCGCTTTTTCCTGCTGTTTATTTGGTAATTTAGAATATGACTGAGCATGAAGTAATATTGGTAAATGAAAAGGATGAGCAAACCGGTACCATGCCCAAAATGGAAGCTCACCGCAAGGGCATTTTGCACAGAGCATTCAGTGTATTTATTCTTAACAACAAAGGCGAAATGCTGCTGCAACGCCGGGCTTTAAACAAATACCATAGCGGTGGTTTATGGACCAACGCCTGTTGCAGCCATCCGCTTCCGGGAGAGGATACATCATATTCAGCGCAGCGACGCCTGAAAGAAGAGCTGGGATTTACAGCACAGCTTAATGAAGTGTTCCGGTTCACCTACCTGGCAAAATTTGATAACGGGCTTACCGAGCATGAATATGACCATGTCTTTATAGGTTACCACGAAGGGAGTATTCAGCCCGACCCTGAAGAAGTTAGTGATTATTGCTATAAAAGCATATCTGAAATAAGGTCTTCCCTCTCCTCCCATCCGCATAAATACACAGAGTGGTTTAAAATTGCCTTCCCCAAAGTGGAGGAATATCTTGAAAATGTAACGGTAGCGGCATAAGCATACCGGCTATTGCTATTCTCCCCAGTTTCATGTTTTTTGTACTTGTGTAAAGTGCCGGTATTTTGCATGCAGCAAAATACAACCCGGAACGTTGTTCACGTATAGCTGAACACTGCCGGAATTATAAGTGATTTAATTCATTAATTTTAAGAAAATCTTTTTGATGAATTTCAGATTGCTCATCCTGTTTTGTCTTGTTTCTTTTGTTTCAGCAGCACAGCCAGATGTTCAAAAAAAATGGCAAACCCGTTTTATTATGGCAGAGGATGGGGCAACAATAGAGGCAGAAGAAGGAAATTTCAGCTTTTCTTCAACCTTATCTGTTGAAGGCAGGAAAAATATTATCATCAGAGGAAAAGGGATTGATAAAACCATTCTTTCATTTAAAGGCCAGAACAACGGCGCCGAGGGGTTAAGGATTTCTAACTGTACCAATATTGTTCTTGAAGACCTTACCGTTCAGGATGCCAAAGGGGATTGTATAAAAGCGATGAATGTAAATGGCATTACGTTCAGAAGGGTAAAGGCGGAATGGACAGGACAACTGAGCAAGAAGAATGGCTCTTATGCTTTGTACCCGGTTCAATGTGAAAAGGTGCTGATAGAAAATTGCATTGCGAGGGGATCTTCGGATGCCGGTATTTATGTAGGGCAATCTAAAAATATCATTGTTAGAAACAATAAAGCGTATGAGAATGTTGCAGGCATTGAAATAGAAAATTCATTGTATGCGGATGTGTATGGCAATGAAGCGGTAAACAATACCGGTGGCATACTTGTTTTTGATTTGCCCGACCTGCAGGTTAAGAAAGGGGGTTATTGCAGGGTTTTCAACAACCTTATTAAGGACAATAACACGGTAAATTTTGCACCAAAAGGAAACATCGTGGCCAAAGTGCCGCAGGGAACAGGGATACTGCTCCTTGCAGCCAATAACGTGGAAGTGTTCAACAATAAAATCATCAATAACAGAACAGTTGGCACCGGCATTGTAAGCTATTATATTACTGAGAATGAAATTAAGGACAGCGCATACTATCCCTATCCTGTTGCCATCAGCATACATGATAATGTATATGAAAAAGAAAAACGGCGTGCAACCATGCGTGGAAGGATGGGCAAACTTTACCGCTTTAAATTAAAATTTGGAAAGAATGTGCCTGATATTGTGTATGATGGTGTGCCCGATGAAAAAATTACTGAGGCCAATGCTGTTTACAAACCAGAATACCGCATTTGCCTGCAGAACAATAATGGTGCAACTTATGCCAACCTTGACGCTGTCAATAATTTTAAAAAAATTTCAAGGGACAGCAAACCCTGCGATTGTTTTCACAAAGCGCTGGCAGAAGTTAAACTGTAAGTTATGATCCGCACACTGCTGATATTGGTGCTGTTTATTTTTTGCGGCAGTTTTGTAATATGGAAATCCAATAACAGTTATTCCACAACAGAAATTCCTGATAAACTTTCAGCTTATAATTTTTTTGCAGCGCCTGTTGCTGAACAGCGGCCCGCAAAGGATGTATTTTCTTATGATCTTAATACCCCGCTGTTTTCAGATTATGCAGAAAAACTAAGATTTGTAAAAGTGCCGGAAGGAAAAAAGGTGATGTACAATGACAGTACGGTATTTGCATTTCCGGAAGGAACGGTATTGATCAAAACTTTTTATTTCCCGAAGGATTTTCGCGATGAATCCCAAGGCAGAAGATTAATAGAGACGAGGCTTCTCATAAAAGATGGGAAAGGATGGAAAGCGCTGCCTTATATCTGGAATGAAGAGCAAACAGACGCATTTCTTGATGTGGCCGGGGAGCAGAAGGAAGTGAGTTATGTTGATGAGAGAGGGAAGAAGCAAAAGCATGCTTACTTTATTCCCAATAGCAACCAGTGTAAGGGTTGCCACAACCGTTCGGAAGAATTGGTCCCCATCGGGCCATCTGCAAAACAGTTGAATGGTGAAAAGGAATATGGCGCAATAAAAGAGAATCAATTGCAGCACTGGCAGCAGTCAGGAATATTATCCGGGTTACCTGAATTAACAAAAATTCCCAAAGCAGCAGTTTGGAACAATCTTTCTTCGGGTTCTGTTGAAGAACGTGCAAGAATATGGCTTGATATTAACTGTGCACACTGCCATAACCCTCATGGCCCTGCTGCCACATCCGGTTTAAACCTTAATACTTCAGAAACTGATCCGTTAAAGCTTGGTATTTATAAAACACCGGTAGCAGCCGGCAGGGGAAGCGGCAACAGGAAATTTGATATTTTGCCTGGTAAGCCGGATGAGTCTATATTAATTTACAGGATGGAATCGAACGACCCCGGGGTGATGATGCCTGAACTGGGAAGAAGTGTAATGCACAAAGAGGGGGTTGAACTTATTAAGCAATGGATCAGGCAAATGAAATGATTTGCCTGATTGAGTTGATTAAAGGGCATTATAACTTCTTATCAGTAATTTACCTGGTTCTTATCCAATTCCCGGATTTAATATATGAACCTTCCGGTTCAAAACTTTCAGATCCTCCTTATCTCCGGTATCTGCCAGGGTGTAACTAAAAAATTAAACCTTCCGGACAAAACCTCAGGTTTTTCATCCATTCGCCTTATTTCATTTTCGTTTACGGCCGTTCATTTGTAAAGCCGCTGCGTTCGGATTAAAAGAACCGAACTAGTTTCTGCCCTTTTGCTCGTTCGGATCAAATTATCTGAACAGAATCGCCTTTCCCGCATGCTAATCTTGCACTGTGTTTAATTTTTTAAAAACAAAATTTTTTTTATGAAGAAAGTAACATTCAAAAGTCTTTTACTGGCCCTGCCGGTATTTTTTATGGTTTCGTGCAAACCAACCCTTAATGTGACCTCCGATTACGACAGGTCAACTAACTTTTCAGCTTACAAAACCTTTAGCCTGTACTACCTGGTAACGAACAGGAATGTAAGTGAGCTGAATGAAGACCGCATCTGGAACTCCATCAGGGCAGAAATGCTCAGGAAGGGCTACACTGAAAACCACAGTAACCCCGACCTGGTGGTCAATGCCGTTTCTGTTGTAAAAAACAAAAGGTATTTATCTGCCAACACCAATTTTTATGGTTATGGCGGGGCGTACAGGCCCTATGGGTATTGGGGTGGTTACGGCGCCACTTCGGGGAGCACCACTGTTCAGGCAAACAATTACAAGGATGGTTCCCTGATGATTGATGTAATAGATGCAAAAACGCAAAGGCTGATCTGGGAAGGAACGGGAACTGCTGAATTTGAAAAGCAGCCTAAAAACCCTGAAGAAGTAATCAGCAATGCGGTAACCAAAATAATGGCAACATTCCCGCAGGGCAAACCGGCAAGGATGTAATATTAATTTACCTGTAGAACATATTAAATAAGAGAGATGAAAAAGTTAATAGTTTTTGCAGCATTTTTAGTGGGATCATTTACCGGTGCATTGGCCCAGGATGCTGACGCCGTAAAGGGCGTATGGATGAATGATGACAAAGATGCCAAAGTGGAAATTTACAAATCAGGTAACAGCTACTTTGGTAAAATTATATGGGGCAAAGATATGTACGAGCCCGACGGCAAAACACCCAAAAAAGACAGTAAGAATACAAATGCGGAAATGAGAAACAGAAGTATGATTAACATGGTTATCCTGTCAGACTTTACATTCAATAACGGTGAATGGACAGGCGGTGAACTGTACAATCCCAAAAACGGAAAAACATACAAGAGCAAAATGAAACTCACAGGCGAAAACCTTGAGATCAGGGGATATGTGGGATCGCCGATGTTCGGGAAAACCACTACCTGGACAAAGGTATCCTGATTCATTCAGTTAACATGTAAAAGGAGGGTACATAATGTCATCCTGCATATAAAGCAGGATGACATTTTAATAAAGCAGTAATATGACAGGGCAAATGGCGATAAAATGGCACAGGAAAATTGCTGAGTATATTTTTTTTGGCAATTATTTCTATGGCGTGTGTGCAGTGGCGCTTTCTGCAGAGGCCATGCTGCAGCAGCGCTTCCCCTTAAATGGGTTTTTATACTTCTTTTTAATTTTTGTTTCAACCATTCTTTATTACACTTACCCTTATGTAAGAAAATGCTTATTGGTGAGCAGTAATTCCCGTACAAGCTGGTACAGCCGCAATTATAAGTTTGAGCAGCGGAGCCAGGTTATCATTACTGTTATTTTAATCTTTTCGCTTGCCGCATTCCTTAAAAGTTATTGGCGGTCCTTGCTTGATATGCCGGCCGGTCAATGGTTTTTTATCATAATTTTCCCGTTGGTTGCCGCATGGTATTACGGAATTGGGTTTTTTAACCTGAGAAAAACCGGGTGGCTCAAACCTTTTGTTATAGGTTTCATATGGGCGGGGCTGGTAACTGTTTATCCGGTTTTGTTTTACTGCATTGTAAATAAAATAAGTTACGGCCTTAACCAGGTTTCGGCATTGCTTTTTTTAAAGAATTTTATGTTTGTAGCTGTGCTGTGTATTATGTTTGATGTTAAAGATTATGCAGCAGATTATGTGAGCCGGTTAAAGACTTTTGTTGTAGGGATGGGGCTGCGAAAAACCATCTTTTATATTTTACTCCCTTTATCAGCGTTGGGATTATTTTCGTTTGTTTATTACGCATTAACCCACCAGTTTCACCTGGTAAAACTCCTGTTGAATACAGTACCATTTGTATTGCTGATTGCCGTGGTTTTTTCATTAAGAAAGCGCAGGCCGCTTATTTATTATCTCGTGGTTGTTGACGGACTCATGCTGGTAAAGGCGCTGTGCGGAACTATTGCCATGCTGTATTTTTGATTTTTTTTCCTCATACTTCACAACCCGCTGCTCACAAAAATATATATGCTGCAATTTGCAGACCCTTTAACTTTGGCCCATAATCAAAGGATATGCTTATCCTTTCACTTTCAGAAAAGATACTTTCTTTTATATGCGGGTTTGGCATATTGCAGGGTATGCTGATGGCAGGGTTTATTTATTTTCATCCCAAAAGCGACAGGTCGGTTAATATATTCCTGGCAGTATATATTTTTTGTATTACCGCTGTAATGACAATGCCGTTCACCATGAACCTCATTGGGTGGCAAAACAGCTATTTCATACAGCCCATCCCCATGTTGCCGGGTATCCTGCTCTTCTTCTATCTCCGCAGTTTTAAGGAAGCAATTACCTGGCAGAAGATAATGCCGCATTTGCTCCCTGTTTTACTGATTTTCTTTCTTGCCTATTTTAACCTGACCGCTATGGGCAGGATATATCCTGATGCGAAGGAAGTTCCGGTGGAAGGACTGAAGAGGCCATTGTCGCTGCTTGTGATGTTAATAAGAACAATACAGCAGTTGCTGTATTACTTTCTTGCCCGCAACGCTTTAAAATCTTATCAGCGTTCCATTCATCATTTATTTTCTGAAACCAGCCGCATAGACCTGCAATGGGCAAAGTTCCTTGTAAACGGATATGTTGTGCTTATATGCACATTTCTGGTTGTCTTTCCTTTAATGCTGAGTTACCCGCAGTACTTCAATTCACTATTGCTTGTTAATATGGCCATAGCAACACCTTATATTTACATGGCTACATACAAAGGGTTTATGCAGCATACAATCTGGCAAATGAGGCCTGATATAAATAAACAGGCAGTGCAGGAGGAAATACACAAAGCAGAGGAAATAGAAAGAGGTTCTGTTGATTCTTCAAATCAAAAAACGGAAAAACCTGGTTTAAGTGCTGAGCGGATAGCTGAACTGGTTAAAAAAATAACCAACCTGATGGTGACGGAAAAACTTTACCAGGAAACCGAACTTACCCTTCAGCAACTGGCAGATAAACTAGAGGCGCCTGCATACCAGGTATCCCAGGCACTGAATGAAGGGATGAAAAAGAATTTTTACGATGTGGTAAACGGGTACAGGGTTGAAGAAGCCAAACGCTTATTGCTTGATGCAAAAAACAGAAACTACACCATCCTTTCAGTAGGTTTTGAAGCAGGGTTTAATTCCAAGACCACTTTCAATACAGTATTCAAAAAATTTACAGGCCTCACACCCACGGAGTTCCGGGACAGGGGTAGTATTCCTGCTGTTTCAACATAATACCAGCTTAAAATACCGGCTTAGGTATGGTTTTTTTATTCCGGTCTTTTTTATCAGCCTCACCCGGGTACTGCCTTTTCCCCTGATTTTCATTTCATTAATAAAAACGGTCGTTCGGATTAATAAACCCGAACCACTACCTGCTCATTCAACCGGTTCGGATTGGTGAATCTGAACAGTATCGCCTTTTCAGCATCGCATTTTTGTGTCGTCAATATTTTTTGACAGGAAAAAATGAAAATGACACAAACAATACTTCATAACGGTCTTATCAATATTTACTTCATGGCCGGTATTCAAAAACCTGATTCAGCTCCATGTTCGGGGAATACCGGCCTTTCTTCAAAATTGATAAAGGCGCTTTTGAACCTGCAGGCTGTCATTTGCACTTCCGCCACATTAAATAACAACAACAATAAAATCAAAAAACACAATTATGAAAAGTAAACTGACCGGGATGCTGAAACTGACCCTGCTTTTTATGGTTACAGCAGAAATAGTAACGGCGCAGTCAAAACCACTGGATGTGAAAACGGCCATTAATATGGCGCTGGCAAATAACAGTTCACTCCGGTCTGACAGCCTTGATATTTCAGTTGCAGATTATAAGAACAGGGAACTGGCTGGTTCATACCGTCCGCAGGTAAAATATTCAAGCGGTATGGAATACAACCCTGCTATCCCCTCACAAATGGTACCGGGCAGCCTTACAGGCCAGCCTTCAAAAGAACTGGTGCCTGTTCAGTTCGGAACAAAGTACAACCTTAAATCAGGCATTGAAGCAACGCAAACCATTTACCGCAAAGACCTGCTGATACAGATAAAATCTGCCGGGCTGAATACCCTGATAGCGAAAACAAAATACAACCTGAGCAAAGAAGAACTGGTTTACCAGGTAGCTTCAACATTTTATTCTTTGCAAACCAATGCCGAAATGATCCGCACCACCCGCCACGACTATCTTAATATGAAAGAGGTGCTTTCAATAGCTAAAGGGCAGTATGAAAACGGGCTGCTGAAAAGAATAGATTATGAATCGCTGGAAATAAATGTTGCCAATATGGAATCGCAGTTAAACAAGCTGCTGACACAATACAACGATCAGCTCGCATATTTTAATTACCTGACCGGCCTTCCCGCTTCTGCAGAAACTATTATTTCCGACAGTATTTCAAACGACCTGAATTCACCTTTAAAAGGTAACAATCTTGCTCTGCGTGAAGACATCCGTTTGTCAAGGCAAATGATGGAATCAAAAGAGGTTGAATTAAAAAGCATCCGAGCAGAAAAATTGCCGGTTATAAGCTCCTATTTCAGGTACTACTTCCAGTCGCAGTTTGACGAACCCGGAAAAGCATTTAATGGGGATTACCTAACAAAAGCATCCACTTTGGGCCTTTCTGTAAGTGTTCCCATTCTTGACGGAAGCCGCAGGAAAAGCCGTATCAGCACTGCAACTATACAACTTGAACAATTGAAACTGCAAAGCAGGCAACAGGAAGAAAAAGCTGAGATGGAATTGTTCAGTGCAAAGGGAACTTTTGGCAACAAACAACAGCAGTACAGTATTACAAAGAAGAACCTTGAACTGGCTTCAAAAGTGTTTGAAACAAGAAAAGCATTATACACTGAAGGCGTAACAACGCTGATGGAACTGCTGGATGCGGAAAGCGAACTGAGCCAGGCAAGGAACCACTATATGCAGGCGCTTATAGATGTGCAGACCGGAAGACTTGACCTGCACAGGGCAAACGGAACATTGCTGACTGAATTTTTAAAATCAATATAAATGGAAAAGAAAATGATCACCATTATTGCTTCGGCATCAGTTATTAACGCCATCAGCCTTATACTGGTCCCGGTGAGTACGCAAAAAATAATTTCTCAAAGTATTTATCTCAGAACAACCAGGGAGACCATCCGCATATGTCTCTCATAAATTAAAGCAACCATTAAGCAACAAAAAAATATAGAAATGAAAAAGATAATGATAACACTGACACTGATAATGATGCTGGCAAACATGGTTTTTGCCGGTAACGACAAAATAAAGCCTGAAGTTCTTGAGGCTTTCAGGGTTAAATTCACCATTGCACAGAATGTAATATGGGAAGCAGGCAGCAATTATTATAAAGCTGATTTTACTTACAACGGCATGAGGATGTTTGCCCTTTATAGTTTTGCTGCAGAATTGTTAAGCCTAACCCGCAATATTCCTTCAGAACAGTTGCCTTTTTATCTCCAGGCAAAGCTACATGAAAATTATGCTGAATACCGGATTGCTGCTGTATTTGAAGTTTCAGACCAGGCCGGGTTCCGCTATTACGTCAACATGGAAAATGAAGCCCGGCAGGTTGTGCTGGAATCAGAAAACGGTAACAGCTGGAATGTGTTCAAAAAAACAAGAAGGCAAAGTGATAAGTATGCTTCAAACAGCGACGCAAGCAAATCAAAAGAAGGTAAGATCACTATACCCGCTACACTGTTTGAAAAAGGCGACGCTGAAATTGAACTCAATTTCAATACAGGAAACAGCGGCGCTTCCGGTGATGCCATCATCAGCCCCCTCAGCACCGCATTGTTGCAGGCTGCGGATGATGAAGCCGGCAGGAGGTATGCTGCAGAAAACCCGGTAATTGATGTGCAAAGCAATAGTTACCTGTTAAAAGCGGATTGTGAGATCATCAGAAATTTTAACCAGGCAAACGCCTGACCAAACATAATTAACTGACTTTTTAAAATCAATTTAAATGAAAAAGAAAATAATAACAATCGGGACAATTGTATTAATCGCCGGCTCCATTGGATTATCGCTGGCCAGCAACAAAGCGAAAATTGACAAAGCGGCCAACCCGGTAAAAGAAAACCCGGTGATACCCGTGAAAGTTTATGAAGTAAAAGAAGATTCATTCAATACTTCTTTCACCATCAACGGATCAACCATACCCGCAAAAGAAGTGAAGATAGCTTCTGAAGTGCAGGGTAAACTGGTGGGTTTATATATTGATAACGGCGATATGGTAAAGGCAGGACAGGTGATAGCAGCATTGGATGCTTCTGTTTACAGCGTTCAGTTGAACAGCATTGAGGCTTCCATTGCCAAAGCAAAACTTGATTTAGCCCGGTATAATAACCTGATAGCAATAGGCGGCGCTACACCTATGCAGGCTGAAAGCGCCCAATTGCAAATCAATTCGCTGCAGGCAGAAAAGAAACAGGTACTGGAGCAGATGGAACACATGCAAATCAGGTCGCCCTTCAGCGGCAAGATAGAAAATGTAGCAGTTGAATTGGGTTCATTTGTTTCTTACGGAACGGCGCTTGGCCAGTTGATTGATAATTCATCACTGAAAATAAATATTTACCTCTCCGAGCAGGAATCATTTAGAGTGAAAGTTGGTCAGCCGGTAACAATCAGCAGTGTTGTTCTTTCACAACCAAAAAAAGGT
Source organism: Chitinophagaceae bacterium (assembly GCA_033763355.1). Classification (GTDB taxonomy): domain Bacteria; phylum Bacteroidota; class Bacteroidia; order Chitinophagales; family Chitinophagaceae; genus JANRKT01. The sequence continues at coordinate 27,565 of JANRKT010000112.1, read as the reverse complement.
AAGATCAGCATGATCAGCGACAGGGCGGATGCATCAGGGAAATTTTTAACCGAAATAACTTTTCCCAATAGCGATAAAGAAAAACTGAAAGCCGGTATCCTCGCAGATGTTCATTTCACAATGGAAGAAACTGAAAAAGGACTTTCCATTCCCGTAAGTGCATTGCTTGGCAGTGCAAAAGATGCCAAAGTGTATGTTGCGGTTGGGAATAAAGCGGAACTGAGAAGCATTCAAACCGGTATTGTTACATCCGCCAAAGTTCAGGTGACGAAAGGATTACAAGCCGGCGAGCAGGTAGTGATCTCAGGACAGTTGAACCTGGAGAATGGCACTAACATTTCAATCAATAAGTGAGTGGTGAACCTGCCTGACGGTAGGCAGGTGGTGAGTTGTGAGTAAGGCACTCACCACTCACAATACATCATTAAAAAAAATGTAAAAAAATATATTATGTCTCTAACAGAAATATCAATAAAAAGGCCCACACTGATTGTGGTAATATTCACTGTGCTGGCCCTGGCAGGAATTGTTTGCTACCGTTCTATCGGTTACGAGCTGCTGCCCAAAATGTCAAAGCAACTGATAACAATCACCACGGTATATCCCGGCGCTGCTCCTTCCGAAGTGGAGAACTCGGTTACTAAAAAAGTAGAAGACGCCGTTTCATCGCTTGAAAAATTAGACAATATCAAATCACAGTCGCAGGAAGGTATTTCAAGAGTTGTGGTGGAGTTTAAGGCAAGCGCTGACATCAACCAGGCTATGCAGGACGCACAGCGTAAGCTGGACGGGATTGCTTCTGATTTGCCCGAAGATACAGATGCACCGGAAATTTCCAAATTCTCAACAGATGATGCACCGGTAATGAAACTGGCAGTAACAGCCAAATCAGAAAGCCGGGAATTGTTTGACATCGTGGAGCAGCGCATTGTTCCGTTGCTGTCAAAACTGGATGGAGTGGCCAATGTAGGATTGATAGGTGGGGAAGAAAGACAAATCAGGGTAAATATTGACCGGAACAAACTGGAAGCGTATGGCCTGGATGCACAGCATGTGCTGAAAGCAGTTGAAACTTCTAATCTTGACTTTCCTGCAGGCTCTGTTAAAAATGAAAACAATGAAACAACTATTCGCCTGGCGGCAAAATTTCAGAACGTAAAAGATATTGAAGAGGTAGTTGTGACCAGCCGTGAAGGCCGTTCCATTTTCCTGAAAGATGTGGCAACCGTAATTGATGGTACAAAAGAAACAGAAACCATCAGCCGGTTTAACTCATCCGGCTCAGTAGGTCTGCTGATGTACAAACAATCAGATGCCAATGCGGTAAAAGTGAGTGAGCAGGTGCGGGATGAAATTGCAAAGCTGGAAAAAGAATACGCAGCCAAGGAATTAAAACTTGCTATAGCGCAGGATACATCCGATTTTACATTGAAAGCGGCAGAAGCCGTTAACCATGACCTTCTTCTTGCCATTTTTCTGGTGGCCCTTGTTATGCTGGTTTTTCTGCACAGCATGAGGAATGCTATCATAGTAATGGTGGCTATTCCTGCATCATTGGTTACAACCTACATAGCCATTTATGCATTCGGGTTCACCTTTAACCTGATGACACTGCTGGCCCTTTCATTGGTGATTGGTATTCTGGTGGATGACAGCATCGTGGTGCTGGAAAATATTCAGCGCCACATGGAAATGGGAAAGGATAACAGAAGGGCTGCGTTGGAAGGGAGAAACGAAATTGGTTTTACTGCGATGTCTATTACATTGGTGGATGTGGTGGTGTTCCTGCCGCTGGCAATGGTAGATGGGCTAATCGGTAATATATTAAAGCAATTTTCAGCAGTGGTGGTGGTATCAACACTGATGAGCTTGTTTGTATGTTTTACATTAACACCGTTGCTGGTATCCCGTTTCGGTAAGCTTACTCATCCCAGCAAAAAGAAATTGGGCGGCCGCATCATACTCTGGGTAGAAAAAGGAATTGAGCGGCTTTCAGAAAGGTACACTTCCATTCTTAAATGGAGCCTGGCTCATAAGCGTTGGGTCCTTATTCCTACAATCGTATTGCTGTTCGGTTCATTTGCACTGGTAGGCGGAGGATTTATCGGTAAAGAATTTGTAAGCATGGGCGACCGCGGCGAATTGGTTATAAACCTTGAACTGCCTAAAGATGCCACCATTCAGCAAACCAATTTAAAAACACAGGAAGCGGAACAATACATTCTGTCAAAGGCCGAAGTGGTGAATGTGTTTTCTACAATGGGTAAAAGCGAAAATAAGATGGCCCAGCAGGGAGAAAGATACAAATCGGAGTTGGGTGTTACGCTGGTGGATAAAAGCAAACGTACCATGAACTCCGAACAGTTTTCTGCCATTCTGAAAAAAGAACTGGAGAAGAAAATGGAAGGAGTTAAAGTTACCACCAGCCAGGTGGATATGATGGGTAATACCAGTGAAGCGCCGATACAATTGGTGCTGTATGGAAATAATACGGATGAGCTGTTAGGTTATGCCGATACAGTTCTTGCAAAAATGAAAAGGGTAGCCGGTACATCAGCTCAAAAAATTTCCATTGAAAACAACAAACCGGAAATAAGTGTAAAGGTTGACAAAGAAAAAATGATGGCGCTGGGACTAAGAATGGACCAGGTGGGCAGCATCATCAACCTCGCATTCAGCGGCAACGGTGATACCAAACTTACTGAGGGCAAGTATGAATATGATATCATGATAAAACTGGATGATGCCGAAAGACAGTCAGCAGATGAATTGAAGCAACTGTCTTTTGTAAATGCTGCCGGTGAAACAGTAAGGCTTGGACAGTTTGCAGATGTGGAAAGAACAATCGGTCCTGCCAAACTGGAGAGAAAAGACCGCATCAGCTCGGTAACAGTATCATGTGAAGTGGTGGGCCGTCCGCAGGGAACTGTGGGTGCAGAAATACAGGCATTGGTTGAAAAAGACCCGATGCCTGAAGGAATGACGATTACATACGAGGGAAATATGAAACAGCAGGCAGATGCTTTCGGCAGCCTTGCGCTGGCACTGTTAGCTTCTATCATACTGGTTTATCTTATCATGGTGGCGTTGTACAATTCATATATCTATCCATTCGTGGTGTTGTTCTCCATTCCTGTAGCATTGGTTGGGGCGTTGCTTGCACTGGCATTGGCCATGCAATCGCTGAACATATTCACTATCCTTGGTATTATCATGCTTGTAGGCCTGGTAGCCAAAAACGCAATATTACTTGTTGACTACACCAATCAGCTGAAAGAACAGGGGATGAAAACCATGGATGCGTTAATGGAATCAGGCCGTACAAGGCTTCGTCCGATATTGATGACTACGATTGCCATGGTAATAGGTATGCTTCCGCTTGCATTAGCCAGCGGCGCCGGCGCCGAATGGAAAAACGGAATGGCCTGGGCATTGATTGGCGGATTGACAAGTTCCATGCTATTGACGCTGGTGGTGGTGCCGGTGATGTACATCATTATTGATAAAATCAAGGACCGCTTTACAAAAGAAAAACCAGCTGAAGCGCCGGCCGCAACAGCAATTGCTGCTGCAACTTAAAAGCAACACTTCCCCCATCTGGCGGCATTTATATTCTGTTTAATCATCGGGAGATGGATAAAGGCAGATGGGGGAGTTATGTCTTATAAAGAAGAATGTTTAAGATAACAGTTGCATAAAACACTTTAAAACAGTATAAAATGTCAAACTTAAAAAAGAAAATCAGGAAAGCATTACGGACAGAAATAGCAGACAAAACAATGAACAGCCTTGTTGGCCTCAATGAAAAACATGAAGTGATGATACGATGCATGGCAGAGAGCGCATCAAAGAAAATTGTAAATGCCTATTACAGCGCTATAAAAATACAGCACCGGAAAGCCGTAAAGGGGAAACATGATCTGTTGCCACTTACCAGGCCGGAAATACATGCAGGGTTTGAAGCCATCGCATCTTAAACCAGTTTTTTAAATAAACAATGTGTGATGAAGATTAGCTGGGAAAAACTTGAACATGAGTGGCGGAAAGAGTTGCTTTCACATGCAAGGGGTAAGGTGCTTGAAGTTGGGGCTGAAACAGGAAACAATTTTAAGTATTATCCGCCCGGTGTGCATGTTACAGCCACCGATATGAGCGGAAGGATGATTGAAAAGGCAAAGCAGGAAGCGAAAGCAAAAGGGGTAAAAGCGGAATTTATTGTTTCGCATGTTGAAGACCTGCAATTGCCTGTTCATGGATTTGATACCATCATTTCCACTTTCTCACTGTCCGCCTATGAAAACCCGGTACCGGTTTTAAAACGATTCAATAGCTGGTGCAGGCCTGATGGAATGATTCTTATGATGGAATACGGCTTAAGCAAATACGGGCTGGTTAACTGGCTTCAGCAGAAATGGCAACCCTATCATTATAGGCGAACGGGAAGGCACATCAACAGGGACATGCTGTCGCTCATTTCAGAGTCAAAGTTCAGGATAAAAAAGCTTGAATTAAAATATGCGGGCATTGTATATCTGATGTGGGCATCACTTGTTCCGCAAAACGGGGTTTAGAATTAGTTCTTTGGTTTTAGCAGGTTGGTTTATGGTTAATGTACAGCGGGTGGCATTTGCCGCCTGCTGTTTTTTAAAAAAGAAAAAAATCATTATATCAGAAAAAGAAGTATTGTAATGAAAATAAAATCAGTTTCCTCATTTAAAGATCAGCAAGGCGCAGCCCGGTTTTTTGAAGAGTGGGTAAATAAAATATCAGCACTGAGCGGTACTGTTTATGACCGGCTTGATGTAGAGACAGCGTTAGGTAACACAGTAGTTTGGGGAATTAATACAGGCCGGACCGATTTAAAAACAATTGTAATTTTTCCGGGTTTCCGCACCAGCAGTTTATTCTGGGATATGGACAATGCGCTGGCGCCGCTTAAAAACGATTATCGTATTTATTTAGTGGAAACAAACGGCCAGCCCAACCTCAGTGATGGCAACACTCCCGATATTAAAGGAAACGGTTACGGCATCTGGGCTAATGAGGTATTGGAGAAATTATCCCTTGAAAAGGCAATCATTGCCGGCGCATCATTCGGCGGTCTTGTTTGCCTGAAACTGTGTATCATTAACCCGGGCAGGGTTGAAAAAGCCATATTGCTGAACCCGGGTTGCCTGCAATCCTTTTCTCTTTCATGGAAAAATCTTTATTATAATCTCCTGCCGCTCCTTTTACCAAATCAAAAAAATGTAGAAAGATTTCTTGATAAAGCTGTTTTCTATCAGGATATACATATTGTTTCACATGCAGCGAAAAAACTAATAGCGGATTATGAACTGTTTGCCATAAGAAATTACAGGGACAGAACACAGAAACCTTATGCAATGAGTAAACAGGAGCTTGAAAAAACGGAAACAGATGTTTATTTAATCCTCGGTGATAAGGATATTCTTTTCCCATGTGAAAAATCGCTAAGCATAGCCCGGAAACACATCCGGAATTTACGAGGTGTTCATATAATACCCGGCACGGGCCATGGTATTGAAACGTCAAAAAAAGCTATAGAAGTTTTATCACTTATTGCAGAAACAACAGAAAACCCTTTAAAGCAGGTAAAAGAAAGGTCCATGAACACCGGCTTATAAATCCGAACTGGTAAACGGTGTTCAAAGAGGTTCGGATTAGCCAATCGGGGCAGTATTGGTACTCAGGAACTGCAATTTTGTGTGGTAATCAGTTCTTAAAATAAAACGGTGATATGGAAAATTTTTATGTGGCAGCTTTTATTGTTTTGTCCCTGGCGTCTGTATTAAGCTCAGGGTGGGTTGCCGGGCGTACCGGGAAAAATCCCCGTTCCTGGTTCTGGTTCTCTGCTGGCTTCCCGGTTATCGGGCTTTGCATCCTGCTTTGCCTGCGGGAAAAACCAAAAAAAAGGGTAAACGCATTAAGGGCAGTAGAGAATGACGAGTTATTCGATCATCTTTTTATCAATCAACATTCAAAGGCGGATGCAAATCATGAAAATCAATTTTCATCAAGGGCTTGAAAAAAATATGCAACAAAAATCAATTTAAAATTTAAAAGTAACGATGTATGAAAGGGAAGTATATAAGAAAGCAGGTTTTATTGGCATGCCTCTCAAGGCCAGGGAGCAATAAAAAAGATATCCATGCCCGTATTGAAGAAACAATAGCCGAGCGGAAGAAAATATTGCAGCAGTGGGAGGGGTTGTTTATTTCAAAGCCGTCAGGTGTAAAGAAAGACATACATGCGCAACTGGAAGAAACAATCGCCGAGCACCGGAGAACAATGCAGCAGTGGGGCAGATCAGTTGCACAGGCACCGGCCGGTAATTATTCAATGCAGGAAAGAAAAGCTGCATAAGCGAGGCAGAAAAAGCTGGCCGGGCAGCTGAGGTTTCTTTATGCAGGCACACTAAGTTTTGTGCTGAGCTGAAGCAACACAATGGTTAAGGCTGAAAAGCCCGGCCCTTTTAAAAAAAAGATGAAGACCAAAACACAAATCATGAAACTTACTTTTCAGCAAGGGCTTGACGGGGAACTTCTCCGCAGTGAACGGAAGCGGACAATCATCCTGATGAGCATATTTTCATTTGCAGCGCTCTTCAGGATCATCAATGCGTCTTTTTTAAAACCCAATGAAGAAGACAGGCTTGTGGAATCTTTTCCGGAGATATGGTTGTTTCCCGTTGTCATCATCCTTTTTGAATTGTTTTCTTTTTTTTATATCAATAACCGCATTAAAACCAACAGGCAGGGTATTCCAACCGTTCTGCAATACCTGAATACGGCGTTTGAAATCTGCCTGCCTTCAATTATTATTTTTTTAATTGCAAGGCAATACCCGCTTTTTAATGTGCTTCAGTCGCCAGTGGTGTTTATCTATTTCATATTTATCATCCTTTCCACACTGCGGTTAAACTTCAGGCTTTCCCTTTTTTGCGGGCTGTTGTCGTCTTTATCATATGCAGGGTTCAGTATTTTTCTTTATAACCAGTTTAGTTCAAGTGATGCCGGACGGGCTTTTATACTCCTCTTTTCAGGTATTGCTGCCGGGCTTGTTGCAAGACAGATCCGCTCAGGAATTGACAATACCATCCGTGAAGCGCAAAAACGCCAGAAGGCCGAAAACCTCTTCGGGCAGCATATACCGGCTAAAGTTGCAGAAGCTATGCTGGAAAACAACGGTAATTTTGAAAGCAGGAGGATGAATGTAGCTGTGCTTTTTATTGATATAAGGGATTTCACAAAATTTACTGCACACCAAACCCCCGAGGAAATAGTACGTTACCAGAATGTTTTTTTTACCATTGTTATAAATACCGTAAGCAAACATGGCGGCATTGTGAACCAGATACTGGGGGATGGGTGCATGGTAACTTTCGGCGCACCGCTTCCATTGGATAATCCTTCACGGCCTGCGGTGCAGGTTGCAACAGAATTGCTGAAGGATATTGAAACGGCTGTATGCGAAGGAAAGCTTCCCCCCACGAGGATTGGCATGGGCATACATTCAGGCGAAGCGGTAACAGGTAACATCGGGAATAATGAAAGACAGCAATATTCTATTACAGGCAGTGTAGTCATCATGGCATCAAGGATAGAACAGCTTAATAAAGAATTTCATTCGCAGGTGCTCATATCTGGTGATGTTTACCATGCTGTGGCCGGAAAAGGTATTGTTGCGGAATTATATAATGATATTTGCCTGAAAGGATTTGATGAGCCGGTTAAGGTTTATAAACTGGCCTGATTTTGTTAAACGTGTTATTATGTCCAGCCAGAAAGATTTATTTCAGTTGCCCGAAGATATTCACTATCTCAACTGCGGCTACATGTCGCCATTGCTGAAATCAGCGGAAGAAGCTGGGATACAGGGGATGCAGAGAAAGCGGAACCCATCAGGGATTTTTGCTGATGATTTTTTTAATGAGCCTGAAACACTACGGTTATTGTTCAGCAGGCTCATCAATTGTAATCCCGGACAGGTTGCAGTAATCCCTTCCACGTCTTATGCTTTTCAGTCTGCAGTTAACAACCTTCCTGTTAATAAAGGGTCACATGCCATTACAGTGTCTGATGAATTTCCCAGCGATTACTATACCATCCGGAGGTGGTGTGGTGAAAACAGGAAAGAATTAAAAGTTATTGAAGGGGGTAAAAACCAAAATGGAAGGGCGCAATCATGGAATACACGGATACTTGAAGCCATCAGCAATGAAACAGCCGCCGTCATCATGTCATCCATACACTGGATGGACGGGACAAAGTTTGATTTAAAAGCAATCGGTAAACGCTGCAGAGAAGTAAATGCCGTTTTTATTGTTGATGGTACACAGTCTGTTGGCGCTTTGCCTATTGATGTAAAGGAATACAATATTGATGTGCTGGCATGTGCTGCATATAAATGGCTGTTGGGCCCGTATTCCATAGGCCTCGCATACTACAGTGAATTTTTTAATGGTGGAATACCATTGGAAGAATCCTGGCTAAACCGTGCCAATGCACGTAATTTTCCGGGCTTAACAGCTTATACCGACGATTATCAGGCTACAGGAGCTGCACGGTATAATGTTGGTGAATACAGCAATTTTATCCTCACGCCTATGCTCATCAAATCGCTGGAACAGATCATTAACTGGAAGGTTGAGTTTATACAGGATTATTGTAAACAGGTTTCCCGGCCCCTGATCGATTTCTTGCAGGAGAATGATTTTAAAACGGAGGAAGAAAATTTCAGGGCAGACCATTTATTTGGATTTCAGTTACCGGCCGGTTTAAATGCAGCCCGCCTGCTGGAACAATTGCAGAAAAGAAAAATTTTTGTTTCCGTCCGCGGGGACTCAATAAGGGTATCACCTCATTTGTACAATACAGATAATGATATTGCAATGCTGATGGAAGCGCTGCAGGGGGTTGCGGGATAAAACACCGCAGATCAACCGCACAAAAGGTTTTCTTAAATGCAGCAAAAAAAGGTTCCACCTGGTGAAACCTTTTAATGAAAGAATGGTTGGGTAAATATTTTACAGGATTGTGGCCATGTAATTGAGAAAATTACATTTCAGTTCCAGGAAAGTTTTTTCTGCAGAACGGATTTTTTCACGCAGGATGTTCTGGCTTGATACGGTATCAATGCCATAGGGGTCGCTGTCAATTTTTCTTTCCTTGGCCAGCATCAGTTGTTGCAGTTCCAGTGCTGTTATAATTTCATCCATGTGTTTTTCCTGCACCTGCATTTCGGTTTGCAGTTGTTTTACATTGGCAAGGGTTTCTTCACCAACAGTTTTTTTAATCAGCATTACTTCGTTAAGCATTTTGTCAAGAGTAGGAATTTCACCCCTGTGCCGGGTAATCATATCATCCCAGGCATCGTTCTCTTTCATAAACAGGTCGTAAATACGGTTGTCCATAGTTATGTGGTTTATTGAGTGAATAATAAACCATATGCAAAACTTGCAATGGTTTAACGGCAAGCCTATGACATAAGTCACATGGCGGGGTGATAGTGATCAGATTAACTTCAGGACCTTTCGAATAGCCATCTGAAGGGTTTGGGCTGTGCGGGTTTCAACTCAAATTTAATGATACTTTTTTGTTTTATGCAAGTAATTGCCTCCTCAATTGAGTCGGTTACCAAAAATAATTGCAGGTCTTCCGGCGAAATGGTGCTATAACGTTTCATCAGCTCAATATGCTCAAGCAGTTCTTTGTGGTAATCCCTGCAAAAGATAATAATGGGGAAATCGCTGATCTTACGGGTTTGTATCAGTGTCATGGCTTCAAAGTATTCATCCAGCGTGCCGAAGCCGCCGGGCATGATGACAAAAGCATAGGAATATTTTATGAGCAGTGTTTTTCTTACAAAGAAATAACGGATGTCAACCCATTTATCAAGATAGGGATTGGGCTTTTGCTCCATTGGTAAAACGATATTGCAGCCCATTGAACGGCCACCTGCTTCCTTTGCGCCACGGTTGGCTGCTTCCATAATACCGGGGCCGCCGCCTGTCATAACTGTAAAACCCAGTTTGGCAATTTCAGTAGAGAGTTGGCGGGTGAGCTGGTAATAAGGATGGTCTTCACTAAAACGGGCAGAACCGAATACAGTAACGCAGGGCCCTGCAAAATGCAATGCACGGAAACCTTTGATAAATTCAACAACTACTTTAACGGTAAACTTAAATTCGCTCCACCGGGAACGGGGCCCTTCCAGAAACTGAATTTCCTGCTGTGAGTTGGTCATGCCTTTTAATTCTTCTCAAACCTACCTGATTTTTCCTGCACAACAATGCGGAATACAATGACCTTAATATCACCTGGCTGATGGGGATGCACACGGTTTTCTGACAGGTGTGGCGGCTTTGCGGTTTCACTTACTTTCAGGTGCATCATGCGGTCAGCCATTTTTTTCATGGCATAGTATTTATCTTCTTCATCAGTAAGTTCCTCATATGTGCCCCAGGCAATTACACTTTTCCAGTTATCGGCGCCCGGCATTTCATCCACTTCAAAACACACTTTCGGGTTTTTGCGCATCACTGCAATTTTTAAACCTTCACGGGAGTGGCCGATGATATACCTGCCATCATAAACATAATGTATGGGCACAACATAAGTTTTCTCAGCATCACTGCAGCCGATACGGCCAACAACATTGCGTTTAAATACTTCGTCTGTTTCCTGTTCGGTAAGTTTACCCAGCATATTGATTTATTTTTTTTGTTGGCCTTAAAACCTGGCAGGTCTGAGCCAGGATTGCTGAAAAAAATCAGACCTGCTGAAGAGACCTGCCAGGTTTTAATTTATAGTTAAGCGTTTTGTTTTTTATCCAGTTTGGTATTGATCTCTTCCAGTATTTCAAGCTGTACAGTCTGCACATCAAAGAGGCGTTTCATTTGTTCAGCAATCAGCAGGTCAATTTTCTGGTGCAGATTCCTTATTTCAATTTCCGCTTTCAGGTTAATCAGGTAATCGTGCTGCGCCCTCTGCCTGTCTTTGTCTTCTTTGCGGTTCTGGCTCATCATAATAACTGGGGCCTGTATGGCTGCAATACACGACAGGATGAGGTTGAGCAATATAAAAGGGTAGGGGTCGTAAGGTTTGCTGAGCAGGTAAAGGTTAATGGCAATCCACGCCAGTAAAAACATAAAAAAGGATAAAATAAAAAACCAGCTCCCGCCAAATTTTGAGACTTCATCTGCAAGCTTTTCGCCTGTGGTAAGTTTTTCTTTTGTTTCTTCCTGCAGTTTTTCAGAAAGCAGTTCTTCTTCACGGATGGCATCAATCACAATCTGCTTTAATTTACTAAGTTCCTCATTTTGGGAATAAAGAAGCTGGTTGATTTTACTTTTATCCATAAAAGCTGTTTTATAGCAGCTAAATTAGTGATGTGCTATAAACACGGGCGTTTTGTGCTCACGGATAATTTGTGTAACAAAACTTTTTTTGAAGAGAGATGAGAGGTCTCCCCTTCCGAAAGCACCTGATACAAGGATGGTATTCTTTCTTTCACCAATCCAGGTGTGAAAATATTTTTTGGCATCAACATCCATGTGACTGATGGTAAGGTTGCTGAAATGCCTTGCTGCCAGTTCGGTAATGTATTCCCTTTTCGGAACTTCCTCTTTGCCTTCCTCCGAAGTTATAAGCAATGTTTCTGCGCTGCCCAGTTCAGGGAAAAGATAGGCGAATTGTTTGATGGCATAAACTGAAGAAGCCTTGCCATCATAGGCCAGCACCACGCTTTTGGGTTCTTCAAATTCTTCAGGCACTACCAGTACGGGACATTCTGACTGGTGGAGTGTTTTTCTCAGGTATTCATTGGGCTGGTCTTTACCGATGTTTTCATAAAACAGTTCACTGCTTATAATGAGCAGGTCAGCAAAACGGGTTTCTGTTACCAGTTCCGCGAGGGCAAACAGGTCTGTGTCCCTGTGCACACGGTACTCAATATTTTGCTGCAGGCATAATTTTTCAAAACGTTGTATGTTGGCTGCAATCACTTCATCATCGGTTTCCATTACCGGCACCATTACCGGGGCGCCGATGCCCATGCCGCTGTAGCCGATAATTTCACGGTAATCTACAGGGCTAAGGAAAACCCCGGTAAGCAAAACAGGTTGCAGGCTGTTTATATATTGCGCCATTTTAAAAGCGCCTTCTGAAAAATGTTTGCCGTCGAATGTGAGGAGGATCTTTTTCATAAAAAACCTTTTAAGGTAATAAAGTTAAATACAAAGCTATAACCCGGTGTTTCACGCCTGCCTGACCTGCATCAGCCCAAATGATAACTTAGGTCAAAAAACTATGCTGCTTCTCCGGGAACAACTTCAACATGAACTATCCTTCCGTTTCTTAATACACCCAGCTGTGCTTTCCGTCCAATCATATCTGCCGTTAATTTTTTGTGCAGGTCATCTACCGAGGCGGCAGGTGTATGATTGAACTCAACAATAATATCCCCTTCCCTTAGCTGGTTATTTATTGCAGGATAATCAGGAACAATTTCAAATATATAGACACCCGTTTTTTTACTCAGCTTATTGGCGGCAATCATACGTTCTGTTAGGTTTACCAGTTGCCCTGCTATACCAAGGTAAGCCCTTCTCACTTTACCCTCTATAATAATTCTTCCGGCAATATGTGCTGCAAGGTTAGATGATACTGCAAAACATAAACCCTGTGCAGAAGCAATAGTAGCCGTATTAACACCAATAACCTGCCCGGCAGAGTTTACAAGTGGGCCTCCGGAATTTCCCGGGTTTAAAGAAGCATCAGTTTGTATAACATCATCAATAAGCCTGCCATTTTGTGCACGCAGTGTCCTGCCCAAAGCGCTTACCACACCGGCTGTAACAGTGTGCTGTAATCCTAAAGGGTTGCCAATGGCAATAGCAATCTGCCCAACCTTCAGTTCGCCGGAGTTGGTAAAGCTCATGGCTTTTAAACCAGTTGTATCGGTTTTCAGCACTGCAATGTCAGTGGAAGGATCTGCGCCTTTCAACTCAGCAGGAATAACCCTTCCATCGTTTAAAGCAATGCTGATATGTATTGCATTTTCTATAACATGGTGGTTGGTAACAATAAAACCGTCAGATGAAATAACAAAACCCGAGCCGGAGGCCGGGATTTCATTTGTTGCTTTGGCATTACGTGCGGCCATTTTTTTCCGCACCTGCACGTGCACCACACTGCTGCTTATGGCTGCAACTACACCTGTGATGGTTCTTGAATAAGCATCAAGCAAATTATGGTCGGAATGTAAACTGGTGAATGAAATGGGATTATTCATGTTCATCATACCCCAAAATGCTAACCAGAAAATAACCCGTGACAGGATGACACTACATACTTTTAACAAAGCACCAAACATTGCTGCCGGAAAACTGTTATTGGTTAATAATGTGCCGAGATTTTGCGGTGAACTTCTTGTCGTGAATACTTGTTAACTTTACCACACATAAAAACTGAATGTAATGCACTGGTTTATATATGCTGTGATTGTTCTGGTTACATTTCTTATAATGGAAGCCATTACATGGGCCACGCATAAATACATTATGCATGGTTTTCTCTGGTACCTGCATGAAGACCACCACCAGAAACAGCCGGGCTTTTTTGAAAAGAATGACGCCTTCTTTGTAATTTTTGCAGTGCCCAGCATGCTTAGTATTCTCTTTGGCACCATAAACGAAATATACTGGCTGCAGGCCATTGGCTTTGGCATTATGGCTTATGGTTTTGCTTATTTCCTTGTGCATGATGTTATCATTCACCAGCGGTTCAAATGGTTTTCCCGTTCAAAAAATACTTATGTCAGGGCTATCAGGTGGGCGCATAAAATGCACCACAAACACCTGGATAAACATGAGGGTGAGAGTTTTGGTATGCTGCATGTACACAAAAAATACTGGGAAAAGGTGAGAAAAGACAAACAACTGATGGCCGGTAAGAAAGTGGAATATGCCCCGGAAACGGAGTGACGACAATTTTATGAAAAGACTTTTTAGGAAAACTGTGGCAGGTATATTTTTTCTGGTGTCCCCTGTATTGTAATTTCCAAAAATTATTTATGACTTCCGGCCATAATAACCTTTCTTCAGGGAACAGGGGTTACGACTACATCATTACAGGCGCAGGTTGTGCAGGGCTAAGCCTTGTTACAAGGATGATTCATTCGGGAAAGTTTGCAGATAAAAAGATACTGCTCCTTGATAAATCTCCCAAAACTGCAAACGACCGTACCTGGTGTTTCTGGGAAACAGGCAATGGTTTCTTTGAGGATATTGTTCATCACCAATGGCCGGCCCTTTACTTTAAGACCAATATTTATTCTGCTTTAATGGATGTATCCCCTTACCGTTATAAAATGATAAGGGGGATTGATTTTTATAATTATTGTTTTAATATTATCAGGCAGCAACCTAATGTTGATGTACGTTACGGTGAAGTAAATTTTTCTTATGAAACCGGTAAGGCCGTGCTGTATTGCAACGGTGAGAAACAGGATACGGAAGGCGCTGTAATTTTTAATTCAGTGCATAGCCCCGGGCAAAAGCAAAATGGCAAATTTTATCTGCAGCAGCATTTTAAAGGATGGGTTATTGAAACTCCTGCACCGGTTTTTAATACCAATGAAGCTACATTGATGGATTTCCGGGTGCACCAGGATTACGGAACCACATTTGTTTATGTATTGCCGCTGAGCGAAACAAAAGCGCTGGTTGAGTACACACTTTTTTCGGAAAAACTTCTGGAGGGGAACCTCTACAACAAAGAGCTTGAAACTTATATTGACGGGTTTCTTGGTTTGAAGCAATACCGGGTAATTGATGAAGAATTTGGTATTATCCCAATGACCAATGCCCATTTTGATTTTTACCACAATGGGATGTATAATATCGGTACAGCAGGCGGCCAAACCAAAGCATCCAGCGGATACACGTTTCAGTTCATACAAAAGCAAACTTCACAAATAGTACAATGCCTTGCAGACGGCAGGCCGCTTTTTTCGCTCCCCCCGGCGGCAAAACGCTTTCATTTTTACGACAGCATTTTACTGCGCTTACTGAAGGAAAAAAAACTTGAAGGCAGAGAAATATTCAGCCGCCTGTTTAGCCGCAATAAGCCGCAGCAGATTTTTAAGTTCCTTGATAATGAAACAACAATTACAGAGGAACTTCAATTGATAAGCACGCTGCAGTTTTTACCTTTTCTGAAAGCGGGGTTGAAAGAGTTGCTTTAATTTTTTTGACACCCTGCGCTATTAAAATTTTCTGATGTCCGGCAGGAACAATTTTGCTATGTATTTTTCTGTCTTTTCTATTGTGCCTGTGTGGTAAAAAGTTACCACATAAATTTTAGTTGCAAAGCAGTTATTTTTTATTGACCAGGTAAGCGCCTGCAATCAATAAAAGGATACCAATCATTTTTTGAATGGTGGCAGGGCTTTCTTTTAAACCCAATACCCCAAAATGGTCCATCATAACTGCGGTAAACAATTGTCCGGCTACCAGCAGCACAAACATGTTTGCGGCGCCGATTTTATGTACAGACAGTATCGCTACTATAACTACAAGCATACCCAAAAAGCCCCCGGTAAATTTATACCAGCTTATGGCCGGGTAAGCAGACAGCGGAGGCAATGGTTCCCGAGAAAACAACAACATAACAGCGAGCGCCAATGTGCCGCCGAGAAATGAAATGAATGCTGCAAGCAGGGGCTGGTTTACAGCCGCCCTTAACTGTGCATTGATGCCCGATTGTATTGACATGGCTACCCCGGCAAGGATGGGAAGGATATAGAACAGTATTTTCATAAACAGTCTGGTATTTGAAAGGGAAAATTAAGAAAAGAATAAATGAGCGGGGTTGGTTGGCTTTTTATTTCTTCACAGTAAAGCTGGTCATGGTGCTCCCGGCAAAGCCATCTTTGGAAATTCCCTGAATAAAAATGATATACCTGCCGGGTATGTCTGATGTGTAAAATTCTATCTTGTTCATGTTGTTTCCCGTGGTATTGACCTGCGGAGACCAGTACAAGAGATTCCTAAAATCCGGTATGCGGCTTTGCTGTTGTGTGGTTGTTTCATAAACAGGTGAATAAAATTCCCTTTGTAACTGCAGGCCATGGTACTCCAGGACCAGTGCGCCCGGGTTCAATTGGTAACCTGCAAGGTCGCCGTCATAAGTAGAATAGCTTACTATTCCGTCATTGGCTAATGGGCCCAGGTAATATTTTCGTGCAACTACATCCATCCTTTTTATTTTTAAAGGGTCAAACAACATGAACAGGTCTGCATCAAAAACAGGCACCCCGTCTAAAAGTATAAGCGGGTCGTTGCTGAAATTAATATTGTAAGGAGTATTTCTTACCCTGTAATAAAATTTATTGTTGTTCTTTCTCAGCGATACTTCATTTACATACTCCCTGATCACTTCTTCCATTGTGATGAAACGGGTATAGTCATCCAGCAGGTACCTTTTATCAGGCTGAAAATAAAACGGTGTTGTATCTGCTTTTTCCGGAAAAAGGAACCGCATTTTTTTTACTGGCTCATAGGCATTTTGTACCTGTGCGCCAAGGCTGCGGGTGAGTAACCTGTCAGCGTTTGTTTCAGCAATATCAAAGCCGGGAAAAACAGATGTGGCGGGCTGATCTGAAAAGGGGTTAGTGATATCTATACGGTATGTGCTGTCTGTAAGGGGATTGGTCTGCACAATGATTTCATTACTGCCGTAAAAATTTTTTATATCAAAACTGATTTCTCCATTCGCTTTTGCGGTTGATGCAGCAAAGAGGAATTTTTCTCCCGGCACTGATAAATAGGCGATGATATTTTTTCCGGGGGAACCATTTCTTTTATGCGTTATCTTTCCATTAATGATATGACCGCTGTATTCCGGAACAAAAGAAAAAGAAGGCTTCCGGTTTTCAAGTATGTCTTCCCACTTAAATCTCCTCCATCCCTGTGTAAGCATCAGGTTATCTGCTGCCTCATTGGTTTCTTTCCCGTTATCTGTAAAATAATAACCGGGTGATTCAATTTTCCCTTTCAGTTCCGAAGCAAGCCACAGGTAACTCAATACATCATCCTGCATTTCGGTTTGCAGTGAATCAGCAAGAAATACCGCCATTGAAAGATCAGTTTCTGATTGCTGGTAAATGGTATTTAATTCTACAGTTACTTTCTGCCTGCTGTTGTATTCAGTTTTGTCAGTTTTGGCATTTATTGCAAGCTTTTGAAGCGGTTTCTTAAAATACAAACGTTCACACACGGGTACTTTTTTGCTGTTGAAAATGGTGAGATGTGAAATTCCTTCCCCGAGATCTTTTAATGCAAGATCAAATTTCGTATTGCCTGCACTGGGTTTTTTTAATAGTGCAGCTTTTATTATTCCCCTTGTGTGTGCAAGAAGATAAACCTCTTCATTTGCCACCGGGGTATTTGAACTTACATTTATTGTAATGAATGAACTATCCTTTGCCGTAAGCTGCATTGTATAACCTTCATCAAAAATGCGTGGTAACGCTTCAACGGTTGCTGGTTTATTTTCTGCGTACAAAACAGCTTTGTAACTATTGCCTTTTACCGGTGTAAACAGAAAATTGCCCATGCCAAACCGGTGCGTTTGGAAATTTGCAACGGTATCATTGTTTTGGGTAACAATAAAACCCTTACAATTTATACCCTTCCCTTTTTTATTTGTTGCATGAAATGCCACTTTGCTTTGCAACCCGTAAACAAGGTTTCCGCCTTCAGGAAAAAAAGTGACATGGTATTCAGTATCGTCATCTAAAGCCGGCCAATCCGGCTTCTTTAAGGTGTTTACGATGGTTATGGGTTTCTCAAAATAAAACTCCGGGGCAAAGTTTTTCATCCAGCTGGTATATGCCCTAAAAATATAATTGCCTGATGCAATTGAATTGGGCAGTATAAAAGAACCTGAACCGGATGAATGATGCATGTCAACCTTGGCCTGCAATAGCGGCTTTTGCTCTTTGGAGAGTATTTCAGCATAAACCACTTTGCTCATGTTAAGCGGCTTGTTAAAATACCCGTCTGCAGCATATACTTTAAACCAGAGGATTTCACCGGTAACGTAAAAATCTTTATCGGTATGAACAAAAACCTTTTCCTGCAAAGCCTGCACCTGGTAGCCGGCGAACCATTGAGGTAAACTGTCAGCAAATTTTTCCTGTGCGCCTGTATGGGCATATGCAATAAGCAACAGTAAAATAAAAAATGGCCTCGTATTTATGGTTATCTGCATGTGCTCAAAGTAAATTTATCTCCAGTAAGAAGGTTTAAAATTGGTGCCACCCCTCGTTGTGCAGATAAGACACGGGACCTTTAAAAGAACCATACCACCGGTAACAAAATAATACGGCGAATAATTGGTGTCAGGAAAATCGAATATCCTGTAATCTGACGCATTTAGCCCGATTGTTATCGTTTGGCAAATAGAACCAGACTGATAAGCAACCCAGTCCTTTACTTCTGATGAATCAATAAAAATCCTTTTTTCACTTACAGAACTGGCGCTTACAAAACCAATAACGGGTTCTGACGGGTTGGAGATACATTTTATATTGCCTTTGAGCTGCGAAGGCTGCGGGTCAAACAATGTGCCCAGTTGCTCAGTGTTTTTTTTCAGTATTTCCCAAAACTGATGCGCCTCTTCTGTAATAGCATATTGCTTTACGAGTACACTGTAACGTACACCAATCTTTGCAGAGTTTTTAGGTACTACTGCTACAGGATGGTTGCTTACCACATCCTGGCTGAGATTGATGGTTGATTTGGTTACAATGTCCGATGAGTATGCAGAATCCCAGCATTTATACACCTGGAAATTGCTGTCGGCAAAATAAATATAACGGTTCCTTACATACATATCGGTTTCATACGGGGAATGGTATTCCCATGTTTCTTTGTATTCCCACCTGTAATACTTTGTATTGTTAGCCGCGTCATGGGAATGTACATAAACGGTTACATCACCATCCTGGCGCCATGTAACGCTGTCAACAGGTGGTGAAATTTTTACAGGCACATAGTCAGATACATGCTCTCTACCATCTGTTGTAAAAATTTTCAAACGGTATTTTTCATTGTTATTAAGCGTAAGGTTACTGATGCTGTAAATACCGTTGGGTTTTTGCTGCAGGATGTAATTACCGCCATTTTCAGCTTCAATGAATACCGCTGCATTTAATTCGGGATGAAACAATACGGTATCCCCGAGGTTTTTGGTGCGGGATAAAGTAACAGTTGTTTCTGAATTGGGTGAGGCGTTGATGAGGCCATCCACAACAAGATAATTGTTGTCTGCCTTTACGGGTGCAGGTTCATAAGGTTTAACGCAGGCAACAACCTGTGCAAGCAAAATAAAGATGAGGAAGTATTGGTTGTATTTTTTCATTTTAAAATTTAAAATTGTAGGTAACATAAGGAATTGCCGTGCCGAAAATGGACAGTTTGTACCCCTTGATTACAGCATTTTGCTGAACAAAATATACCGAGAATGCGTTTTGTCTTGCCAGAATATTGTACACACCGAATGACCATGAGCTATGTGCCAGCTTTTTGATTTTATGGTTGCCCTCAATATTTATGGAAAGGTCTGTTCTGAAATAATCCGGGATACGGTATGCGTTCCTGTCTGAATACAAAACCCGTTGGGCGCCGCCAAGATTAAATATTGCAATGGGTAAAGTAACAGGCCTGCCGGTATTATAAACAACATTTAATGAAAGGCTGTAACGATGGGAGAATTTATAATTGCTTACAAGGTTCACGTTATGCGGCTTATCATAGTTGGCCGGGTAATACTTCCCTTCGTTGATTAATTCACCTGCAATGGGATCATCCTGCTGCAATAAGGTTCTTGACCAGGTATAGCTGAACCAGCCGTTTACTTTTCCGCTGAGTTTTTTTATCAGCAATTCTGCGCCATAAGCTTTCCCCCTTGTGGTGATGATAGCCGTTTCAATCTGTTTATTCATTATTATGGTTGCACCGCTTTTATAGTCAAGAAAGTTTTTTAAACGTTTATAATATACTTCAAGGGAAGTTTCAATGGTATTTGATTTAAAATTTCTGTAATAGCCCAATGAAAACTGGTCGCCCAGTTGTGGTTTGATGTTGGGGTCACTCAGCTTCCATACGTCAGTTGGTGAAATGGCTGCAGTATTGGAAAGGAGGTGAATATACTGCCGGAGCGTATTGTAACTTATTTTTACAGAACTGTTGTCAGTTAAACTGTAGCGCAAAGTAAGCCGGTATTCAGGGCCCAGGTAATTTTTTATGCTTTTACCTTTTGCATAAACAATTGTATCAATAAGGCTATTCTTATCTCTTGGTAAACCGGGTATGTAACTGTACACATCATGTGGCCCGAGATAGTTAAACAATGAAAAACGAATTCCTCCATTAACAGAAAGCTTTGGGGTAATGCTGTATTTATCCCCGAAATAAACAGCAGATTCAAGCGCCTGTTCAGCCTGCACTTCGTCAGGTGTAACCAGCGATTGGCTTCCCACGGGCTGAAACGCCCCTGGCTTTAAGGCATAACGAATGGAATTGATTCCAAAATTAAAATTGTGTTTATTCCCGGCTGAATAACTGAAGTCGGCACGGAGGTAAACCTGTTTGATATCAAAGTCCAGTTTAAATGCATTTACCTTGTTTTGGTCTGCTGAAACCGCATACTGATAATTATCAAACCCGCCTGTCAGCACACCATAGAATTTATTGCTGAAATTGTGTTTCCATTTCAGGTTGATATTCCTGTTGTTGTACTGGTATAATGTGTCGTTGTTCAGTTTAAATTTGTCCCCGCTCATGTACCCGGTGAGGTAAAGATTGTTTTTGTTGTTGATGGCGTGATTAATGTGCAGGTTTGCATCATAAAAAGAAGCCCTGCTGTTGTTATAGGATTCGTTGGGAATTGTTTTTAATATCCAGTTTGAATACGTTGTCCTTCCCCCGATGATAAAGGTTGTTTTTTCTTTTGCCAGAGGGCCTTCAATAACCAGTTTGCTGGTAAGGGGTCCAATACCGCCGCTGCCTGAAATTTTTTTATTGTTGCCGTCACGGGAGCTTACATCAAGCACGGAAGATAAACGGCCGCCATATTTTTCGGGAATGGCGCTTTTGTACAATTCCACATTCTTAACAACATCAGGGTTAAATGATGAGAAAAACCCGAAGAGATGCGACGGATTATATATGGTGGCATCGTTAAAAAGAATGAGATTCTGGTCTGAAGAACCACCCCTTACATTAAATCCTGTACTGGCTTCGCCAACAGAAGTTACACCGGGCAGAGTAAGGATTACCCTCAGGATGTCTGCTTCACCCAACACCACAGGCACCTGTTTGATGGATTTAATGCTCAGCCTTTCAAGCCCCATCTGCAGGCTTCTTACATTCGATTTTTTTTCGGCCGTAATCACTACTGTTTTCAGGCTGGGCACAAATGTTTCCATTTCAATATCCAGTTTGCCGTCGGCTTGCAGCAACACCTGTCTTCTTGTGTCTTTCATTCCTGCACTGCTCACCTGCAGGCTGTGTCTGCCTTTTGGTAAGGTGACGGAGTAATAACCAAACTGGTCAGATATTACGCCTATGGCAGGGCTGTCAACATAAACTGAAGCGCCTGTAATCGCTTCACCGTTTTTAACATCACGGATATATCCCGCAATGGTTGAACTGGTTTTATTGGGATCGCTGCCTTTTATTCCTATTTCAAAAAGTTTGTTTTCAACCGAATTTTTCAGTTTTTCTTTTGGTTTGTTTTCTTCGGCAAGTGGTATAACAGGAACGGAAGCACTGTCTTTGTTTTTTATGCTGCGTACAAAAAAACCGGGGGGCAGATCAGTTTGGATGGCAAAGCGGAGGCTGATAAAAACTTCACCACGTGGGTTGATTGCATATTGTAAACCTGTATTTTTTAATACCTGGTCAAGCAAAGCGCTTAGGGTAATCCCATTCGCAGAGATATTGATGCGGAGGCTGTCTGTTTCAGCAGCATTGTAATAGAAGCGCATGCCGGTTTGTTTTTCCGCTTCATTTACCAGCTGTGCAAATGAGAAGCCTGAAAAATTACCGGTGATAAGTTTTTTATCCTGGCTTCTTGCAGTTATTGAAAGAAATGTCAGAATACAGCAAAGCAATACAAAATTACGGCTGGTGAATCTCATCGTCATTCTTTTAACCGGGCATATTGCATGGTAGTTTTTATAATGGTATTTTCGGCATCTTTTTTAAAATTGAGTTTATTTTCTTTTATAAACCTCCTTATCTCTTCTTTTTTATCCTTCAGGATATTGATGATGGATTTTTTACTGCTTATATTATAATAATCGCTTCCCGTGCTGATAAAATAAATGTCCTGTTGTAAAAACCTGGGAGGTTCTTCCGGCCTGGGTGATTGTACTACCCGCTTAAGTCGTTTGGCAAGGAGCATCACATTTTTATGCTGATGGAGTATTTCATAAAACCCGGATGAAAGGTTGCCGCTGGTACTGTCAATCCGGATAAAATGATGGTTGCTTAAATTAAAGCTTTCAATTTTTTTATTAACCAGTTTCAGGTTTACATTTTGCACCGGCAGTATTGCCAGAATTTCTTCGCTGGTAAGATCATAAGAAAGATTTACATCCCGGTAAAGGATGCCTCCGTAAACAATGTCAGATTTGACGGGTTGTTCCGATAAAAAAAAAGGATGGCCTTTTGCCCCTGTGTTATACCTTATGTATTCAGTACCGTTGTATAGATGGATGTTTTCTCCAAACAGGCCAAAGTATTGCTGCACAGAACGGGAAACAGCCTGCTGAAGAAGAGCGGAATCTGAAGGGTTTTGCGCCGGGGCATAACCTGTCAAAAAAACAGTTCCTGTAAGAAAGTAAATAAGGCGCAGCAACATTTTTATTTATAGGAAAAATAGGAAATAATATGGTTCATCTGCCATTTCGTTAAATGGTGACAACGAAAGTGAACCGGAAGTTGCATCATTGTTTTCTGTAAATAAAAAATCACAATGTACCAGGTACTGCAATTATAATCATTTCAGTTTTTTGTAATGTATATTTCTGATACCGGGGGATTAACAAGAAGCTTTTTGTTTCTTTATAACTGGCCTTACGTTAACTCCATTTGCAGAATAGGATGGGGTTTGCCCATGGGGTCAAGTTCTGTGCGCCCTGTTATTTTAAACCCCATGTGCAGGTAAAACCTGATGGCCTGTTCGTTTTCTTCATTCACGTCCACTTTTGAAATGTGCAGGTGGTCAATTGCAAACAGGGTCAGTTTTTTCCCAATACCCTTACCCCGGTAAGGGGGATCAATAAGCAACATTTCAATTTTATTTTCAGCCACACCTGAGAAACCGGCGATGGCGCTGTTGTGGTTCCTGTAAACATAAATTTCTACGGCCGGAAAAATAACGGGTATGAGCAATGATTTAATAAGCTGCAGGTAATCTTCCTCCAGAAAATGATGTGTGGCCCTTACAGAGCGTTCCCATATTTCAGCTAATTCCGGGTAATCTTTTTCAGCTGCAGGTTCAATCATTTTTAGTTATACTGTAAAAGTGTGTTGTAAAATTAGGACAGATTGTGATTGCAATTTAAAAACAATTGACACAGCAGACGGAGCTGATAAGATAACCGGGACACAGGGAGATGAAATGCTTTCATCAGTTGTTTTGCGGGTTGGTAGTGCTGTTGATGAGCAGGTAACTTACGCCTGATGCTGTTACCAGAACATAAATATTTGCACACATTAAACCGTTCATAACAAAATATTTTAAAGTTGATAGTAATAATTACAATATGAAGATAAGTTTACAGCAAAAGGAGGTCAACATGCAGGTGTGTGAATTGAAGGAACAGCGGGATGAAATGATACCTGTACAGATCAGGGAACTGAGTTTTGACCAATGAAGCAGATAAAGAAAGGGTGAGGCCCGGGAGTGGTCGCAGCAACTTACATTAAACAACTGTTGCTTTATTCAATAAGACGCCCCGTTCAGCCTTGCGTATTTTAATTCTTCTTCTTCCACCCAGAATTCCCAGCGGGGATGGATGGGGTCTTCTGTTTCATGCACCCACCTGCCATTGCTTAAAGGCGTAAGTAATGTTTTGAGAAAATCTTTTATTTCGTTCTGGCGGCTCTGAAACACCGATTTTTGAGTTTGCAGGTTGTCCAGTTCTTCACTTACTTTTTTAATTGCCATCACTTCTTCGTCTGAATATACTTTATCAGGGTTTTTTAAAATCAGGTGGTGGTAATGTGCTTTTTTGGTGCGGATGTCTTTTTCAATGGAGTTGATGTGTTGGTCCTGTTCAAACAATTCCCTCACCATTTTTTTCAGTTCACTCATAGCGGATGGATTATGGATTTTTAAAACCTCCTGTTAATAACGGCGGGGAGGGTGGTTTTTGTATGGGATGCAATAGTTAGAAGAGCATTTTTCCCAGAAGCGGGAAATAAAAATTTTATATTCAGGAGTTTAGCCCGGGGCACATGTCTTTTAAGAAATCTGGTTTCCGCAGGTTACTTGGACCTGCAGTTATGTAACCCTAAACGGACAAGAAGAAACATGAAAAGCCTGTCAACGGGAAATTGTGTAATTTAAGCTGTGCTTTTTCTGGTGAACCGGAAAATAACCTGTTATATTATATTTCCTTTTTAAAAAACTCAACGCTCATGAGAAAATTTTTTCTCTGCTCTTTGCTTGTTTTCATAAGCCAGTTTGCTGTAGTATATGCCCAAAACAAAAACCAAACTCCGGATCTCGTATTGGGTAAAGTAAAAGATGCAAAACCCAGAAATGTTATTTTCATTTTGTCTGATGATCATCGTTTTGACTTTATGGGTTTTACCGGCAGGCTGCCCTGGCAGAAAACACCAGTGATGGACAGGCTGTACAAAGAAGGCGCATGGTTCCCGAATGCATTTGTAACAACGGCGCTTTGCTCTCCCAGCAGGGCATCCATTTTAACGGGCGCCTATTCTCATGTGCATACCATTGTTGACAATGCTTCACCTGAACCAACCGGCAATATTTATTTTCCGCAATACCTTCAGAAAGCAGGCTATCAAACTGCATTTTTTGGCAAATGGCATATGGGTGAAGAAGCATCGGCGGACAATCCCCGTCCCGGCTTTAATCATTGGGAAAGTTTTAAAGGACAGGGGGTGTATTATAATCCTGCATTGAATATTAACGGGCAGCAGGTGAAGTTTGGCGATTCGGCTTACATTACCGACCTGCTCACTGAGCATGCCCTTACCTGGATGAAACAAAGAGATAAGTCAAAGCCTTTCTTTTTATACCTCTCTCATAAAGCAGTACATTCTCCCCTGGCGCCGGCTAAACGGCACAGGGGTTTGTACAAAAACCAGAAATACAATTTGCCCCCTACTTATTATCAAAGCTTGTCGGATGATTATAAGAAACTCGGATGGCCCGAATGGGTAAAGCAGCAACGCTATAGCTGGCATGGCGTTGATTATTTTTATCATTCCCACCAGAGCATTGAAGAACTGGTTCAGCTTTATTGTGAAACGCTGATGGCAGTAGATGAAAGCATCGGCGCTGTGATGGATTATTTAAAGAGTGAAGGGCTTGATAAAAGCACCCTCATCATTTACATGGGCGATAATGGCTTTAGCATGGGCGAACATGGATTGATTGACAAGCGGCATTTTTACGAAGAGTCTGTCAAGGTTCCTTTTCTTGTTTATTGTCCTGAACTATTGAGCGGAGGAAAAAAGATTGACAAAATGGTACAAAATATAGATGTGGCGCCAACCATACTGTCTGCTGCAGGTTTGCAACAACCTGCAACCATGCCCGGTAAATCTTTTATACCATTATTGAAAGGTGATTCTGTGCAATGGCGTGATAAAATATTTTATGAGTATTTCTGGGAGTATGATTTTCCGATGACGCCAACCGTATTCGGTGTTCGTACAGATAAGTTTAAATACATCCGGTATTATGGTATTTGGGATACGAATGAATTGTATGACCTGGAGAATGATCCCAATGAAACGACTAATCTGATCAGCAGGCCCGAATATGCAGAGACAGCAAAGAAACTGGCAGGTGAATTATTTGAATGGCTGGAACAAACCAAAGGCATGCAGATTCCGTTGAAGCGTACGATAAAAAACCCTTTTGGCGATTACCGGCATCCGAAACAATTTTAAAAAAAAATTGTGCATGAAAAAGTTTGAACGGGTTATCGTGGCCTGCATGTCCTGTGGCCTGCTGTCATTCATTTTTAATAATGATGGCATAAAGGCCAAAAAAAATATTGAGACGGTTTCCAGTCATTCAGATATGCCTTCCCGTTTTGCTGCAAAGGGTCAAAGCAGCATCAATACATTTTCTGCAAACAACAATACTGCATCACATGAAGGCATGGTATGGATAAAAGCAGGTGAGTTTACGATGGGGTGTTCTGATAAGGAAGGAAGACCGGATGAATATCCTCAGCACGCTGTAAAAGTTGATGGCTTCTGGATGGATGCCACAGAAGTGACCAATGCACAGTTTCAAAAATTTGTTGATGCAACAGGCTACATTACCACAGCAGAGAAAGCGCCGGATTGGGATGAATTGAAAAAACAATTACCTCCCGGCACGCCGAAACCTGACGAAAGTTTGCTGGTTGCTGCTTCACTTGTTTTTACACCGCCAACAAGGGCAATTTCATTAAATAATGCTTCGCAATGGTGGAACTGGACTAAAGGCGCCAGCTGGCGGCATCCCGAAGGACCCGGAAGTACGGTTAAAGGCAAAGAAAATTATCCTGCAGTACATATTTCGTGGGACGATGCCTATGCCTATGCAAAATGGGCAGGTAAAAGATTGCCAACAGAAGCAGAATGGGAATATGCAGCAAGAGGCGGATTGATTAACAAACCTTATAGCTGGGGCACGGAAGATGTAGAAAAGATAAAACCCAAAGCCAACACATGGCAGGGACATTTTCCTGATATCAATACAAAATGGGATGGTTACCATAAACTGGCGCCGGTAAAATCTTTTGTACCCAATGGCTATGGTTTGTACGATATGGCCGGTAATGTATGGGAGTGGTGCAGCGATTGGTACCGTGCTGACTATTACCGTCAGCTTGCAGGTAGTAGCGCTGTTAATCCAAAGGGGCCGCCATCTGGCTATGACCCTGATGAACCCACTGTTCCGAAACGTGTAGTAAGAGGCGGTTCTTTTTTATGCCATGTTTCTTATTGTTCCAGTTACCGGGTTTCTGCCCGCATGAAAACTTCACCCGATACCGGGCTTGAACATACAGGTTTCCGGTGTGTATCCGATAAATAAGAACATGACCAAACCCCTTCAATTCTCTTCTCATCAGATGAAGTTACCGGCTCTGCGGGATAAATACCATCTGGTGAAAGAGGCATTGATCCGTTACCTGTTTCCGTGAACCATAACAGGCTTTGCAAGCCCATTTAAATCATACACAATTTTTCCGCCTTTAATGGTCATTTCACATT
>JANRKT010000111.1:0-5559 GCA_033763355.1 Chitinophagaceae bacterium | reverse complement strand
TATCTTAGTACCACCTTGTTTTAAAACCGGGAATAGTTCTGAACATAAAAAGCTGATTTATGAATTCCCTTAAACTTGCTTTTGAGATTTTTCAAAACCGTGAAAAGTATTTTGAAAATGTCAGTGGAGACAATTATCCGGGATCAATTATTAAGGGGCAGGTACTTCTGATTGTTTTAGCGGCATTTATTTATGGGATAATCATGGGAAGTTATAACGGCGCTGCCCAAGCGCTTTCATCGGGCATTAAACTGATTTTACTCATATTTCTCACGTTGGCTATTTGTTTCCCTTCTTTTTATATTGTTCAGCTGCTGCTTGGCTCAAAAATGAAGCTAAGGCAGCTGATCATTATTTTACTCGGCGGCTTTGTAATGTTAAGTACAATATTAGTTGCCTTTGCACCGATAGTTTTGTTTTTTCAGTTATCAAACAGCCCTTATTCATTTTTACAGTTACTTCATTTTTTTGTATTCATATTTGCAGGTATATGGAGTATGCGTACGGTGGTTGAAACACTGAAGATGGCCTGTGAGAAGAAGAATATTTATCCAAAAATCGGGCTCACTATTTTCAGGCTTTGGGTTTTTATACTTGCATTTGTCGGGATACAGTTATCATGGAACCTGAGGCCTTTTATTGGCACCAGGGAAATGCCTTTTGAAATATTCAGGGCGAGCACCCAAACCAATATTTATGCTACGCTCATCGGGGCAGTGGGGCAATTGCTGGACGGGGGCAGGTAATGCGTGGGTATCTGAAAGCTGATAGATGGCCCGTTATTGATTGTGTTTACTTTTTGAAATTTTTTATGGAAGAAATAATGACGCTGGAAGAAGTTGCAAAGTACCTTAAAATGCAGCCCCAGACCATTTACACCTGGGCGCAAACCGGTAAGATACCTGCCGCCAAAATCGGGAAAGAATGGCGTTTCCGGAAAGATATAATAGACGAATGGTTCAAGCAGCATTTTGATGAAAAATTCCGGACATTGATAAAACAGGTAGAGCAAAAGAATAAAGGGGACAAGACATGAGGTAGATTATTTTAAGAATTGTAAAAATGTTGTGTTATGAAAGCCGCCACATGGATTAAGCTGGTACTAATAAACCTTTTTGTTGTTTTCATGATAATTTCCCCGTTTATCCCGGGCCCGGCCAATAGCATTGTAAAGTGGACCTCTGTTTTTGGGCAGATAGCAGGCACCTTTGGGCTGCTCTTTGTGCCAATAGGATTGGCCTGGCTGATAATTGAAAAAAGAAAACCAGGGAATGCAAATGAAAGCGCAACATATCACAGGTGGCGTTACAATTTTGCCGTTGCAACCGTTTTATTTATTATTCTGATTTTTTTGGCCGGCATTGTGTTTGTACCCAACCCCATGCCAAAGATCACTTTTCTATCCGGTCTTGTATTGGTACTAACCGCATTTGTTTTGGCACTGCAGCAAAAAAGGAAATGGAAAAACAATAATTACAGTTTGCCTGATCACGGGGCATTAATTATTTTATCGGCTTTAGCCATAGCCTGCGTCACTTTTGTTTATCTTTTTGCAGTGTTGTTTGTGTTCGTTGGCATTGGAATTATACCTGGTATTCTGGCGCTGCTGTTGCTGCCGGCAGGTTTATATGCAGCCATCAGGCGGGTCAGTAAATTGAAAGATGCCGGCCCTCAAAAGATAATCCCGTTACCTTTTTATTTCATGACCATTCCAGTAGCAGCCTTCCTCACTTTTATGTTTTTGGTAAGGCCTGCAAGCGATTTCAGCAGGAGCTTTGCAATTAAAAAAAGCGAAGCATTAATTGCTTTGATTGAAGATTACAGGAACAAAACAGGGGAATACCCTGCCGCTGTCAACGACCTTGTTCCCCATCCCGGAAAGAAAATGCCAATGCCGTTTATCATGGGGATTGAAAAATTTCGCTATAATAAAATCAATGACAGGTATAGCATATCATTCAGTCAATGGCTGGATTTAGGTTCGCTTGAAGAAATCGTTCTTTATGATAAAAACAACCTGAGGAATAATCTTCCCGGGGAATTTTCAAAATATGATTACAGTTTTGACCTGAGCAGGATTAAGGGGGCATTCGCCAGTTATGAAACAGTCTATGAACACTGGAAGTATTACCATGTTGATTAAGGGGCAATATAGTGTTTAAGTGGCCCGAAACAAGCAATTCATTTTTTCTTCTGGGCAAACAGCCAGTTTAGCAACTCAGGTTCAGCAAATGCGTTGTTCCAGCTGTCGTGGTTAACTTCAGGGTACTCTGAATATTTTACATCAGCTCCTGCAGCCTTCAATGTATTTACCATAAGCCTTGAATTGCCAACGGGTACAACAGCATCTTTTGCACCGTGAAAAACCCAAACCGGAAATTTCCTTGCATATGATTTTACAGCTTCAGGATTTCCTCCTCCGCAAACCGGTATTGCCGCTGCAAACATATTCGGCTTTCTCCATAATATTTCAAATGTTCCAAAGCCGCCCATTGAAAGCCCGCCTATATAAATTCTTTTCGTATCCACTTGTCCGTGTTTTACCAGTGTATCAATAAAATCCATTACCAATTGCATGGGTTTTGTAGCCGGCTGATCAATGGGAAAACTGAACCCTCCGAGTGAATCAGTACTACCGCCTCTCTTTGTAACCGACCATGAAGAAGTAGCAGGACATTGAGGAAATACGACAATGGCGGGGTACTTTGCCCTGTTGGCAGAATCTGCAAAAAGGGTCCCGCCCCATTTCAACTGGGCTTCGTTGTCATTCCCTCTTTCGCCTGAGCCATGCAGAAAAACAAGCAATGGATATTTTTTTGAAGGGGAATAATTAAGCGGGGAGAGTATCCTGCAGTTTAAGGTGTCTTCACCCCTGATGAAAAGTTGTTTTTCAAACATGCTTAAATCCTGGGCTTCCGCCAAACCTACAAGCAGCAGAGGTACTATAATAATAAATGTAAAGTTAATTCGCATAGCCTAAGTTAATCAATTTGCTTTCACTGCAAATGTATTTTAATGCACACAGGTTGAAGCATTCGTGTCGTTTTCACATCTGCTTTGCATTTACAATTTCTGCAACTGTATGTTTTCAGGTAATTTTGTTATTTCCTGTTTATTAATTCGTTTAAAGAGTAATGAAAAAGCTCGACTGGTACATATTGAAAAACTTCCTGTTTACTTTTTTTTACTCAGTTCTGTTGTTTACTGTTATTACGGTAGTGATTGATACCAGCGAAAAAACTGATGACTTTGTAAAATCAGGTTTGAGCTATAAGGAAATCTGGCGGCAGTATTATTCAGGGTTTGTACCCCATATTGTATCTATACTTTTCCCGCTTTTTGTTTTTATTGCTGTCATTTTTTTTACATCCAAATTAGCCAACCGGTCGGAGTTTATTGCCATTCTTGCAGGCGGCGTAAGCCTTAAGCGTATGCTTGTGCCCTATTTTGCAGGAGGCATTTTCCTGGCCCTGCTTTTATGGGTTGGCAATTTGTATTTTGTTCCCAGGGCCAATGTAAAAAGGGCAGCGTTTGAAACAAAGTACGTAAACGGGCCTTCCCTCAATTTCCAGAGCAGCGGCATTTACATGCAGGTTGATTCATTCAGCTATTGCGGTATCAGGTATTATGACACCACGTCAAAATCGGGCGGAAGTTTCTTTATGGAAACCGTACGCAACAACAATGTGGTGTACAACCTGCGTGCAGATAACATCATGTGGGACACTGCTGCTAAAAACTGGAAATTGTCCGGTGTGATAGAAAGGCGCATCAACGGCCTGAAGGAAGAAGTAACCTATGAACAAAGCATCAACAGGAAATTTAATTTTTTGCCCCAGGATTTGAGGGATGACGATTACATAAAAGACAGGCTCACCAGCCCCGAGTTAAAACGAATGATAGAACTGGCCCGCTTACGGGGCACTGAATCAGTAAAGGAACTGAGTATGGAGCAGCACAGGCGCAATGCAACTCCTGCTTCAGTGGTTATACTTACGCTTATAGGTGCAGTTATAGCCTGCCGTAAAATAAGGGGCGGCAGCGGCATCCATCTTGCTGCGGGCTTATGCATCAGCGCTATTTATATTGTCTCCGACCGCTTTTCAACCATATTTTCCACAAAGGGAGACCTTCACCCGTTTATCGCCGCATGGCTGCCCAATGTGGTGTTTGCGCTGGTTGCTTTTTACCTCTATAAAAAGGCCCCGAAATAAACCAATGCTTAATAAACTTTGCCGCAATTCTATTTGTTGCAACAACCGTGTTTCTCTACCTTTATCGGAATCAAAGCATTTCCTTTTTTAAACCCCGCAGCTATATGGACATGATTAAAGAACGTTTCAAGGCCAAGGCAGATACAGTAGGCGCTGAAATAAAAAACATCCTTAAAGAACATGGAAATAAAAAAATCGGGGAAGTTACACTGTCGCAGGTTTACCAGGGTATGCGGGGTATAACCGGGCTGGTAACAGAAACATCGCTTCTTGATGCCAATGAAGGGATACGTTTCAGGGGATATTCAATACCTGAATTGCAGCAGAAACTCCCACGTGCAAAGGGTGGCACTGAGCCTTTGCCTGAAGGTTTGTTTTACCTGATGCTAATAGGGGATTTACCCGATGCGGAAGAAGTGAACCTCGTTACATCTGTATGGCAGCGCCGTTCCCATGTGCCCAACCATGTGTTTGATGCCATTGAAGCATTGCCGGTTTCATCGCACCCTATGACACAGTTTGTTTGCGCCATTATGGCCCTGCAAACAGAAGGGCAGTTTGTGAAAAGATATGCTGCCGGAATGAATAAGAAAGATTACTGGGATGCCACTTTTGATGATGCCATGGACCTGATTGCACGTTTGCCGAGAGTGGCTGCATATATATACAGGCGAAAGTACAAAGAGGGGGACCATATTCAGCCTAATGGACTGCTGGACTGGGCAGGGAATTTTGCACACATGATGGGTTTTGAAGACGAAAGTTTTAAAGATCTGATGCGTTTGTACATGACCATTCATGCCGATCATGAGGGCGGGAATGTTTCTGCACATGCAACACACCTTGTAGGCTCGGCACTCAGCGACCCTTACCTGAGTTTTGCCGCCGGTATGAACGGGCTTGCAGGGCCATTGCATGGCCTTGCCAACCAGGAAGTGATTAAATGGATTTTTGAAATGAGGGAAGAACTGGGTGTTGAACTTCCTTCGAAAGAGCAAATTGAAAAATATGTAAAGAAAACATTGAGTGATGGCAAAGTTGTACCTGGTTATGGACATGCGGTGCTGCGCAAAACGGATCCCCGCTTTACTGCGCAAATGGAATTTGGTAAAAAACACATGGCCGATGACCCGCTTGTAAATACTGTATGGAGAATATACGAAGTGGTGCCTCCTGTATTGCAGTCGCTCGGTAAAGTAAAGAATCCATGGCCCAATGTAGATGCGCACAGCGGGGCATTGCTTGTGCATTATGGCATGGTGGAATATGAATTTTATACCGTTCTTTTTGGAGTGAGCCGTGCATTGGGTGTGCTGGCCAGCCTCTGCTGGGACAGGGCGCTTGG
>JANRKT010000110.1:0-10525 GCA_033763355.1 Chitinophagaceae bacterium | reverse complement strand
CCGCCGTTTCATTTGATGAAAGATAACCCCTTACTGTTTTTTGCTGAAAGAATTGCTGCATTATGCCATCATAATACAAAGAAATTTTAGCGCCAATCCCATCCCGGTTTTTTTCGGGCCCTTCTAATTTTACTCTTAAGTAATTGTTTTTTTGTCTGTTATATTTTCACAACCAGATAAAATGTAGAAGAGGCAATTTTTCTCAGGAACCGGTTTTGCCGGGGTAATCCTTTTAGAAAGTACAATTTTTCTGAAACTTTCATAAACAGCAGTTTTTTTGGTTTGTAAGTTTAGAAAGCTGGCAACCAACTTTTTTTGCTGGCTACCGGGTAGCCGTTATTATTTTCAAAGGGATTGAAGCGTTAAATCAGTTTATAACAAATCCTTTCCGGGGTACATGCTCAATGTGCTTCGCCGCATTTCATCTTCCGGCAATGCTGTAAAAACAAAGGAGAAAAATTGAAACAGCCACATGTAAACATTACAAAAGATGTGAATTGCGCCCCGTATTCCGGGAATTGGGCTGTAATCAAAGGAGCTCTTTTAGTCATTACGGCAAGCTTGAAATTGGAATTACAATCCGAATGTAAAGAGATTTTTCTAAAAATTGCAACCGATTGCAATTTTTTTTTCAAATTTTGCGTCATTTATTTGTAAAGCAAAGCATGCAGGTATGCCCGATGATAAGGAAATAACGATTTATGACATTGCAAAGCACCTCAATATTTCGGCTACAACAGTAAGCCGCGGGCTGAAGGATCATCCGGCAATCAATAAGAATACGAGGAAAAAAATTGCAGAAGCTGCAAGGCATTTGGGGTACAGGTCCAATACATTTGCAAGCAGTTTAAGAAGCAAGCGCACTTATACCATTGGCGTTATTGTGCCCCGCCTCAACAGTTATTTTATGTCGTCTGTACTGGCAGGGATGGAAGATGCTGCAAGCCGTGAAAATTACAACCTCATCATCAGCCAGTCGCTTGAAAACTCTGAAAAAGAAATTGCCAATGTGCATACCATGTTTAATAAGCGGGTGGATGGCCTTCTTGCTTCGCTGGCATACGACACAGAAAATATAGATCATTTCGCCCCTTTTTTCAGGAAGGGCATCCCAGTTGTCTTTTTCGACCGCATATTCCCGCACAATGACAGTACCAGTATTATCATAGATAATTACAGGGCGGCGTATGATGTTACAAAACACCTGATTGAGCAGGGCTGCCGTAGGATCATGCACCTTGGGGGCAACCTGCTCAGGAATGTTTACAGCGAAAGGCTGAAGGGGTATAAGCAGGCCCTCCTGGATAATAAACTTCCCTTTGATGAAAAAAAGCTGGTTTATATCAGCAAGCTCAATGAAGAAGCGGGAACAAAAGCAGCGGAGATCATTTTAAAGATGGCAGGTAAACCCGACGGTGTTTTCTCCGCAAATGACACTGCAGCGGTTTTTTGCATGATAAAATTAAAAGAATCAGGCGTACGCATTCCTGCTGATATTGCTTTTTCCGGTTTTAACAATGACCCGATAAGCAAGATAGTTGAGCCCAACCTTACAACAGTTAACTATTCAGGCTATGATGTAGGCGAAGCGGCCGTTTCAAGTCTTATTAATCACCTCAATGGTATTTCCAGTGTTAAAAAAACCAATACAGTGATCCTCCGGTCTGACCTGATCATACGCGGCTCGTCACTGAGAAAATAAAAGTTTGCAAATGATTTTTTTTTGCGACTTTTATGCAACCGATTGCAAAATGAAGCCAAAAAAAGATGCCACCATATATGATATTGCCCAAAAGCTTGCACTTTCTTCGGCTACTGTAAGCCGGGGTTTGAGGGGCAACCCGGCCATTAACAAGAAAACGCGGAAGAGGATACAGGATGCTGCCAGGGAATTGGGCTACCGGCACAATACTTTTGCCAGCAGCCTCCGCAAACAAAAAACAAATACCATAGGGGTCATCGTTCATGAATTGAACAGCAATTTCATTACCTCCGTATTGGCAGGTATTGAAAAAGTAACCACTGAAGCGGGTTATGACATTATTATTGCTCATTCGTGTGAAAGCTGTGCAAAGGAAGCAGCCAATGCACTTAATCTTTTTCATAAACGTGTAGATGGGTTAATTGCTTCACTGGCTTTTGATACAACGGAGTTGGACCATTTTGATCAGTTTGAAGAAAAGAATATCCCGGTGGTTTTTTTTGACAGGGTAGAAGAGAAAACAGACAGCATTAAGGTGGTTATAGACAACTACAAATGCGGTTATGAAGCTACCAGTCATTTAATAGAACAGGGATGCAAACGAATTGTGCTGGTTACGGCAAATCTTAAAAGAAATGTATATGAACTGCGTTACAGGGGTTACCTCGATGCATTGAGTCATAACAACATCCCTTTTAAAAAAGGCCTGGTGCTGATTAAGGACCTTAGCGAACAGGGGGGCGTGGAGGCGGCTTTAGAGATTTTAAAGATGAAGCCTTTGCCTGACGGAACTTTTATTACAAATGATTTTTCAGCAGCGGTGTGTATGCAGACACTTAAAGAGCACGGGGTGAAAATTCCGGAAGAAATTGCCGTGGTGGGGTTTAATAATGATACTATCAGTAAAATTGTAGAGCCTCAATTAACCACTGTTCATTATCCTGGTATGGATATGGGTGAAATTGCGGCCCGTAACCTGATTAACCGCCTGAAAGGTGTATCACATATCAGGTATATGAAAACTATTGTTGTACATTCAGAATTAATTATCAGAAAGTCATCCCTAAGGAAACAGGAACAAGTTTAAGTACACTGCTCATTATGTTATGAAAAAAATAAAATTACTTTTCATAATCCTGTTAACAACACGGGTGCTGTTTGCAGAAGACGGTTACCGGCTCTGGTTGCGTTATGATAAAATTGATGACCCCGTTATATTACAGCAATACAGAAATACTTTTTCAGGAATATATGCAGAAGGATCTTCGGCAACTGCCGGGATCATAAAAAATGAACTAAGCATTGGCCTTTCGGGCTTATTGGCCAAAAAAATTCCTTTTGTTTCAGTTGTTACGGATAAATGTATTGTTACCGGAAAAGCAGGTTCGTTTTTCTTTTCATCTCAGTTTACCAATGACGAGCTGACTAAAATAGGTGCTGAAGGATTTCTTATACTGTCAAAAAAAGTTGATAATAAAAATGTCATTCTAATTACAGCTAACACGGATGTGGGTGTATTGTATGGCGTATTTCATTTCCTCCGCTTGTTGCAAACCCGGCAGAGCATACAACAGCTTTCCATTATGAAAGTTCCCAAAATCAAAATCCGCATGCTCAATCATTGGGACAATCTCAACCGTACAGTAGAACGGGGCTATGCAGGTTTTTCCATCTGGAACTGGCATACATTGCCTGATTATATTGATCAGCGTTACATTGATTATGCACGGGCAAATGCATCTGTTGGCATTAACGGCACAGTATTAACCAACGTAAATGCCAATGCAACTATTCTTACAAGGCCCTGGCTTGAAAAAGTAAAAGCCCTGGCAGATGTGTTTCGTCCTTACGGAATAAAAGTTTATCTCACTGCAAGATTCAGTGCACCGATTGAAATTGGAAGGCTGAAGTCTGCAGACCCGCTGAATGATTCGGTACAAAACTGGTGGAAAGAAAAAGCAAAAGAGATTTATTCTATCATCCCCGACTTTGGCGGTTTCCTGGTAAAAGCAAACAGCGAAGGGCAACCCGGGCCGCAGGATTATAAAAGAAATCATGCTGATGGGGCCAATATGCTGGCTGATGCGGTTGCACCGTTTAACGGCATCGTAATGTGGCGTGCCTTTGTTTACAATCCTGAATCGGATGACCGCTTTAAACAGGCTTACGAAGAATTTAAACCGCTTGATGGAAAATTCAAAAAAAATGTAATGGTGCAGGTAAAAAATGGCCCGATTGATTTCCAGCCAAGAGAACCATACTCTCCTTTATTCGGAGCTATGCCTCAAACCCCATTGATGATGGAGTTTCAACTTACACAGGAATATCTCGGGCAGGGGACACATCTTGTTTACGAAGTACCGATGTTTAAAGAAGTATTACAGGCAGATACTTATGCAAAAGGAAAAGTATCAAACGTTGAAAAAATCATTGACGGAAGTTTGTACAACCATGAATTGAGCGGTGTAGCAGGTGTAAGCAATATCGGTAATGACATCAACTGGTGCGGCCATCCCTTTGCACAGGCCAACTGGTATGCACTCGGAAGGCTGAGCTGGGATTATGATCTTTCACCGGAACAAATAGCCGATGAATGGATAAAGCAAACTTTCACTAATAATAAAACTGCGTTATCAGTTATAAAAAATATCATGCTTGGTTCACATGAAGCATTGGTGAATTATATGACTCCAGCCGGGCTGACTCATATTATGTATAATGGCCATCATTATGGTCCTATGCCATGGGGCAACACATTGAACCGCCTCGACTGGAATCCTGTGTATTATCACCGGGCCGATTCTTTTGGAATTGGTTTTGACAGAACAGCGAAGGGAACAAATGCATTAATCCAATACCCGGTTGATGTGAGAAAACAATTTGATGATGTAAATAAATGTCCGGATGAATATTTGCTATGGTTTCATCATGTATCATGGGATCATAAAATGAAAAGCAGAAGGACACTATGGAATGAACTCTGCTACAGGTATAATGCTGGCGTTGATTCTGTAAAGTCATTTCAGAAAAAGTGGAACAGCCTGGAGAAATTCATAGATAAAGAAAGGTTTAGTCAGGTAAAGCAACTGCTCAATATACAGTTGAAAGATGCCATATGGTGGCGGAATGCCTGCCTGCTTTATTTCCAAACCTTTTCAAAAAAGCCGATACCTGCTGAATACGAACAGCCGGATAAAACACTGGAATACTATAAAAGCATTCGTATCCTTTATGCGCCGGGCAATACCCCCAGCCCCTAAAGGGGAGAAAGCTTAACTAATGAATACCTTTAAATATTAAAACAACTTTGACCAAAGAAACAACTTAAAATACTAATACCATCAATTATGAGTAATAATAACACCCCGCCATTAGGCGGGTATATGGGTAAAGTAGCAATAGTAACCGGCGGAGGTTCAGGTATTGGCCTGGCCATTGCTGAAAAATTTGTTGAAAACGGGATACGTACCATCATCGTTGGCCGGGATGAAACAAAGCTGAACAGTGCAAAAGAAAAATTAGGAAGTTTATGTTACCCGATGACCTGCGATGTTAGCGACCTCCCTGGTATTCCTTTATTTGTTGAAAAAGTGATCAAACAGTTTGGCCAGATTGATATACTGGTCAACAATGCGGGCATTAATATGAAAAAAGATTTTACCGGTGTAACGGATGAAGAATTTCAAAAAGTGATCACCACCAATCTCTGTTCAGTATTTGCCATGTCAAGAGAAGTGGTAAAACACATGCTTACAAAGGGCAGTGGTTCCATAATTAATATCAGTTCGATGGCGGCCCAATATGGCCTGCCGAAAGTGATTGCTTACAGCGCCAGTAAGACTGCTATTGACGGAATGACAAGGGCGATGGCTACAGAGCTTTCACCAAAGGGAATCAGGATTAATGCCATTGCACCGGGTTTTATCATCACACCTATGACGGATGCAGCGCTCAATTCAGATCCGGAAAGAAAGGCTAAAGTGTTTAACCGTACGCCAATGGGTTACATGGGACAGCCATCTGATATAGGAGACGCCGCCCTTTTCCTTGCGGGTGATTCAGCAAAATACATTACAGGGGTTGTGTTGCCGGTGGATGGCGGGAACAGCATAGGATTTTAAACCAATGTTTTGCCTGAACATTAAATCAGGCTGAACAAGAAAATAAGTTATTCAGAAATAAAAAATGAAACCCTTTCATTTACTATTTATTCTTACCGTACTGTTCTCAGGCTTTACTAATGAAAGTACAGTTATTCCTGATGAACGCAAGATTAATATATACTCAAATGAAAAAGATAACTTAAAAAGCAGTCTTGTGCTTGTATATACAAAAAATGGCAAGGGGTATGTTCATGATAACATTGCGTCTGCTGTTGCCTGCATACAGCAACTTGGTGCGGCAAATAACTTTAAAGTGGATACTTCAGGCGACGCGGCTGTATTTACTGAAGCTAATCTGAAAAAATATACGCTCCTGGTCTTTGCAAGTACCAATAATGATGTGTTTGATACTGATGAGCAGCGTGTTGCTTTCAGGCGGTACATAGAAGCAGGCGGTGGTTTTGTAGGGGTACATTCTGTTACAGGTACTGAGAGAAACTGGAAATGGTTTAAAATGATGATTGGCGAAACTTTTTCATGGCATGCGAAATTTCAGAAATTCAGTATAAAAAAAATTGACCCGGCGCATCCTTCCATGAAAAATGTTCCTGCTGTATGGGAAAGAGATGATGAATGTTATTTTGGAAAAGAGCTGTACCCGGGAATGAAAGTATTGATGGTGCATGTGCTGGAAAGCCTGCAAAAAGAGCAGGCTGACCTCATTGCCAGACACAAAGACCCTTTTGAAGATTATTATCCAGCAGTTTGGTATCAGCATTTTGAAGGCGGGAATATCTGGATTACCACACTGGGCCATAGCAAAGAAAGTTACAGCGACCCTGTTTATAAAAACCATTTGCTGCAGGGCATAAAGTATATAGCCGGCCTGTACAAAGGCATCAATTATACCAATGCCCATGCAAAAACAAAAGACGATACACTTAAAAAATAAGTAGGTGTCAGATTGAAAACTTTTATGACTGAACTTTATTAAAAAATCAGTAGGATGAAAAAACGGATAGTTCTGTTTGTGCTTATTTCCGCCATTATTGCAAGTTGCAATAACGAGTCCAAAAAAGATAAAACCGATGCAGCGGCGGAACCAAAGAAAGAATATCTTTCCCAGCCTTTGGCTTCACATATTTATACAGCCGATCCTTCAGCCCATGTATTTAACGGCCGCATTTATATTTATCCTTCCCATGACACTGCCACAGGTACAAAAGAAGATGACCTCGGAAGTCATTTTGATATGCGGGATTATCATATTCTTTCTATGGACTCTGTCGGCGGTAATGTTACTGATCATGGCATTGCACTGGAT
Organism: Chitinophagaceae bacterium; assembly: GCA_033763355.1. Taxonomy (GTDB): domain Bacteria; phylum Bacteroidota; class Bacteroidia; order Chitinophagales; family Chitinophagaceae; genus JANRKT01. The sequence goes on along the minus strand of JANRKT010000110.1, from coordinate 3,396 downwards.
ATAAAAAATGTTCCCTGGGCTGGCCGGCAGATGTGGGCCCCGGATGCAGCGTTTGCCAATGGCAAATATTATTTGTATTTCCCCGTGAAGAATAAAGAAGATGTATTTCAAATCGGTGTTGCAGTAAGCGATAAGCCGGAAGGCCCTTTTACAGCAGAAAAAGAACCAATCAAAAACAGTTACAGCATTGACCCCTGTGTGTTCAAAGATGATGACGGCAAATTTTACATGTATTTCGGCGGCATCTGGGGCGGTCAATTACAACGCTGGAACAATAATAAGTATGACTCAGCTGCAAAAAACCGTGTAGCGGGTGAAATAGCGGTGCTGCCAAGAATAGCAAAGCTGAATGCTGATATGAAAAGTTTTGCTGAACCGGTGAAAGAAATAAAGCTGGTTGATAAAGAAGGGAAACTGTTAGGTGAAAAGGATAATGAGAAACGGTTTTTTGAAGCCGCCTGGATGCATAAGTATAAAGGGAAATATTATTTATCCTATTCCACCGGCGATACACATTTTCTCTGTTATGCGATTGGCGACAATCCTTATGGGCCTTTTACTTACCAGGGAATAATTTTAAACCCTGTGGAAGGCTGGACGAACCATCACTCGATTATTGAATTCAATGGCAAGTGGTATTTGTTTTATCATGACGTTCAGCTGAGCGGCAAAACACATTTGCGAAATGTAAAAGTAGCTGAACTCAAGCTTAATGAAGACGGAAGCATACAAACATTGACGCCACAGAAATAAGAATGGCTGAATGAAAATAAAAAATTTCTTCCGGTTGCTGTTTTATTTTTTTACCTGCCTTTATGTAAGGCAAAACAAAAGTAATTTGGTAAGTAAACATGTTTCGAACTAAAAACAATTATGAAAAAATATCAGCTCATATTAGCTTTTCAGTTGGTAGCAGTTGTTGCTGCAGGCCAGAAAGTTGAAATGGTAAAAAACAACGGGGCATTAACCTTTCGTGCCGGTAATAAAAACCTGCTCAGCTATCAGTACCAGACCGTTTATCCCCCTGCCGGTATTGATACCAACTACAAACGCAGCGGGTTTATTCATCCCTTGTACACACCGCATGGACAGGTGCTTACAAGGATTCAACCACCCGACCATTATCATCATTACGGCATCTGGAACCCGTGGACACATACTTTGTTTGAAAAGGATACGGTTGATTTCTGGAATATCAAAGGCCGTCAGGGAACTGTACGCTTTGCAAAGTTTACCGGACAAACCAGCAATAAAAAATTTGCTGAGTACACGGCATTGCATGAGCATGTTGTTTTTAAAAAAGACGGGACAGAAAAAATTGCATTGAATGAATGGCAGACAGTAAGGGTTTACAATCCCGTTGGAAACAAGGATTCTTATATTGTTGATATTACTTCAAAAATGCAATGTGCTTCTCAAAGCCCCTTGCTCATTGTTGCTTATCGCTATGGCGGTCTCGGTTGGCGGGCCACTGAATACTGGAACAAGGATAATTCGGAGATGCTTACATCAGAAGGGAAAACAAGAGACAATACGGATAACACAAAGGGGAAATGGATAATTGTATATGGCGCTTTACCGGATAATGATGAAGGAGGGATTTTAATGCTGTCGCATCCATCCAATTACAATCATCCCGAACCATTACGCATCTGGGATAAAAAACAAAATGGCGGAAGAGGTGATGTGTTTGCCAACTTTGCGCCAACAAAAGATAAAGATTGGTTATTGGAACCCGGAAAGACCTATACATTAAAATACAGGCTGGTGGTGTTTAATGGAAAGTTTGATAAAGAGAGAGCTGACAAAGAATGGCAATCATTTGCAGAGGTAAAGTAGTTTTCACGCAAAGCCACAAAGTCAATAAGACGCAAGGAAAAACTTTGTCCCTTTGTGTGAAATAAAAGCTGAATAGAATTACTGAATCCCGTAACCAGGCACACAAATGTTCAGTAGCGGGACAGGCGTACAAGTGAGTGACACAACAAATGCCGAACAGGATTTCAAAAGCTGGTAACAAAAAATTTTATCATCATAAAAACCTTTCGTGATGAAAAACAATAAACAATCCCGCAGAAAATTTTTACAAGACACTTTTAAAACCGCGGTGGGTACATCTGTTGTAATGGGCTTTCCATCCATCGTCCCGGCCAGTATATTTGGAAAAAATGCACCCGGCAACCGCATTAATGTCGGTGCTATTGGGGTGGGCCGAATTTCACGTGGTCATGATATGCCTGGGGTGTGGCGTCATGATTTTGCACAGATAGTGGGTGTTTGCGATGTGGACAGTCTCCGTGCAGAAGATGGGAAAAAATTAGTGAACGGCTATTACAGCAAACGTGATGGTAAACCGTTTGATGGTGTAAAAGTTTACACAGATTACCGTGAGCTGTTGCAAAACAAAGATATTGATGCAGTGCTTATCAGCACACCCGACCACACCCATGCAATGATTGGTGTGATGGCTGCCCGTGCCGGTAAACATATTTATATGCAGAAGCCTGCATCACTTACCATTGCTGAAGGGAGAATCATCAGTAATGTGGTGCAAAAAAGCGGGGTAAAATTTCAGATAGGGAGCCAGCAGCGGAGCAGTGAACAGTTTCGCTATGCAGCCGAGCTGGTGCGCAACGGAAGAATAGGAAAATTAAAAACAGTGTATGTTGGCCTGCCCGGTGACCCGCCCGGTGGAAATAAAACAGAAATGCCTGTACCAAAAAACCTCAACTACGATATGTGGCTTGCATCAACACCTGAAGTTTATTATACAGAAGACCGTGTGCATCCGCAGGTGGGTTATGGCCGTCCCGGCTGGTTGCGCTGCGAACAGTTTGGCGCAGGGATGATTACCGGGTGGGGTGCACATCATATTGACAGTGCACATTGGGGCATGGGTGTGGAACGCAGCGGGCCAGTGGAAATATGGAGCAACAAAGCAGAATTTGCAACCGGCGGTCTATGGGATGTGCATGGAATATTTACAACCGAAGCTCTTTATGCGGATGGTGTGAGGATGATAGTGAGTAATGAATTGCCAAACGGAGTAAAGTTTGAAGGCAGCGAAGGATGGATATTTGTTTCACGGGGCGATTACCAGGCAACATCCAGCGACCCGTTAAAGCCGGGTGAACAGGCAAAAAAATTAGATGCCAGCGACCCGAAAATTATGACATCGGTAATTGGTGAAAAAGAATTTCAGTTGACAGTGAGCGAAAATCATCACGGCAACTGGCTTGAAGCCATCCGTGATAACAAAGAAACAATTGCACCGGTGGAAGAAGCGCATCGTGCCTGCTCCGCCTGTTTGCTGCACCATATTGCGATGAAGCTGAAACGGAAAGTTTACTGGGACCCGGTGAAAGAGCAGTTTAAAAACGATGATGAAGCGAATAA
>JANRKT010000109.1:0-5039 GCA_033763355.1 Chitinophagaceae bacterium | reverse complement strand
CTGTCATACCACATCGGCTTTGTACCTGTTAAATTGAATTGATGATTTCTCAGCAACAACTCCATGCTTTGCGGGGCAAAATGATACAAATGCCTTGGTACATCATATGCGGCCCAGTATTCCTTGTAAACAGTTGCATCGTAGGAAGTATAGTTCGGTACTGCAATAAAAAGTTTTCCATCCGGCTTCAGCAAACGTTTCAGTTTTTCAAGGTATTCATGCAGTTCATGCACATGTTCCAGCACATGCCAAAGGGTAATGGCATCAAATTTATTTTCTTCTAAATTAAAAAAAGTATCAGCAGGCTTTATATCCAGGTTATAAAACCGTCTGGCAGCAGCTCTTGCACCTTCATCAGGCTCCACTCCTTCGGTTTGCCATCCGGCCTTTTTCATTTCATGAAGAAAAAAACCTGTGCCGCTGCCAACATCAAGGATTGTTCCCTGCATTTTGCCTGTAAACTGTTCAATCAGTTTTCTTTTTCCGGAAACCGTTCTGCTGCGTACAAGATGATAGAGTTTGTTTACCAAACCTTTCCTGGTATCCGAATGAGAGATGTAAGACTCGGCTTTGTAGTAAGTACCAATTTCTTCTTTACCCGGTACATCCTGTGTAAACCTCGCTTTACAGGCAGAACATTCCCATATTTCAAAAAAATCGCCGCTTACTGTATAATCTTTTGCACGAAGAACAAATTGGATTTCCCGGCTCCGGCATAAAGGACAGTGATGGTAATGAATCATGCGGAAGAATAATTCGGCTATTCAGTTATGCGGTAATTCTTCTGTGTTTCTGCAGGTTTGATTTTTTTGTGCATGCCATCAGAAAAACCAAAACCATTGGAATATAACCGGAAGAAAATGGCTACCAATGCTATTGCAGTAAGCAGTACAGCATACATCCACCAGCCGGCTTTTGCTTCCACAATTTCCGGTTCGGTTTCTTCGTAATGCCAGTTTTTGATATCTGTCCTCTTTATTTCATGGTCGCCTACCATTATGCGGTGCTCGGTTTCGGGGCGTATCACCCGTTCTGCATTTACATTGGGAATGAAGCCATACTTTATCCTTTCCGGTTCAAAACTGATGTCGCCTGAAACATCCGGTTTTAATACACCAATGCCCTGCCATGTAATCTCCTGTCCTGAACGCAACTGGTGTTTGAGGTCCTGCGAAAAATCATTAACCGCTTTTATTGCCTCCCATTCGGGCAGGTTCATTTTTCCGGAAATGTATTGAAACAGGTTTTTGGCAGGCGTATCATGTATGCGGTTAAAGCTGACTGAAAATGTTGGCGCCAGTATTTTTTTATTGGTAAAATCAGTTTGCGGGGAAACATGGAAAAGATCGAATGTGCCAATACCCGGCAAACTCAAAGACTGGTTCTGAATAAAATAATGATACAACAAATCAAACATAAATTATCCTCAGGTTGATTGATGCTTAGGCCAAAGATAGTTTTTGTAGCCCAATAGCCAAACGGGCATTTAGGAGGCTGTTATTGGTTAAAGGAATATACAATTCCACCCAGGAGGTTAAAACCATAGGATTCGTACTGGTTCCAGCGCTGGTAACGGCTGTTGAAAATATTGTTGAACTGCGCCCAGAGCCGGAGTTGTTTTGTTATGCGGAACTCAAGGCCTGCATTAAGATCAGAAGCGCCTTTTAACCTGTCTATGCCGCCGGTTTTTGTTCTGTACCTTGGCCCGCTCCACAAAAAGAAATCACCTTTTAACCAGAGGTCTTTTATCAGTTGCCAGCGCAGTGAGGTATTGAGTTCGATAGGAACCAGGCCCCATGCCCTCGGTTCGGTTTTTTGCGTACCGAAATTTTTGAAATCCAAACCGGCATGCAGGGAAAAGTTCTCAGCTTCAATAATACCCAGTTCACCCTGCAATTGAAATGCCTTTAGCTGTTGTTCATAACGAATGGCGAAGGTTTTTCCGTCAACCGAATCATTTACAAACAATGGCATGTTGTTGTATTGAACAGAACCAATCCTTGCATTATAAGTAAAGTGGTCTGCAATGGTGCCTTTAAATCCGGCATATTTTTCAACAACCCGTGTATTTAGTAATTGTGTTGGCGCAGCGAGATAAGGATTTACCGAAGCAAAGCGCTGATAGGAACCTTTATCGTAATAACTTATCCAGCCCACCTGGAAAACCCATTTGTCTTCGCTAAGGTTAACATCCGCCATGAGGTTAGGCAGCAGGTTAAATGATGAATTGTCCCACGATGGTGTTATACCGCCATGTGCATTAAAGTTGGGTGTTTTAAAAAGCAATGCAAAAGGAACGGTAATAATCGTATTGGTTATGGAATTACCAACTGACGGGTTATACCTTGTAAGGCTGGCATTGGCTCCCAATTTTATTCCGTAAATATCGCCAATGAATTTTTCCAGCGGCAGATCAAGCACGGCATTACTTTCAGCATTCTTCCTGTTATCATTAAAAACGGAGATGTTTAATTTGGGATGATAACGCAAGCCAAATTCAGTAGGCGCAAGGTTGCGGATACCGGCTTCTGCACTGAAAGTCTGAAACCGTTGCAGTACCTGCGATTTTGAAAAATTATGCAGGCTGTGATCATACCCGTACAAATAATACCTGTCCTGCGCCACCCTGAATTTTCCATGCAACTCAACATTTTCTGCAACAGGTGTAAAACCATGCAATGTAAAATTGGTAACGCTGTAGTCCTGGTTTTCAATTTTACCATTTGACGAAATGTGGTTGGCAAGAATGTTCAGCTTTGCTTTTTCAGTACCAAAGCTGAAACCTGACTGCAGGTAAGCAGTACGCAGGTTACCAAAACCCACCTTCACATAATTGCTGCTGGCCCATGCAGAGCTGCTGTCAATCTGCAAAGCAAGCGGCTTTAATGAAATGGGCTGATAGGAAAGAAATAAATTCTGTACAGGAATATTGTAGTTTAATTTTGGCCTGCTGCTGTCAGGCAGAGGCGAAGAAGCATCAAAATTGATTTTGGCGGCATTGCGCAAAACCGGTTTGAATGCCGATGTAATATCAATGGTTTGTTTTTTGGAAGTATCCTGTGCAACAACCATTGCAGCCGACAAAAATAAACTGCTGCCAAAAATAAGAACGATATATAATCTCTGATTCGTCATTTGCTGTTGGTTTGTTATTGTCCGTCAACTTTGCTGTTTGCTTTTTCTTCTTCCACCACTTTATTTAATTTTTCCTGCGCTTCATTTTTCAGTTCGGTTATTTTGCTGTTCTCCACAACGCTTTGCAAAGTTGCTTTGGCATTGAAATAATCTTTCTGCCTGAAGAAAACATCGCCTAATAAAATGTAAGCCTTTGTAATCCAGAAATCGTATGAACCGGATTTGTTGATGGTTTCAAATGCGGCTTTCTCTGCATTTTTCAGGTCATTCAGTTCAAAATAGCAGGCGCCTGTTTCATAACGTGCCTCTGCGGCAAATGCCGCTTTGTTCAGGTTCACAACGCTTCTATAACTTTGAATCGCCTCACTGAATTTATCCTGGCTTTGCTGGGATTTTGCAATTACAAGATTGGCCAGCACCTGGTCATCGGTACTGGTTGATTTTTCTTTCAGCAGTTCACGTGCATTTTCAAACGCTTCACCCCATTTTTTTTGCTGGTACTGGCTTCTTAATAAACCCCGCATCGCATCCAGCCTTGTTTCCCTGTTTACCGTAAGCTGCTTGAGTAAAGTGAAATATTTCTCAGACTTGATGTAGTCCTGCAGTTCAAAATAATTTATTTTGGCGGCCTGTGATGTTGCCTTCTCAGCATATTTGCTGGGGCCTTTATCTGCTACCGCTTCGTATGCAGCAATTGCATTCCGCCAGTCTTTGCGCTGGTTATATATCTCAGCCCGGAAATAATTAGCGTCCAATGCAAACTCACCATCAGGAAATTTCTGCAGGTAATTGGAGAAAGCCGTCAAAGCGTTGTTCATATCCCCGTTGGTATATCTTACTTCTGCCGCAGCATAAGTAATGGAATCTTCCTGATTCCTGGTAACAGACCTTCCCGCAGAACGGAGAAAATCAACATATTCACCCGTTTTGCCATCTTCCACATAAATAGCCCTTGCACTTTCCAAAGCTTCTTCCGCTTCAGGTGAGTTAGGATATTCTGATACCAGCTTCTTATAATTATTCAATGCCTCCCGGTTGTTGTTAAGGTTGTAATGGGCAATCCCCAATCGCAGGTAAGCACGTGGTTTAAGGTAACCGCTGTTCTCACTGCCTTTTATAACTGCATTCAGGTAAGGTACCGCGTCTTTGAATTTTTCATCAGCAAGATAGGTTGCGGCAATTTCCATGTTTACCATATTGACCAGCTCAGAAGTCGGGAATTTTCTTTCAAATGATTTCAGCAGGTTTAGTTTTTCATTGCTGCTGGTAACACCCGCAATCATGGCATTCTGGTAAGTAGCATAATCAGTAGCCGGCCATGAATAGTTAATGGCTGTATTGTACATGCCCTTAGCCTTAGCAAAATCACGGTTCATAAAATAGCAATCGGCGCTGCGCAAATAAGCATCCTGTTCTATATCGCCGGCATTAAGCCTGGGTGTTTTCACAACCTGTTCAAAAAAGCTTGCGGCAAGTTTGTAATTTTCTTTTCGCAGGTAACAATAACCGAGGTTATATCTTGCGTGGGTAGCATTTACTTCCCCGTTAAAATAAGACGGGCCGGACAGGTAATTGTTGTAAAACTTAATGGCATTATCCAGTTTATCCTGGCGATAGGCTATTTCACCTTTCCAGAAATTAGTTGGCGGAAGAACAGGTGTGTTATCCGGTTCTTTTATTATTTTATCAAGCAAACGGTCTGCTTCTGAAAGGTTCTGGTCGTTGATGAGTTCCATTGCCCTGCCGTACATTACCCTGGGATATGCTTTTTTTACCACATCAGATGATTTGGGGAGGCTTTCCAGCAATGCCAGCGCATCTTTATAGTTATTGGTATTGGCAAGCACATTCACCAAAAGTTCCCTTGCTTCAGTACTGTACTCTGACCGAGAATACTGGTTTAC
>JANRKT010000108.1:0-9829 GCA_033763355.1 Chitinophagaceae bacterium | reverse complement strand
CTGGGCCACAGCGGCAATAGAAGCGAGGGCTTCCCCGCGGAACCCCATGGTGCGTATGCGGAAAAGATCTTCTATTTCCGAGATTTTGGAAGTGGCATGCCGTTCAAAAGCCATGCGGGCATCGGTTTCGCTCATGCCGCTGCCGTTGTCAATTACCTGAATAAGCGATTTACCAGCCTCATTCACAATCAGTTTAATTTCAGTTGCACCTGCATCAATGGCATTTTCAAGCAGTTCTTTTACGGCACTTGCCGGCCGCTGGATCACCTCTCCTGCAGCAATCTGGTTGGCAATGTTGTCCGGTAATAATTGAATAATATCAGGCAATTTTTTTATAATTGGGTCCACGGCAAATGTAAGGCTAATACAGGGTTTATCTTATCCCGCCCATTAAAACAGTCCTCTTTGAAATCTGTTTTTGTTTTTTCCGTTAATCATTTTGCTTTTATGAACAACAGGCCTGCACATATTTTATTTTTTGCAATGCTCGCTGCGGTTTTCTCTTGCGGCAAGCTGGAAGTCCCCGAATCAGAAAATGCTGAACCGGGTAACCCTGATGTAAGTGGCTTTGAAAAATATGTTATCAAAAAAGGAAACCATTTTTCAGAGCAAAGCCATGTAGTGGCGCTCAGTGGGAATGGGGTGAATTGTAAAGTGATGTTTGACAGCACTGCAATTTATACCACTTCGGCAGCCAATAACCAGGGCGATGTAAATAAGCTCATTGGTTTTTCCGACTGCAATACTGATCATCATGAGAACAGCGCAAGGCTTGGATGGGCATGGAACGGAAAAGAACTGGTTGTATATGTTTATGCTTACAGCAATGGAATACGGACCATACGTAAGCACAGCACAGTTGATATTAAAAAAATATTTTCATGTTCCGTAACTGCCGGTGAGAAGCAGTATTATTTTACAGTGGCAGGTAAAACCGATTCTCTTGCACGGCATTGCAGTGGCGGTACTTTCAGTCGCTATAAATTGTTTCCTTATTTTGGAGGCGATGAAACGGCCCCGCATGATATAAACATATTCATCAAAGAAGAATAAAAGTAACCTCCCGGCATTTTTTAATAAATACCATCATCAATTCAGCTAAATTTGTTTACGGGTCATTTTAACCGTTTATTCAAGCAGTTGTACAGATATGAAGAAACTTTTTTTTATTTTTCTCATCCCCGCCCTGTATTCATTTTTTTTTCAACACAACCCTGTTACCCCGGAAGAAAAATGGGTTGACAGTGTTTTCAATTCTTTAAGCGAAGATGAAAGGATTGCGCAGCTTATGGTTGTGCGTATGTCTGCTATAGACCTGCAAACACGAAAAATCACTTTTTACGACCAGGCTGTAAAAGAAGCTGTAGAAAAATACAATGTAGGCGGCATTTGCCTTTTTCAGGGAGGGCCGGTAACACAAGCCAATTACATCAACTATTTTCAAAGCATTGCTAAAACACCAATACTGATTTCTATTGATGCGGAGAATGGAGTGGGCATGCGCATTTTGGATAGTGTAAAAGGGTTGCCCAGGCAAATGATGCTGGGGGCTATGCAGGACACACAGGTAGTTTATGAATATGGCAGATGGATTGGCGAACAATGTAAAAGAATGGGGATACACGTGAACTATGCGCCGGTGGTGGATGTAAATAACAATCCGGATAACCCCGTTATAAATGACCGTTCTTTTGGGGAAGATAAATACAAAGTAGCGCAGTTTGGCATACAATACATGAAAGGGCTTCAGGATGCCGGCGTAATGGCCTGTGCCAAACATTTTCCCGGCCATGGCGATGTGTCGGTTGATTCGCATCATGATTTGCCGCTGATCAATAAATCAAGGGAGCAACTGGATTCACTGGAACTTTATCCCTTCCGTGAAATTTTTAAAGCGGGTATCGGGAGTGTAATGGTGGCCCATCTTTCTGTTCCTGTAATTGATGACCGGAAGAACAGGCCAACATCTGTTTCCAATAAAACAATTACCCAGCTTATGCGGGAAGAGATGGGATACCAGGGCCTTACTTTTACAGATGCACTGGAGATGAAAGCTGTGGCAAAATATTATCCCGCAGGGGAAATTGCTGTTGAATCACTCATTGCCGGTAATGACATGTTGTGCCTGCCGGGGGATATCCCGTTAAGCATTAAAAAAGTAAAGGAAGCTGTTAAAAAGAAAAAGCTCACGTGGGATGCAGTCAACAATCATGTAAAACGTGTATTGCATGCCAAATACAGGTATGGATTAAGTGAGAAACAAACAATAAATACAAATAACCTCTGGCAGGACCTCAACCGGCGCAATGATGAAATCAGGAAGATGGTAACAGAAAACGCCATTACCGTTTTACGAAACGATGATGCAGCCGGTTTTCCTTTACCTGTTTCGCAGAATACAAGAATTGCTTACCTCGCTGTGGGCATCAGCAACGACAATGCTTTTGCAAAAAGAATGAGACTGGATTATAATGCAGATGTATTTTACTTCAATTACCGGGAAGGTACTGCAAGGATACCATCATTGGTGCAATTGCTAAAAACGAGATACGATGCGGTAGTAACCGGCATTCACAATTATGCCCGTTTTCCCGCCAATAATTTTGGGATCAGCGCAGCGGCTGTTCAGTTGGTTAAAGAAGTGCAGCAGCAGGTACATGGCGTGACGTTTGTTTTTGGTAACCCTTATGCAATTAAAAATTTCTGCGAAACAAAAAATATCATTGCCTGTTATGAAGATGAAGCCATTACACAGGATGTTGCTGCTGATCTTTTATGTGGAGAGGTTGTTGCAAAAGGAAGGTTGCCTGTTACAGTTTGCAGCGATTTTAGATATGGCGCAGGCATTACAACAAAATTATTGCCCCCTGTTCAGCCCGGTACTGTGGGAATTGGTGCAGATAAACTGCAGGCAATAGATTCACTGGCCAATGACGCAATACAACAACATGCTGCCCCGGGCTGCGTGGTGCTGGTTGCAAAAGACGGGAAGATTGCTTATTACAAAGCATTTGGCCATTATACTTATGACAGCACCGAAGCCGTAAATCCTGAGTCTGTTTATGACATGGCTTCTGTTACCAAGATATGTGCAACCACATTAGCCGTAATGAAACTTTACGACGAAGGGCGGCTTGACCTGCGGAAAAAACTTTCTGATTACCTCGGATGGGTAAAAGGGAGCGATAAAGAAGATTTGGTTATTCACGATATTTTACTGCACCAGGCAAGGTTAAAAGCATGGATACCTTTTTACAGGGAAACTATTGATACCATCAGTGGTGTTCCCTTTAACGGGTTTTACAGTAAACAGGCGGGACCGCATTACAGCATACGCGTTGCAGATAACATGTATATGCAGAACGGTTGGACGGATACCATGTACCGGCGCATACTGCAAAGCCCGCTGGAAAAACCAGGCCAGTACATTTACAGCGATAATGATTTTATTTTTCTCGGAAAAATTGTGGAATCCGTTACCGGAATGGGTCTTGATGAATATGTAGCGAAAACATTTTATCGTCCCCTTGCTTTAACAACAACAGGGTTTAAACCCCTTGAACGTTTTACAAAAAACAGGATAGCCCCTACTGAAAATGAAAAATCTTTCCGTCAGCAACTCATAAGGGGTGATGTGCATGACCCCGGCGCTGCCATGTTTGGCGGTGTAGCCGGCCATGCAGGTTTGTTCAGCAATGCTTATGACCTTGCAGTTATCATGCAGATGCTGTTAAATGGCGGAAGAATGAACGGGAAGAAATTTATTTCAGATTCAACTATAAAATTATTTACCACTTACGGCAGCCCCATCAGCAGGAGGGGGCTTGGTTTTGACAAACCGGAAAAAGACAATGCAGCACGTAAAGAGCCTTATCCCTGTTTGAGCGCCTCTCCGCAAACTTTCGGTCATACCGGTTTTACAGGCACATGTGCCTGGGCCGATCCGCAGAACAACCTCATTTTTATTTTTCTTTCCAACAGGGTGCACCCGGATGGCAGCAATAAATTATTGCGCATGAATGTAAGGGGCAATATACACGAAGCGGTGTATAAGGCGCTGGTGCGGTAGTCAAATAATTATTCAGATTAACAACTACTCTTCTTTGAGCTTCATCAGCACCTCTTTAATATCATTCATCCTCGTCCAGGGAATAAAATGATTGGAGCCTTTTAAGATTAGTGTATCTACACTTTTTGCGTTGGTTAATTTTTGCTTTGCATAGGTTACATTGCCGGGCGGGACCCATTTGTCTTTTTCGCCGTGGATTAAATATACCCTGCATTTTACTTTGGCAAAATCTTCAATAAGGTCATACACGTCCTGCTTAAAATACATCAGTTCACGGTTGCTGGGACGGAATGAGCCAGGTATGAAGTAATTCAAGGGTGTTTTATCCAAAGGCTTTCTCCATTTTTCGGGCAACTCTTCTTTGGGATCAACCGAACCTGATAATATCACGATAGCATCAATAATATCGGGATTGTCGGCAGCCAGTTTTACCACCATTGGCCCGCCGAGTGAATGGCCCACCAAATAAACAGATTTATTATTATTGATTTCTCTTAATACAGGGCTTATCAGTTGGGCCTGCACATCAAGGTGCTCTGCTTTGCCATAATTGCTGTATCCAAAGCCCGGGCGGTCAACACTTATCATCCTGTAATGCTGCAGTAAATCTTTATCACCCATGTAATCCATAAAAGCATTCCAGCTTCCGGGAGAGCCGTGAACAAAAAATATGGTGGGTAAAGAATCACTGCCTGTTTGCACATAGTGCATCTGCCTGTTATTTACTTTCAGGTAAAAAGTCTGCAGTTTCAAACCTTTTTCTTCAAATTTTTTTCTGGCTTCTCCGTCGCTTATGCGAAACGACATGCAGCCGGGGGCAATCAATGCCCAAACCACTGCTAACAGCCCCAGTATAATCAGGGTTTTCATCAATATCTTTTTTGTTTTACCGGTCACCGTACAACAAAATAAAAAAACTATTTTAAGCTTTTTTGTCTTTTATCCGATTCAACAAAATGATAACAGATTGAGGTGGTTTATTATTATTGTTTAGAAGGGATTTCTGAACTGTTGCCGTTGTACATGGGGCTTTTGCCCATTATACGCCGTATGCTTGCCGGGCTCATATACCTCTCCCGGTTTGTTTCACCGAAAAACGGGTCCGGGCCGTTTTCAGGGTCTGCCATACCAAATGCTTTGCGTAAAAAAATATTCCAGGCAATAAGCTGGTAACCGAATCCCCTCTCAATGCAAACGCTGTCTGTCTTGTTTTCAAAGTTATCCATGTATTTTTTTGAAACATGGTTTACACCCACACCCAATAAGCCCCAGCTGCTCATGCGGCTGAAATTGAGGATATGCGTAAGCTCATGCCCCAATATGCCCACCTGCCCGTTGGCATCTGAGTTCCTGAACAGAAATTTTGAAAACTTTCCGTCAGAAGAATCGCCGATGAAAACAATATAAGAGCGTTTGCTGCTCTTTTTAAATATGCTGCCAAATGCAGGCCTGGCAGAGATGATTCCATTGTTACCTTTCCGTAATTTAAAATGGATGCGGGTGTTTCTCAATTCGGGAAAATAAGAGAGGGCATATAAAATCTGTTTTTCAAATTCCGGAAGTATTTTTTTATTGGCGCCGAAACTGTCTTTCAGTTTGCCGTATTCTATGTTCACCGCTTCAGTAATATCAGTCAGCGGTGCCCTTTGTGCTTCAGCTGCCATGCCGATAAAAAAGATTGATACTGCGGGCAGCAGCTTTCTGTAACGGGTAATCATGATCATTCAGTTACGCAAATGCCGGGTAATAAGTTTGCTGATTGAAAATTGCAAATGATAAAACATTACCGGGCTTTTAGTTTTTCATACAAAAAATCCATCGCTGCTTTACGTGGCAGTTTTTTTGCACCCGGTTGCTCACTCAAAATCATTACCTCATTGGTGTAGCTTTGATATTGCGGCCATACGGGCAGGCCTTTTCCGTTGGGGTTACCGGTAGCAGCAAAATTTACCCAATAGGATGACATGATCCCGGCTAGTTTATGATCAACCGCTTCCCAGGGCCGGTGAAGAAATTTTAAATTATTATAAGCATAGGCTACTTCGCCGGTGTGAAAAGCGCCATATTTTACAAAGTCTCCTGTGGCCGGCAGTCTACGGGTAAAATAATATACATATACTTTTGTTTTGGCCGATTGGCTTTGCACATTGGCCCATGTATAATTTTGAATACCAAACATCATATCAGTTGCAAAGGCTTGTTGAGAGGCGGCAGCTTCCTGGTCTGTTGATGAGGGGTAAAATTCCAAAAAAGTTTTGGCATCTGGCCCATACTGCTGTTGTGCCTGTTTTTTGAAATCATCAGCTTTCTTAATTCCTCCCATGATAAACCCTTCATCAGCATTCCAGCCGGTAAGCAGGTTTACCTGGTTTTGTTTACCTGAATCAAATACCTGTGATATGCTTTCCGGCAAAATATAGCCATCAATAATGGGGCCCCTCAGTCCCTGTGCTTTTTGCATCATGTCAGCAGCAGAAACAGACCTTAGTATTGCTAAAGAACCAGCCTGTAAAGACTGTGCAATTTTTAACCCTTCCTCCTCAGCCTGTTTAAGACCGGTGTTGCTGCGCAAAGGCCCGGGAACAAAGCTTCCCCCGCTTTCTGCAATGGCCCGGTGAAACAATCCTTTTGCAAGCGGTGAAGCAACAAGACAGTTCACACTCACTGATCCGGCTGACTGCCCGGCGATAGTTACCCTTTCCGGGTCACCGCCAAAAGCAGAAATATTTTGTTGCACCCATTTCAATGCAGCTATCTGGTCAAGCAGGCCATAATTGCCAGATGTGTTATAACCTGATTCTTTAGTTAGTTCAGGATGGGCGAAAAAACCAAAAATGCCAAGGCGGTAGTTGATGGTTACAAATACCACTCCTTTCCTTGCCATTGCTTCACCATCGTAGATGGGAACAGAACCTGATCCGCCCGTAAAAGCCCCGCCATGTATCCATACCATCACAGGTCTTTTTTCTTTTGAAGGTTTTGTGCCCGTCCATACATTTAAATACAGGCAATCTTCACTCAGGGGTTCCGGGGGTGCAAGAAACTCTTCAGTATATACCATGAACGGAACAGGTTTGGCCTGCATGGCGCTGGCGGCAAAAGCGGTACATTGTTTAATGCCATCCCATTTTGAAGCGGGTTGAGGGGCTTTCCATCTTAAATTGCCCGTTGGTGCTGCAGCGTAGGGGATGCCCTTATAAGCAATCACATCCCTGCTTTCGTTTTTTATGCCTGAAATAAGGCCCGCATCTGTTTTAATAACTTCATTTTGTTTCCGGCTTTTACTGCCGGAAAAAAAGATAAAGAGGAATATTAAAAGATATGAAGAGCGTAACACAAAGATCATTGGCATGGTGATCGTTTTATACTGTAATAATAGTTGAACTTCAAAAATATATCAAAGCGTTGGTGAGGACACCAACGCAGGCAGGGTGAACGTAACAAAAAAATCATTGGCATGGTGACCGGTTTATACTGTTAATGCAGGGTTTGAGAAAAGTAAAGCTATTTCTTTATTGAGAATTGATGCCAGAACTGAGACGAAGATTAAAAATGTAGCTGCAAAAGGATGATAATATTTTTTGGGAGATCGGCTTTATTGAAATGAAAAGACACACATAAAGAGGATTTATCAAAAGGGAAATGTTTTATTTCCTGTTTCTCCTGTCCCTGTTATCCCGGTTATTGTCTCTTTGCTGTTGTTTGCGGCGTTTGCTGTTACGCTCCAGGCTGCGCAGGCTGATTTGGCCTACCACATCTACAAACTCATGTTCCGCTTCTTTGGGTTTATTGCCGTTTACTTCTTCAGGCTGCAGCTCTTCTATCTTTACGCCCTTTTCATTCATCGCTTTTATTTTTTTGACCGTTTCAATGGTAAGCGGATACTGGCGGCTGCTGTCGGGCAATATGTACCACATCAGGTTTTTAAAAATATCTTTTTTTATGAGAACGGCATTGCCTTTCATGGTTTCCAGCGTATCAGCATAATTGGGGAAATGCTGCAAAGCATCAAGGTAACTGTCCAGTTCGTAATTGAGGCAGCATTTTAAACGGCCGCACTGGCCGCTCAGTTTTGCCTGGTTAATGCTGAGGTTCTGATAACGGGCAATGGTGGTGGTTACACTTTTAAAATCAGTAAGCCAGGTGCTGCAGCAAAGCTCACGTCCGCAACTGCCTATGCCGCCCACTTTGGCTGATTCCTGCCTGGCACCGATTTGTTTCATTTCAACTTTCACCCTGAATTCGGAAGCATAAACTTTTATCAGCTCACGAAAATCAACACGGTCGTCAGCAGTATAAAAAAAAGTGGCTTTGCGGCCATCGGCCTGTATCTCCACTTCGCAAAGTTTCATTTCCAGGCCTATTTGCCTTGCAACGGCCCTTGCCCTTATAATGGCCTGCGGTTCACGGGCTTTATTTTCTTTCAGTTTTTGCAAATCAAATTCACCTGCACGGCGTAAAATTTTTTTAACGTCGGGTGAATTTTCATCAATATTTTTTTTCTTTAACTGAAGCCGCACAAGTTCACCCGTAAGGTTTACCATACCCACATCAAAACCGCTTACGCCTTCCACCGCCACCATGTCGCCTTTAATAAAAGTTTGTAATGTGTTGTTGCGGTAATATTCTTTACGGCTCCCGTTATTAAACGAAACTTCAATGATCCTGCAGGAGCTTTCCGGGTCGCTGAAGGGCAGGTTGGCCAGCCAGTCGTGTACATTCATGCGGTTGCATGCGCCGCTGCTGCACCCTCCGTTGCTCTTGCACCCCATTGGCTTACCACCATGCGTACCACAGGCTGAACACGACATTATAATGTAAGATTTAAGAATTTTTGAAACAGAGAAGGAATTAATGCGGCCGCAATTGATCAGTAATGAAACACCTGTTGCGTCGTCCCGCCCCTTGCAGGATGCATTTAATTTCCCTGCCCGGGTTTAAAACTGTGCAGGGCATCTCTTTTGTTTAACGCCGCTGAAGAAAGCTAAGGCGTACAAGAGAGTGACACAACGAACGATGATTATAGTTACAAAAGACGACTCAATCATTAAAACCAACTCCCACAAAATCCGTTCGGATATATATTTGATTTCCACACCAACCCTTCACTCAGGTTGTCAAAATTAAGGAATTGTCCTGAATGATGTGATAGAGTTTAATGGTAAGCGCCTGGAACAGCATTTTAGCGTTGGCGTTGCGTTCAATATAGTAAGCGGCTTTATCCAGTTCCCCGATAATGGCCTGCTGCTGCGATAAGGTGGAGATTTTGTTTAACCGCAAAGCAAAGTCCAGTTCATTTGGTGCAACATTAGCCGTATTGCCCCCGGCAATTCTTAAGTGAATGCTTTGTTCAAGCAGGTGGTTGAAATAACGGAGGAATTGTTTTTGTTTTTCCCGGCCCTGTTTGCTGATTTCTTCCACCCATTTTACCTGTGCCGCCGGTCCTGTTTTTACAATGGCATTGAGCCAGTCACGAAGCAGGCTTTGCCAGTCTTCTTCTGCATGTTGCAGCAATTGCAATGCCTCACGGTAATTGCCTTCAGCTATTGGGGCCACCTGACTTGCCTGTTCAGGAGAAATACCGGCTCTTTGTATCAGCGCCGCTTGAATATCCTTGGTTTCAAGAGCAGGGATTTTTACCAGTTGGCAACGCGAAACAATGGTGGGCAGGATAAGCGATTCATTTTCGGCTACAAGAATGAAAAGGGTGTTGTCCGGCGGCTCTTCAATCAGCTTGAGTAATTTATTGCCTTCTTTTTC
>JANRKT010000107.1:0-12291 GCA_033763355.1 Chitinophagaceae bacterium | reverse complement strand
TGTGCGCTGCAAAGCTAATAAAAGATAGTAAAAACATAACAGCGTTATGAAAATGGCGGTTTTCCCCTGTTAACTTCCTGCTAATCGGGTAGTGCCCGGTTTAGAAAAATATATAAGATACAGCGCAAAGCCACTAAGGGGTCACAGGGAATACTTTGTATCGCTTTGTGTCTTTGAGCCTTAGTGGCAAAAAAAAAATTACCTGTTACCGCTAATTTCCTTTTTTTGATGAGGTGAAAAATTACCTTAATTTCAAATCAAATCTTTTTTACCATGGCAGAACAAAGCTCTATCCTGGGTTCAGACCAAACCCCGGAATACACCCCAACCAGCGATGAAAGAACAATGGCCATATTGAGCCATATTCTGGCACTTTTCTTTTGGATCATCCCCCCGCTGATCATTTATCTTATAAAAAAGGATGAATCGAAATTTGTAGCAGAACATGCCAAAGAATCACTGAACTTTCAAATCACCATGACGATTGTTGGCATTGCCCTTTTTATTACAATTATCGGCATACTGTTATTATGGGTTTTAGGAATAATAGTGCTGATACTGATTATTGTCGCCACCATTAAAGCCAGCGAGAATAAATTATACCGTTACCCGCTTACATTAAGACTTATAAAATAATTTTTCAGGAAAGCAATTTTCGATAACAGCCTTTAACGGGGCTGTTATATTTTTACTGCAACTTTGTTCGCATGGCCACATCAATTGCAGATAAACTTAGGATAAAAAAGGGCTTTACACTGCTTGCAGTAAACGCCCCGGCTGAATTTAAAAAAAACCTTACCGGACTGCCGCCTGCTGTTAAAATCATTACTTCAGGAAAAGCGTACCACCAGGTACACTGGTTTGTGATGAACAAAGCGCAGATGGAAAAGGAACTGAACAAGGTTCTGGCGCTTGTTAAAGATGATGTGGTATTATGATAAGGACAGGTTTTTTGGAAACCTGTCCTTTCAAAAAAAAGCGGCAAGCTTTATGTATTATATTCCCGCAGCTTACCTGATTGCAGGATACATTCTATTCAGCATATTGCAGTACCTGCGGATTAAAACGTAACTTCAGTTAATAATTAATTCCCTTAACGGATTTAATGGATCATCCGGGAAGCATTATGGAAAAAAATCCGGAAACGATAATTGCTGAATTCAACAATATTGCTGCTTCAATTTACACAGCAACATTTGATCAGTTTTGTGAATCATTCCGCCAGATAGACCGTAAAAGAGATGAAAATGTTTTCAGGTTACAGGCTGCAAAATATTCCGACACTTTAAAATACCGTCTTGAAGAACAGGCCAAAGAAATTCTCGAATCATATCATTCACCTGGTATTAGTGCAAAGATCAGCCCTGCCCTTTCTGCAACAATACATTATTTCTTACAGGAGTTCCGGCATAGATCCAACGCCTTATAGCTAAAGTGCAACATGACAGAGCCTGTTATGTACCGGTTCTGTAAATACTGAGATTTCTTTTTTTCGCCCTGATATTCCACATATCAACTATGCCAAATCTCCTTTTACAGGGAAATACCGGTTCCTGAAATTCCTGTTTACCATTGTGCGCTGATGAAGGAAACATTTCTTCCTGAATTGCATTAACATTATTAACTACGATGGATGAAATATCTGTATCCATAGTTAGTTTTATTAAAATTGATAGAGCAGAAAAAGGGATGAAAAAAAACCGGCGTGGCGGCTTAATTGACAGAAAGACTTTCAGTGATCGGGGCCCTTTTAAATTAACAGGTACAAGGTAACCTTAATTCAAATAGAACATGGATTTATTATTATCCTGTATGTTAAACTTATAGCAATTACATTGTATCAAATGAATTAATGAAAATAAAAAAATGATATCCGGATTATAAGGTTACATTACACCCTATGCGGATAATTCTATCTGCAAATAAAATAAAGAAAATGTCAAATATTGTGGATGTTGTTGTGGCCGACAAAAATCTCGCCACTATGTTAAAAAGTGTAAAGGCAGCAGGGCTTGAAATTGAATTGAGCAAAACAGGACCTTTTACTGTGTTTGCCCCTTCTGAAATGGCATTTGGCAAACTGGCCCAGGGCCAATTGGCTGATTTGCTGAAACCGGAAAATAAAGTAAAACTTACCGGAATTCTCAACAGCCATGTGGTTGAAGGGAAAACCAGTTTCAAGGATCTTAAAGACGGCCAGAAACTAAAATCTGTTAATGGTAAAGAACTTGACGTAAAAGTTAATAACGGGCATGTTACCATTAACGGCGCAACAGTGCAGGGCCGCGACAGTGAAGCCACCAATGGTGTAGTGCATTCCCTGGATGCTGTTATCATGGTCAATTAAGTGATATTTTCCCCTTTATCTAATAACCCCCTTTAACCTACAGGCCACCAGCAGCATCTGGTGGTTTTTTTGTTCATCATTTCACGGCAGGCGTTAATCTTTATCCCGGGTTTATTATTAACAGCTATCATAACGCACCAAAAAATTATCCATATGCTTACTTACAAAAAATACAATATTAAAGACGCAGACAAGTTCAACCCCGAAGATTTTCCGAAAGTAATGAGCGAACTGGCTGAGATAAATGAAAAGACATCAGGGGAGCCTGTTGATTTTAAGCATGATATTATTATCTCTTACTTAAGAAACCATAACCTTCAACAAGATTGGATCAGCGCCAACCCGGGGCTTAGCGGGTTAATAACAGGTGGCTTTCTGGTTACCTCCCACCTGGAATCCCTTTTTGAATCATGCATTCAGAACAAATTGTTCCTGCATGATTTTGAAAATTATATCAGGAAGAGTGTTAAGTGATGGAAGTTTTCTTATTGAGCCTGATACAGCCAAAGCAGTAATAAAAAAGGTTTACTCAAAGACCTGGTCTTTTTTAACATGCTATATTTTCTCAATTATTTTGCATCAGACCTGTGAGGTCTTGCAACCTACAACTCCCTCACCCAAATATTTCTGAAGCTTACAGGGTTGCCATGGTCTTGTAAAATAATTGGTTCTTTATCGCCGTGTTTTTTATAAGATGGTATGCCGATGTATTCTGTTCCGCCCCAGATAGTGGCATTGTTTTGCACCAGCACACCATTATGAAGTACTGTTATTCTTGCAGGGGATTTTAATCCGCCGTCATCATAAAACCGTGGTGCAGTAAAAATGATATCATAAACCTGCCATTCACCGGGAGGGCGGCATGCATTGGCCATTGGAATGAGTTGTTTGTAAATACTTGCAGCCTGTCCGTTGCTGTAAGTTTTGTTGTTATAATTATCCAATACCTGCAGTTCATACTTTCCCATTAAAAATATCCCGCTGTTGCCGCGTCCCTGTCCTTCTCCTTTTACTTCGGCCGGCGTACGCCATTCAATATGCAACTGGCAATCGCCAAAACCTTGTTTTGAAGTAATGGTTCCTGTTCCGCCAACTACGGTCATGGCGCCGTCTTCAACTTTCCATTTTACAGCGCCGCCATCCTGTGCCTTCCATGCTGATGCATCTTTGCCATTAAATAAAACTATTGCATCCGAGGGGGCATCTGCAGGTGATTTACCGGGAGTAACTATTTTGGCAACGGGCTCCCATACTTCAGTAAGTTTAGGGTCGCCGGTGCGCTGCTGCGCAAAACAAATAATTACCTGTGATAAAATGATAAGTGACAGGAAAACTTTCTTCATGGTTTAAATTTTTGGCAATTTATAATTGTTATGATAAACGGGAGTAATAAGTTTGTTGGCGTCCGCATCAGTAAACAGGCCCTTGCTTTTATCCCAATAAATTTTTTTACCGGTTTTATAAGCAATATTGCCCATCTGGCAAACTACGCCAACTGTTGCACCAGCTTCAATAGGTGCGGTTAACTGGTCGTACTTTCCTGACTTTATAGCTTCAATAAAATTTTTGGTATGCATTCCCAATCCATCATCCGATCTTTTTACTTCCAGCACTTCTTCCATTTTCTTTCCTTCTGTAATTACTTTCCATCCGCCGCGGTCAAGCACCAATGTTCCGTTATTGCCGATATAAGCAATGCCATGGTTTTTACCGTAATTGCCGTTGTCAATGGCCTGCGCATGTTCCCACAGCATTACAAAATCGCCAAAGTCATAAACGGTAGCAAGTGTATCAGGTGTTTCAGCGGCATCATCCGGATAAGCCATCTTACCTCCTGTCGCCATAATGGAGATGGGGTTAACGGCATTCATACCGAGTAATGCATAATCAACAAGGTGTACGCCCCAGTCGGTCATTAACCCGCCTGCATAATCCCAAAACCAGCGGAAATTAAAATGAAAACGGTTTTCATTGAAAGGCCTTTTAGTGGCTGGGCCAAGCCACATGTCGTAATTTACACCCGAGGGCACAGGTTTATCAGGTAATACCGGAACGTTTTTCATCCATCCCTGGTAAGCCCATGTTTTTACCATTCTTATTTTACCGAGTTTGCCGCTTTGTAAAAATTCAAGCGCTGAACGAAAATGTGCATTGCTCCTTTGCCACTGGCCTACCTGAACCGCTTTGTTGTATTTTTTTTGTGCAGCCACCATGGCACGGCATTCAGCAATGGAATTGCCGATGGGTTTTTCAACATACACATGTTTACCTGCAGCACAGGCTTCTGTCATCATCAGGCAATGCCAGTGATCCGGCGCCCCGATAATAACCACATCCACATCTTTATTATCGAGCACCCTGCGGTAATCTGTATATGTCTCCGCTTTCTGATTAAATCCTTTCTCAAGGTCGGCTGACCTTTTGCTGATAACATTTTCATCCACATCACAGAGTGCAATGCAAACCGTTTCGGGATTGTTCTTCAGCATGGCGTTGAGGTCGCTCCATCCCATGCCATTTACACCAATGGCGCCAACACGTATTTTATCATTGTGGGAAATTCTTTTTTTTGCAGAGGCCAGCACATCCAATGGCATACCTGAAGCGAGGCCATAACCGGCAGTAACAACGGCAGCCCGCTGAATGAATTTTCTCCTGGAAGCAATCATAACTTTTAATTGAAAGGTTCGGAAAGTAAATTTAAGGGATTCCGAATGTACGACTTCCGGGAGGGACTATGACAGGCGGGGATAAAAAAATTATAAAACAGGGTTAGCCACAGACCTGCCTGACGGCAGTCGGGTTACACGGATTAGCACAAATTTTTCTCAGAGAAATTGGTGTAATTCATGGCGCTTAAACCACATTTATTCCTGCCTGGCTTATGAGTTTAACATCCGCTCTTTGCCACAGATTACACGGATTAACACAAATTTTAATACAAGTTAGTCATATGTCGAGAGCAAATTATACCTCAATTCCACCAGAGATATATTTTATACTTCAACTTCCATGAGTCCTTAATCTTTTCCATTATTGCAAGCGCACCATGTCCAGCAAGACCATGTCTTCTATGCCAGTAATAGAAAACTGCATGATTATTATCAGTTGAATATTGGATTTGGGAAAATCCAAAAATCCCGCCTGAGCCCGGGTTCTTTTTGTAAAACCGCTTCCAGCCTTTGTAAGCCGACTTAGGTCTGATTGGGAATTTTTTACAAGATAAGTTTCTGCTTTAAGTTTGAATTTGTTCTGTAACTGGTATTTTGATTTACCAAATTCACTATAATCTAAAATGAGCTTCTTTGTTGCATCGTCAATAACTGCAGGTCTATTTCCATTTTGGTCTTCAGTCCATGAATAGATTGTCACCTGTTGCTCCTGTTCGTTATTAGATTTTATTGCATGAACAACAGGCGAATAGTCATCAATTTCTATTAATTTCTTAAGAATAGTTATTGATTTTGTTGTATCATGTATTTCCCAGCTTATCAATATTGAATAAATCTCATAATCAGAATTGCTTAAATCCTGTGATTTAGTCAGACTGCTAATCCATAGAAAAAAAGCTAACCAATAAAATATCTTTTTCATAAAACTCAGTCATCATAAGATTAGCGAATATTTGTGCAGGCTTGCTGAAACTGATTTGTGTTAATTTGTGTAATCTGTGGCAAACCGATTTTCTACTTATTCTCAAACTTCACGTCATTCCTTAATGTTTTGTCAAGCTGCCCTTCATCCATAAATTTAATGGTGGTGGTAAGCGTTTTGCCGTCTTCTGAAAGTGTTGCATTTTTATTGCTGAAAGAACTCACCTTTCCGGGAAAGTGGATGACGCTGGTATATTTCATGTCGCCCATAAAACCTTTTATCATTTCAATGGCCATTTTCGCAGAATCGCTTTCTGCTGCGCCCTGGTTAAGCCCTTTAAAAATATCGCCAAGGCCCGACATGGAAGTATCATTGCAGGTAAAACTTCCCTGGGCAAATGAATATACTTCCTGTATGTTTTGCTGTTCCTCCGGTTTTTTCCTTTTCGCCAGTGCAGCATTCAGTGCTTTTATGTTGGCAAAACGAAATGAAATGACATAAATAAAATCGCTTTTCTTTTCCTTTTTAATATCTGTAATACCGGAAACTGTTTCGAGGTCTTTCCATGATTTTTGAAGAGAATCAGCAATGTTGAGGTTTAAATCTTTACCCTTTGTACTGTCGGGTGCAAAAGTTTTCAGCATGTCAAGTGTTTCTTTCATCTGGCTCATGTCGATGGTGGAAACATAGCTGCCTGAACCATTTTTTTCCAGAAAAACTTCTTCGGTAATATCAAAGCAGCCCGCAAGGATAAAACTGAAAGCGGCAATAACGGCTAATACTGATTTTTTCATCTGAATGCTGAATTATTAATGGATGGACAAAAAAACAAGCCATCCCTGTTCTGTTCAAAACCAGGCGATGGCTTATATTTTCTTAGAACGAATTTTGTTTACCAGCCTTTTTTAGCAACACCGGCCTCAATTGCGGCCAGCGCTTTGGCTTCGCTCAGCAATGCAGTAAGCTTGTTGCCTTTCCCGTCATTTCCCTGCGCCATATAGCCGCCCTTTGCAGTTCTTGTAATTACTGCATCCAGTATGGGAACATTTTTTTCTTTGGTTTTTACATTGTAAGCGGTAAGTTGTACACCTGACATGTCATTTCAATTTTAAGTGAATAATATTATTATATTTTAACCTTTTTTGTTCCTGTTTATTAAAGCTAATAAAAACAGGAAAGAAGCTGTTCAATAGCGGCAATCAATCTGCACCAGTTTTACACATCCAGTGTTGCGTATTTGGCGTGGCTTTCAATAAACTCCCTGCGTGGCGCTACTTCGTCACCCATAAGCATGCTGAACACCCTGTCGGCTTCAGCAGCGCTTTCAATGGTTACCAGTTTTAATGTGCGTGTATCGGGGTTCATTGTTGTTTCCCATAATTGTTCAGCATTCATTTCCCCCAAACCTTTATAGCGCTGCACGTTTACGCTCTCTTCTTTTCCTGCGCCAATTTTTTCAACCAATGCCCTTCGTTGTTCTTCGTTCCACGCATAAGCCTGTTCTTTTCCTTTCTTAACCAGGTAAAGCGGCGGCTGCGCAATGTAAACGTATCCCTGCTCAACCAGTTCCTTCATATAGCGGAAAATAAATGTCAGGATCAATGTTGCAATGTGGCTTCCGTCCACATCAGCATCTGTCATGATGATTAATTTGTGGTAACGCAGCTTTGAAAGGTCAAGCGCCTTGGGGTCTTCTGGAGTTCCCATCTTTACACCCAATGCCGTAAACATGTTGCGTATCTCTTCATTGTCGTAAATCTTATGCTCCATTGCTTTCTCCACATTCAATATTTTGCCACGCAAAGGAAGAATGGCCTGGTAATTTCTGTCCCTGCCCTGTTTGGCGGTACCGCCTGCAGAATCACCCTCAACCAAAAACAATTCACATTTTTCAGGATTTCTTTCGGAACAGTCAGATAATTTTCCTGGCAAACCACCACCGCTTAACACACTTTTTCTCTGCACGAGTTCACGTGCCTTGCGTGCCGCAGCCCTTGCCTGCGCTGCAAGGATAACTTTATTAATGATGTTCTTTGCGTCTTTAGGGTTCTCTTCAAGATAAGCTTCTACTGTTTTGCTCACCGTGCTTTCCACAATCCCGCTCACATCGTTGTTGCCCAGCTTTGTTTTGGTTTGCCCTTCAAACTGCGGCTCGGGAACTTTTACTGAAATAACAGCGCTTAACCCTTCACGAAAGTCATCGCCTTCAATCTCTACTTTTGCTTTTTCAAACATGCCCTGTTTATCGCCATAACTTTTAAATACCCTTGTGAGCGCCCTGCGGAAACCGGCCACATGCGTACCGCCTTCAATGGTATTGATGTTATTGACGTAAGAATAGATGTGTTCGCTGTAACTGTCATTGTAGCTAAGCGCCACTTCAACGGCAATATTGGTTATGGCATCATGGCCTTCTACAAAAAGCACTTTGGGTATTAAAGGGTTCCTGCCTGCAGTTTTATCCTGTACTTCTACAAACTCCGCTATACCGCCTTCGCTGTAAAAAGTTTTGGAATAGGTGCTGCCGTCATCATTTTTTTCCCTCATGTCGTTCAGTACAATACGTACCCCTTTGTTGAGAAACGAGAGTTCACGCAGTCTTGCTTCAAGTGTATCTTTCTTATAAGTGGTAATGGTAAAGATGCTGGTATCGGGCCAGAACTGAACAAATGTTCCTGTTTTATCGCTATTGCCAATTTCACGAACGGCATATTGTGGAACACCGATTTTATACTCCTGTTCAAAAACTTTTCCATCGCGGTGCACCACCACATGCAGTTTCTCACTTAGTGCATTTACGCAGCTTACACCCACGCCATGCAAGCCACCTGAAACTTTATAGGTGTTTTTATCAAATTTACCCCCTGCATGAAGAACGGTCATTACCACTTCCAGCGCACTGCGTTTTTCTTTGGAATGCATACCTGTGGGGATACCGCGGCCATCATCCTGTACAGAAACAGAATTGTCTTCTTGAATGATAACGCTGATGTTTTTACAATACCCGGCTAATGCTTCGTCAATTGAGTTATCAACCACTTCGTAAACGAGGTGGTGAAGGCCTTTTTCACCGGTATCACCGATGTACATGGCGGGGCGCTTGCGTACCGCTTCAAGTCCTTCAAGGACCTGGATACTTTCTGCGCCATAACCATTAGAGGGGGTATTGGAAATAACGGGGGTTTCTGTAGCCATACGATCGTTCAAAATCTCTTATTTGCGGATGTAAAATCTAAGGGTGCAAAAGTAGGCAAATTGGCCTTCACGGGCAATTTTAAAACTGCTTTTAAGAAACAATTTTCAGGCCGGAAAGAGGTAAAAAAGCGCCTTCGCCCATAGTATTTTTTTAATGGAAAAGCCCGGTAAAAAAAATCGGGCTTTTAATATTTTTTTTTAAATCCCCGGAGGGAAATTATTGCCTCATTTTTATTTCCACAACCCATGTGCCGGGCTCAAATAATTCCACTTCCACATCATCGTCCTGGTCAATTCTAAAGATGGCCCTGAAGGGATACTGCACATCCCGCAGGTAATAGGTATTTCGTTTCTGCATGTTGTCCACATCGCTGCGCATCATGTAATTGCCCCTTTTAATATCAATAAATGAAATTGCTTTTTTGGGTATTGGCCCGTGAATATCCACGGAACCGCCTGATACACTTTCAAGGTTAATAATTACTTCATTGGCCCTCCTGCTTTTTTCCTGTTTAACACTTACAGAGGCAACCATATACGTTTTCATATGTACCTTGTAAGGTTTTTCATATTCGCCTGCATACAAATCATTTTTCCAGAAACCCTTGATGACACTGTCGCTGTTGGTGGGGCTTACATAATGCATAATGCCTTCACCTTCTTTTGCCCCATTTTTAAAATAGCCGTCAAACCAACTTCCGTTCTTCCATTTGTATATGCCTTTGCCATGCGGAAGGCCCGTTTTAAAACCACCTTCATAGGTATCTTCGCCTGTGGCTTTGCCGGCGCCATCAGCCAGGTTTTTTTTGCAGTCACCTTCATATTTGCCCTGCAGTGCGGGAACTTCCACTTTACAATCCTGGGACTTTGCCAGGAAAAAAGAAAAGCTGAAAAAAAGGGTTGTGAGCAATCTCATATCAGTTGATTTAGGCGGTTAAAAGTAGGGAAATACCGGTATTTATGACGGATTAAAGCTGTTTTTCGCTGCTTAGCCAAATGATTGTAAATTTGCTTTTTTATGATTCAGCCGCCAGATATAATGACCATTGCATACAAATACCCCGTTCCGGTGGAAGAACTGGTTTTGCTGTATGAAAAAGAGAAGCAGATACCCGGAACATGGCAATACCAGATAAAACGGTACAGGAGAAATCTCCAATGGAATATTGAAGATGCCGGAATGCTGGTGTACCATTACAAACAAAATGACCCTGACCAGAACCGCCTTGAATTAAAATTTTGCCTGGCCGGAAATGTTTATTGCAGGATGAAGGAGACAGAATGTGACAACTGCAAAGCAGGCCTGAGCAAAAATTGCGAAGAAAAAGTTGCTACAGTTGATGTGCTGAACTTTATGTTCACACCATCACATTTATCGCAGTTTGTAAAAGGCAAGAAACAGGGCAGCATTACCGATGAAGTGCTCAACTTTAAACACCAGTCTTCTTTTTCCAAAATCCTTCCCCTGTGCGGCAAAATCAGATTGACCCTCGAAGCCCTGCTGAACAACAATTACAACGACAGCCTCGAAAATATTTTTGTTAATGCGCAAACCCAGATACTTCTTTTATACAGCATGGAATGTATGTTGGGCGAAAAGGAGGAAGAAGTATTTACCTGTAAATTCCTTGCCAACGAAGCCGACAGGGAAAAAATAACCAAAGCAAGGGAAGTCCTTATACAACATATCGGCGAACCCATTACCATAAAAGAGCTGAGCCGCAAAGTAGCCATTAACGAATGTTACCTTAAGAAAGGTTTCAAAGAAATGTTCGGCACCACCATATTTGATTTTTACCAGAGCCAGCGCATGGAGCATGCACGCTACCTTTTATACGAAAAAGGACTAAGCGTTACCGAAGTATCGGCCATGCTGGGTTATTCTTCCATCTCACATTTCTCCACAGCATTCAAGAGGCACACTGGTTTAAAACCCTGCGAACTGCTGTTGCATTGATTTTTTATTTTGTCATTTCACTGTCAGTTTCCCCTTTTCGTAAATCGTTTTCCCTTTTACGTAACCCTTTTTTCGCATTGCGTAACAGAGGGTAATATAGCCGGCGCATTTTTGCAGCCTGAATATAAACCACCTGATTATGATGAAAACACGGATGGCCTTTGCGGGCATGTTATTTTATGCGTTTACGGCACAAGCCCAGGATCCTTATTTACAAAAAGATACAGTTCCCCACCGTTATTTACCCGTTATTACGGTTGTAGGGCAAAACAGCAAAAGCGATATACACCAGTTACCTGAAATTGTAGGCACTTCCATTTATGCAGGCAAAAAAAATGCATTGATTGTTCTTGATAACGTCCCGGGAAATGTAGTTACCAATAATATGCGGCAGGTGTTGGCGAAAGTACCCGGCATCCATATCTGGGAGAGCGACCCCAGCGGAATACAGATTGGCATTGCAGCAAGGGGCCTGAGCCCTAACCGGAGTTGGGAGTTTAATGTTCGCCAGAACGGATATGATATTGCCGCAGATCCTTTCGGTTATCCTGAAGCCTATTACAACCCGCAATTGCAGGCTGTGCAAAGAATTGAAATTGTAAGAGGACAGGGCTCATTACAATATGGCCCGCAGTTTGGCGGCCTGGTGAATTATATTTTGCGTAATGGCAGCGACATCAATAAGCCATTTGAATTTGAAACGCAGCAAACCGTTGGCAGCAACGGTCTGTTCAATAGCTACAATGCCATTGGAGGCGAAACAAAAAAGTTTCATTACTACACATTCTTCGATCACCGCAACGGCGATGGATGGAGGCAGAACAGCCGCTATTTCACCAATGCCGGTTATGGCACATTTACTTACCGCATTACTGAAAAATTTTCATTGACTGCCGAAAACACACATTCGCATATCCGAAGCCAGCAGCCGGGCGGATTGACCGATACACAGGTGCAAAACAACGCACAGCAAAGTTTCCGGAGCAGGAACTGGTTTGATATTACATGGACCACGCCAGCTTTGATTGCCAACTACAAGTTTAATGAAACCACAAGGTGGAATACAAAGCTTTTTGCTACCATAGGTAACAGGAGCAGCGTGGGCTTTTTGCAGTCCATCACAACAAAAGACAGCATCAATGCTGCCACACTTGATTATAACAACCGTACAGTACAAATTGACAACTACCGGAACTAC
>JANRKT010000106.1:0-2594 GCA_033763355.1 Chitinophagaceae bacterium | reverse complement strand
ATTAAGCCCTGATATACCCGGGGCATTTGTATATGGCGATTACCGCGGCTATAAAGCCGCACCGGGAAAATATACTGCAAGGCTAAGCAGCAAAGGCATAACCACCAGCACAGAATTTGAAATTATTCCCGACCCCAACTTGAAAGTGGATGCCGGCGCATGGACAGAGCAACAGGAAATACTCAGCCGCATTACAAATAACATCAGCGAAATACACCTGTCTGTTAATGACATGCGCAAAGTAAAAAAGCAGGTTGAGTTTTACAATGAAGCCTTAAAAAACAAAAGCGACAGCAAAGAACTTACAGACAAAGGCGCTGCACTGATTAAGAAAATAGATGAATGGGAAAGCAACCTGGTGGAAACAAGGCAAAAAAACGGGCAGGATGTAATTAACTGGCCCAGCAAACTGAATGCTGAATTTTTTAATATTAAAAGCCTTGCCGATGGCCACGACCCGCGGATTACACAGGGTGTTAAAAACAGGCTGGCCGACCTGGAAAAAGAATGGGCCATACATAAAAATACCATGCAGAATGTATTGAAGAAGGAAGTGGAAGCGTATAATAACCTGTTTAAAAATAAAAACCTTCCTGCTATCATTCAGTAAACCAGGTTTTATATGAAACACATTATTTACCTGTGTCTGCTGTCAGTTTACTTTTTCAGCTGTACAGATAATAAAGAAAAGCCTTCCGGCCTGTCTTTACTCACCAAATGCAAACCCGATGGTTCGCCTGACTCTGTTTATTGCGGCACATTGGAAGTTTTTGAAAACCGCATCACCAACAGCGGACGCAAAATCAGTCTTTATGTTATCGTTATCCCTGCCATTGATAGTACAGCCAAAGAAGCCCCTGTTTTTATAATTGAAGGTGGCCCGGGTGTAGCCGCAACAAACGGCCTTTCGTTTTATGCCATGCGGGATAATGTTTACAGGCAACGGCATGACGTGTTATTGATTGATGTAAGGGGAACAGGAAAATCGAATCCGTTGAACTGCGCATCTCTTCAATACAAAGCGGGTTTAGAAGATCATTTTAAAGAAATGTATCCTATAAAGGATGTTAAAGACTGCTATGATTCCCTCTCGGCAATAGCGGACCTCAGGCAATATACAACTGAGAATGTGGTAAAAGACCTTGAAGAAGTGAGGCAATGGCTGGGATATGAAAAGGCTCATCTCTTTGGCTTGTCATATGGTACCAGGGTAGTGCAGGTGTACATGAAAATGTTTCCAGGTTCTGTTGCTTCTTCTGTGTTATGGTCACCTGTGGTAATGAATGGAAAAATACCTTTATACCATGCCCGGTTTGCACAGGATGCCATGAACCTGTTATTTGAAGATTGCAGTAAAGATTCGCTTTGTTCAGCCATATACCCTGATATTAAATCTGAGTTTACTGAACTGATGAACAAATGGAATCAGCAATCATTCACCTATAAATGGAAAAATGAAAAAGATGAAAAGAAAGAAGTCCGGGTTTCATGGGACGCATTCCAGACAAAGATCAGGTCGCTTGGCTATTCGCCTGCAGGTATGCGTATGATTCCTTACCTGGTGCATGAAGCATGGAAAGGCAACCTTCAGCCTTTCATTAACCTTTTCCCAAAAGAAAGTGTTATGGATGATTTTATTGCAGAAGGGTTTTACCTGTGTATTACCTGCAGCGAGGATATACCCTTTATTAAAAAAGATGATATTGCTGCACAAACTTCAAATACATTCATGGGTACTTACCGTATTGACCAGCAGTTGCAGGCATGTGCTGTGTGGGCAAAAGGAAAAGTTGCGGATGACTTTAGGGAACCTGTAAAATCTGATATACCCACATTAATTATTTCGGGTTCTTTTGATCCGGTAACGCCCCCGGCATGGGCTAAAGATATTGCATCGCATTTAAGTAACTGTATTGTGGTAACTATTCCGCAAATGTCGCATATGTTCGACGGCCTGAGCAACGAAGAATGTTTTGATAAACTGGTTGTTGATTTTATTTCCAACCCTGCAAAAATTAATGCTGATTGTATTGAACAGATGAAACCGCCACCGTATAAAATAAGGTAAATGAATTTCGGGTTAATTACATGAAGCCTTTTGATTGCTGCAATTAAGGAGTATTTTAAATAGATAATTGATCAGATCAGCTGCTCACAAAAAGAAAAAGCTGAATCAGAAGCAGCTTTCTATATAACTTTATTACAATATCCCTTCGTCTGCAAAACTATAATATCCCGCATCACTTACGATAATATGATCAAGCACTTTGATATCAAAATACTTTGCAGCTTCTTTTATTTTCTTGGTGAGTTCTTCATCGGCACGGCTGGGTTTTAAACTTCCTGAAGGGTGGTTATGGCAGAGCACCAGGCTTACCGCTTCTTCTTCAAGCGCTTTTTTAAGTATAACACGGGGGTCGGCAACTGTTCCTGTAATGCCGCCTTTGCTGATTATTTCAAGGTGGTTGATTTTATTTGCCCTGTTGAGGAAGACCACTGCAAATACCTCGTAACTGAAATCTTTTAGTGTGGCCTGCAGGTAGCGGGCCAGCGAAGGGGTATCTTTTACCACAGGCTTTTCCATAACTGACGAT
>JANRKT010000105.1:0-6762 GCA_033763355.1 Chitinophagaceae bacterium | reverse complement strand
TTCTTTAATTCAAGTAAAATATCTTTAATCGTCAACTCTCCTGCGGCAGGCGAAATGTATTTTTTTACATCAATTTTATTAATAACGGTATCATTGCCAATCAACCCGGCAACTGATATGCCTTCATCTTTAGCCATTTGTTCTACAACAGCATACGCTTCCGGGTGCACTGCGCTTTTATCAAGCGGGTTATTGCCATCCGTTATCCGGAGAAACCCCGCACATTGTTCAAATGCTTTCTCTCCCAAACGGGAAACGTTAAGGAGCTGCTTCCGGTTGAGAAACTTGCCGGTTTCATTACGGTACTTCACAATGTTATCTGCAATACCTGCATTAATGCCGCTTACATAAGAGAGCAAATGTTTGCTTGCCGTATTCAGGTTTACACCTACAGTGTTTACACAACTCACAACAGTCTGATCAAGCCTTTCTTTTAACCGGAACTGGTTTACGTCGTGCTGGTACTGACCTACTCCGATACTTTTGGGGTCAATTTTTACAAGTTCAGCCAGCGGGTCCATCAATCTCCTTCCGATGCTAACAGCACCTCTCACTGTTACATCATGATCAGGAAATTCTTCCCTTGCAATACCACTTGCACTGTAAACTGAGGCGCCGTCCTCATTAACAAGAAATACCGGCAGGTTTAAATTCAAACTTTTAATAAACTGCTCTGTTTCCCTTCCTGCTGTACCATCACCAATTGCTATGGCTTCAATTTTATATGTGGTCACAAGTTCCCTTATTCTGTTGCCTGCATCCTGCAGCCTGCCAGGTTCATGTATATAAATCAGATCTGTTTTCACCAGGTCCCCTTTTTCATCAAGGCAAACAATTTTACAACCTGTTCTGTAGCCCGGATCAGCAGCAAGTATTTTTTTACTCCCAAGGGGGCTGCTCAATAATAACTGGCGCAGGTTCTCTGCGAAAACATTTATTGCTTCTTCATCGGCTTTTGTTTTTAATGCAGTGCGGAGTCCGGCTTCAAGGCTTGGCTGAAGCAACCTTTTATACGAATCTTTTATTGCTTTTTTTACCTGTGCGGCAGAACTGTTCATTGCCTTAATATAAAGCCTGCTGATTACTTCAACAGCAATTTCTTCTTCCGGTTCAATTGATATTCTCAACATCCCTTCCGTAAAACCCCTGAGCACAGCAAGGATGCGGTGAGAAGGGATTTTTGAAACGGGTTCGCTGTACTCAAAATAATCCTTAAACTTTATGCCTTCCGCTTCTTTGTCTTTAATAACCTTGCTTTGCAAAACAGCCTTGTCCTCAAATAATTTTCTGAGCCGTACCCTCACCTGTGCATCTTCATTAATCATTTCAGCAATAATTTCCCTTGCGCCCTGTAAAGCTTCTTCAGCAGACATTATTTTCTCATTGATGAAAGATGCGGCTGCTGCATCAACATCTGTTTCTTTTTGTTCAAGTATCAGCAAAGCCAATGGTTCAAGCCCGTTTTCCTTCGCAGTACCTGCTTTTGTTTTTCGTTTGGGTTTAAAGGGAAGATAAATATCTTCCAGTTCAGCGATTGCTGTGGCCTTCTGCAGCCTTGCGCTTATTTCATCTGTCATCTTTCCCTGCTCACTGATGCTCTTTTCAATAAAAGACCTGCGCTCAGTAAACTCTTTCAGGAATTTTGCTTCATCCTGTATTTGCTGAATGGCCACTTCATCCAGCGAACCTGTCCTGTCCTTTCTGTAACGTGCTATAAAAGGGATAGTAGCGCCTTCTTCAAGGAGTTGAAGTACCGCCTCAACCTGTTGTGTTCTCACCTTCAGGTTTCCGGCTATGGTGTGTGCAAACCCGGTCATGTCATTTCAGTTTTAAAAGGGTGATTTGTTCTTAATAAAGGGCAGCGAAAGTAAGGAGGAGAAATTAAAAAGAAAAAATTAAAGCTGTTTCCCTTTCTTCATAATTCTATTTTCTTATGCGGATGGAGGGTTGCATATTGCAGGATCATAGAATGGAGATACGCGTTTTCCGGATAAGCTGTAATGTAACCATTAAGCTGGTCGAAATGAGAAAATGAAAAATCTCCGGGCACATACCCCATACCAAAGAACCTGCCGTCTTTCATCACCACACAGCTTTTTTCATTTTCATTCCTGCCATTGTCAAGCAAAATAAAGCTGGGCTGTTGTTCTTTAAGATGCTGCAATGCCTGCTCAACCTTTTTGTTGTATTCATGTACAGCTTCCTTATGCTCACAGGCGCCTGAACAGTACTTTTCCTTTATGCCAATGCAGGTGTCATCATCGGTTTGCAGGAAACACAGCTTGGGGCAAAGCCCGAATTGCTTTACCAGGCCCCACAGCAAATTATACCCTTCGGTAACCAGTCCGAAACTATGTACGGGCAATAAGTTTTTTCTTTTCTTTTCTATTCCAAGCCGTAAGAATCCATGCTGGTCTTCAAATACCAGCAAGCCATAACTGAATTCCCATTTCTTCTGGCTGTAATTATAAGCGGGCCATAATCTTTTTATTTCAATACTTTCAAGTACACTAGCCATAAAATCAG
This sequence comes from Chitinophagaceae bacterium, assembly GCA_033763355.1. Classification (GTDB taxonomy): domain Bacteria; phylum Bacteroidota; class Bacteroidia; order Chitinophagales; family Chitinophagaceae; genus JANRKT01. The sequence continues at coordinate 4,236 of JANRKT010000105.1, read as the reverse complement.
TTCCGCAGGGCTGATAAGTAATTTTGTAAACATTTCTTACCAGTTCCTGTTTCCGTTTTGAAGCTGAGTTGTTGGAGAAATGGCTTGTAACCCTTTTCCTCAGGTTTTTTGCCTTGCCAACATATATTACTTCATCTTTCTGGTTATGGAAATAATACACACCGGGAACAAAAGGCAGGTTATTGATGTCATCAGCAGATAAATTCATTGGCAGGTATTGCTCCCTGCTGCTTTTTTTCAGCATCTTTTGCATCCATCCTTTATCATCTGCCGCTATAAGTTTTTCCAGTAAGGTGGCTGTAGCTGATGCATCTCCCAGAGCACGGTGGCGCTGGTCGTTTGTAATAGAAAGGTTCCTGCAGATATTGCCCAAACTGTAACTGGGTTGCCCGGGAAAAATTTTCCTGCTCAATCTTACTGTGCAAAGTTTGTATTCATCAAGTACATACCCTGACTCTGAAAGATGATGTTTCAGAAACGAATAATCAAAATTTACATTATGGGCAACAAATATCCTGCCCTGAAGCAAACGATAAATGTGCTGTGCTATGGAACTGAAAACAGGCGCATCAGCAACCATTTCATTGGTTATGCCTGTTAAAGCAGTAATGTAACGCGGAATTCTATGAAGGGGGTTAATTAAAGTATGGTACCTGCCTTCAGCTTCTTTTCCATTGTGCAATATAATGGCAACCTCTGTTATGCCGGAAGCACTGGCATGCCCGCCGGTAGTTTCTATATCAACAATGGCATACATGGGGTTTCAAAGTTAGCAAAAACACTCTTGTGTACCTATGCTTTAAAATGGGTTTTCATGGCCTGTTTCAACCCGTGTATGTCAAGTTTATCAGCCGGTTTTGTTTCAATCCATATATCAGTAAAGGCCCTGCGCTTCTGGATTTCATTGCATAATTCATGGCGGGCATCTGACGGGCCCAGTACAAGAATGGAATTAACCCTGTCCAGCCTGTTAACAATTAACTTAATGAAAGATTTAAAAATGTTATGCTGCCTGTTTTGTAGCTGCTTTTCCCGGTTTAAGGTATGGCGGAAAAGCCCTGTCTTATTGGTCTGCTCCCCGGCAAACCTTTCCCTGCTTTCCATATCAGACAGCAATTCTTCAGAAGAAAAATTCCCCTTTTCATCTATGCAGCCAATGATCGCTTTTTTGTGATCAACCCAGATGGCATACTGGTTTACATGGGTGAGTTTATTTTTCATGATGACTGGTTTTTAATGCTTTTTTCTTTGAACAAATTTTTTAAGGTTGCCTGTAACTACAGTGCAAGATTAGCTCTATAACACAGTATTTATACTGATTTTTGTCAGCAAAACCCGCTTTTTTTATCAGTTTTTTGCAACAGGGCTTGCACAGGAATATAAAATTTCTAATTTTGTTCCACTACTTACTTACCCCGCAATTCCAGTTCCTTACTGACCATTAAAAATTACCCCAACCCCAGGAAAGCCAGGTTCAATCTATTTCCTTTGAATTAGCCAAAGCATTATTACCTATTAATCACAAAAAAGAATTTGGCTATGAAATTGTTTCAATCTATGCACATGGCAGAAGGCGTAAAAATTGCCCTGATTGTAGTTGCCCTTTACGGCACCATCGCTTTAATTACTTATCTCGCCTGGTAAGTAACCCTTAAATACTGAAAATGTGCTTCCTCAGCATGAGGGTAGAAGTGTATTGCCCCTGAACCAATCATTATTCTTTCCCAAAAACATTGCTGAAGGTAAAGTGTGCGGCCTGCATAAACAGGTAAATTAGCCTGTATTGCGGGGGTGACCGGTTATTTCAGTTATTGTAACCTGTTTAGTAAAGAACAGGGTAAGGATGTTATTTTCATATTTCACCTTACGCTAACTTCAATTAACCTTGCTTAACGTCCTGGCGGCTGTTCATAACATAGTTTTGTATCATTAAAACAAATGTTATGAAGAAAATATTGGTTGTAGCATCAATGGCAGCCGGTTACTGGATGAATAATAGCATCCCATTTTTACCCAGCATTGATAATGTTAAAAAGGTCAGGGTTACCAGCAATCCCGCAAAACTCCCAGCTTTATATGAAATACCTGCCGCAGCGCCTGCGAATTGCATGCAGCTCAGGTCAGTAAAAATTTCTGCCGGAGAAAAAGAAGAACTTTCCTGTGCTGTTCCTTTTATGGCCGGGCATATCTTAACCATCTTATTTTAATTATATCACTGCATACCTGACCGAACCTTTATGCAAAGACTGGTTCATGGTTTTAAAATACACATCTGTTGAAAAAGGAGTGGTGATTTAATTTTCTCCAGTCATTATTATAAGCCAAAGTAAGGCAGGCAAATCCACTTTTTGATACTGCCGGTAATAAAATCATTTTGCAAAAAACAGATCCCCATCGCTGCATCTACCCTCTTAGGATTACAGATTCCGGCAGGCTTGGCCACATCTGTATAAAAAGCCATTGAAAAAAGCAGATTGATTAACTTTGCCAGCCGTATTTTAAAATATTATGGAACTGAGCAAAAATTTTGAGCACAAGGCCGCAGAGGAAAAATGGTATCAGCACTGGCTTGATAAAAAATACTTCAACAGCAAACCTGATGGCAGGGAATCCTATACCGTAGTAATACCGCCGCCTAATGTAACAGGTGTTTTACACATGGGACATTGTTTAAACAATACCATCCAGGATATAGTGGTGCGTCGTGCCAGGATGACTGGCAAAAATGCCTGCTGGGTGCCGGGCACTGACCATGCCTCTATTGCCACTGAAGCCAAAGTAGTGCAGATGCTCCGTGAGAGGGGCATCAATAAATCAACGCTTAGCAGGGATGAGTTTCTCAAATACGCCTGGGAGTGGAAGGAAAAATACGGAGGCATCATTCTGCAGCAGTTAAAGAAGCTGGGCTGCAGCCTCGATTGGGACCGCACCAGTTTTACCATGGACCCGGATTACTATCAATCTGTAATCAATGTGTTTGTTGACCTTTACAACAAGGGTTATATCTATCGCGGTAAACGGATGATTAACTGGGACCCCAGGGCAAAAACTGCTTTGAGCGATGAGGAAGTGATAAGAAAGGAAACAAAACAAAAACTTTATTACCTCCGCTATAAAATTGAAGGCGAAAACAATGCTGTTATAATAGCTACTGTACGCCCGGAAACCATAATGGGGGATACCGCAGTTTGCGTGCACCCCGGCGACGAACGCTACAAACATTTGCATGGCAAAACTGTGCTTGTGCCGCTTATTAACAAACCCATTCCTGTTATTGCAGATGAATATGTAAGCATGGAATTTGGCACAGGTGCTTTAAAAATTACACCGGCGCATGACATGAATGATTACCAGTTGGGACAAAAACATAAACTGGAAGTAGTTGATATTTTCAACGAAGACGGGACACTGAATGCAGATGCGAAAATTTTTATTGGTGAAGACAGGTTCGAGGCAAGAAAAAAAATTGTTACTCAACTTGAAGCGGAAAACCACATAGAAAAAATTGAAGACTATACCAGCGAGGTAGGTTATAGCGAAAGGACTGATGTGGTGGTTGAACCCCGTTTAAGCCTGCAATGGTGGGTTGCCATGAAAAAAATAAGCGGCCCGGCATTGAATGCTGTTGTTGAAGATGACATTAAATTCTATCCTGCAAAATTTAAAAACCTTTACCGTCACTGGATGGAGAATATCAAAGACTGGTGCATCAGCCGCCAGTTGTGGTGGGGGCACAGGATACCGGCATGGTATGCACCTGACGGAAGTTTTCAGGTTGCAGCAACCAGAGAAAAAGCATACGAACAGTTCGGTCACAATCCATCATTCACGATTGACGATTTACAACAGGACGAAGACTGCCTCGACACCTGGTTCTCTTCCTGGTTATGGCCTTTTGAGGTATTTAAAGGTTACAGCAACCCGGGCAATGCTGACATAAAATATTATTATCCCACCAATACTTTGGTGACCGCACCTGAAATTATTTTCTTCTGGGTGGCAAGGATGATCATGGCGGGGTTTGAATACATGAAAGAAAAGCCTTTCAGCGATGTTTATTTTACGGGGATTGTAAGAGACAAACAGGGACGAAAGATGAGCAAGCAGTTGGGCAATTCGCCTGACCTGCTTGGATTAATTGATAAATACGGCGCTGATGCTGTACGCTTCGGCATATTGATTTCTTCTCCTGCAGGTAATGACCTTTTGTGGGATGAAGCCAGCAATGAGCAGGGA
>JANRKT010000104.1:0-20239 GCA_033763355.1 Chitinophagaceae bacterium | reverse complement strand
AGCCAATATCGTTCCGCCCCCGCAATACATTAAAAAAACTTTTATGAACCAGACTACCCCGAAAGGCCATCCCAAAGGGCTGTACATTTTGTTTGCAACTGAAATGTGGGAACGGTTTAATTACTATGGCATGAGGGCCATCCTGCTTTATTTCATGACGCAGGCCCTGCTTCTCAAGCTTGATTTTGCATCTAATTTATATGGCAGTTATATCAGTTTACTTTACCTGACCCCTCTGGTAGGTGGTTATGTAGCCGATCGTTACTGGGGAAATAAAAGATCCATTCTTGTTGGTGGCCTTGTGATGGTTGCCGGTGAACTGATTCTTTTCGTTTGTGCATCCATCTATAACTCTTCGCCGGGCCTCGCCAACATTCTTTTTTTCTCAGGTCTTGGTTTCATGGTTGCAGGTAACGGTTTCTTTAAAGCAAACATCTCATCTCTTGTAGGGCAGCTTTATCCAAAAGGAGATCTGAGAGTTGACCCGGCTTACACTATTTTTTATATGGGAATTAATCTTGGTGCAACCATCGGCCCTATTCTTTGCGGCACCTTTGGTAACACAGGAAACCCTGCTGATTTCAAATGGGCCTTTCTTATTGCAGGTGCTGGTATGATAATCAGTATTATTATTCAAAAAATATATCACGATAAATATGTGCGTTCCCCGGAAGGAAAAATATTAGGAACCACCCCGGGCACAGATGTACCATCTGCTGATGATCCGGCAGTACCGGCCTCATCAATCGTGAAAGCCCCGCCCAAAATATGGCTGAACCCAGCCTTTATTATAATAGGTATGCTGGCATTTGCTGCATTTATGATTGGTGTTATTTACCTTGATACAAGAATCAATTACCTCTTTTACCTGATAGCTGCCAGTTTTATTTTTATCATTTTTCTTATTCTGTCTGATAAAAGCCTCAATAAAGAAGAAAGACAAAGGGTATGGGTAATGGTAATCATCGCGTTTTTTGTGGTATTTTTTTGGGGAGCTTATGAACAAACCGGTGCGTCGCTGGCAGTATTTGCAGAACGACAAACTAATCTGAACCTCTGGGGTAATTACAATATGCCGCCTTCCTATTTTCAGTCATTTAACTCTGCCTACATTATCATCTTTGCCCCCATTTTTGCATGGATATGGTTAAAGATGGGAAAGAATCAGCCAGCCACCCCTACTAAAATGGGAATCGGGCTGATTCTTTTGGCCCTGGGTTATTTATGGATAGCATATGGAGTTCAAACGGCAGAAACAAAAAAAGCAAGCATTATCTGGTTAGCAGGCCTGTACCTGCTGCATACCTGGGGTGAACTATGTCTTTCTCCTATTGGTCTTTCATTGTTCAATAAATTATCACCTCTGAAATTTGCTTCACTGCTAATGGCAGTATGGTTCCTTGGCAATGCAGGTGGTAATAAATTAGCTGGTGTATTAAGTGCTTTGTATCCTGAAGGGGGAAAAACAACCAATTTCCTTGGCTACCAGATGAATAACCTGTACGATTTCTTTATACTGTTTGTATTCATGGGTGGTATTGCCGGTATCATTTTACTGCTGCTTTCAAAAAAGCTGCAGAAGATGATGCATGGAATAACTTAGTGTAACCGTAATTGCATGGCCTTTTTATTTTTCCCTATCTTTCTGTAACCAAAAAAAACTGCTATGGCAGAACAGAAACCATCCTTCAAGCCATTTGTTTCGCCTGAAACCAATATGGCGGAATTCACTATTAAATCAGTTATTACAGGCGCCGCATTCGGTATCATTTTCGGGGCAGCCACTGTTTACCTGGCCTTAAAAGCGGGGCTTACAGTTTCTGCATCCATCCCCATTGCCGTAATGGCCATTGCATTGAGCAAACTCTTTCTCAAAACAACCATACTTGAAAACAACATCATACAAACAACAGGTTCAGCAGGCGAAAGCATTGCAGCAGGTGTGGTATTTACCTTACCTGGTTTTTTGTTTTTAAGTGAAAAAGGAAGCGCTGATTATTTTAATTATTTCACCATTCTTACACTTGCCATTTTTGGCGGCATACTGGGTACACTAATGATGATACCCCTGCGCCGTGCACTGATCGTAAAAGAACACGAAACCCTTCCCTATCCTGAAGGAACTGCATGTGGCTCTGTTTTAAAAGCAGGAGAGAAAGGAGGTGAGTTTGCCCGCACGGCATTTCTTGGTTTGGGTGTTGCCGCTGTTTATGCATTATTGCAAAAAATATTTCATGTTATTGCAGAAGTGCCTTCCTTCATGACCAGGCAAACCAACAAGTTTTTTCCTTCTGCAAAAATCAGCGGGGAAATTACCCCTGAATATTTAGGTGTGGGATACATCATCGGGCCAAAAATTGCCGGCGTTCTGGTTGCGGGAAGTGTATTAACCTGGTTTGTGTTTAACCCTTTGCTGGCTTCATTGGTCCCTTCTGATTTGATTGCAGCGCAACTGATTAAACTGGGTTATTTAAAAGATATCAATACCGCAGGCGGGCCGGGAGGATGGGATCCGGTTACTCATACCTTCAGTGATTATGCTGTTGCCATTTACAGGGCTTATGTCCGCCAGGTTGGTGCAGGCGCTGTTGCAGCGGGAGGTTTTATTACTTTATTAAAAACCATACCCACCATCATTTCTTCATTTAAAGGAAGTGTGAGTTCTTTAAAAGGAGGAGAAGCAGCTCAAAAAATTGTAATGCGCACCGAAAGGGATTTATCTATTAAAATAGTTGGCTTCGGAAGCCTTGCACTCATTTTATTGATGACTGTTCTGCCCCAGGTTCCCGGAGACAGCATATGGAGTAAACTGCTGCTTGGTGTTCTCGTAGTAATATTCGGTGCATTTTTCGTTACAGTTTCATCAAGAATTGTGGGTTTGATCGGTAATTCCAACAATCCCATATCGGGTATGACGATTGCTACATTAATGGGCACCTGTCTCATATTTATCGCAGTAGGGTGGACTGGAAAAGTATATGAACCTATGGCATTGGTGGTAGGAGGTATGATCTGTATTGCAGCTGCCAATGCAGGCGCCACATCGCAGGATTTAAAAACGGGGTACATCGTTGGCGCCACGCCACGCTACCAGCAGCTGGCATTGTTTATCGGCGCCATTGTTTCTTCCCTTGCAATTGGCTTTACAGTTAAAGTTCTGGACACCCCCACCAGCGATATGGTGCAGCAGGGCATACAACATGCCATTGGAACAGATAAATATTCTGCACCGCAGGCCACACTAATGGCCACATTAATCAAAGGCATTCTTTCTTTCAATCTCGACTGGCAATTTGTACTGGTAGGGGTATGTATTGCCATAGTAATGGAACTCTGCGGCATTAAAGCTTTGAGCTTTGCTATTGGTATTTATCTTCCTTTATCTACCACCCTGCCGATCTTTATTGGCGGTGCTATACGTGGTATTATTGACTGGAAACATAAAAAGAAAGGAGATGAAACATCTGCTGAAGAAGAAGATTTAAGAAAGGGAAACCTTTTTGCAACAGGCCTCGTTGCAGGAGGGGCATTGGCCGGTGTTTTGGTTGCATTTATGCAGGCTAATGATGGCGTTAATAAATGGCTGCAGAACATCAGCGCTGAACATGGCTTAACAGGATCAATGGGGCAAACGGGTTATTTTCTCTTAGGTGTTCTATTCTTTGCCGCCATGGCGCTGATCTTATACCGTGTAGCCATGAGCAAAAACAAAACCTGATAACACACTTTAAATTTATCAGCTAAAGCCATACAACTAAAAGGGTATGGTTTTTTTATTTCAGTTGTGCTAACTTTTGTACGGCATTATTTTTAATAAACCTGCATAACATGAAAAAAGTTACCTATACCATTGGCGGCAAAAAAGGTGCTACTGTTGAACTGAATGAAAGCAAAAACCTGGTTGCAGTAAGGACACGTGATGACAAAACACTTCAGAAATCTTTAACCAAGACAAAATCAAAAGAGCTGTCGCAAAAGTTGCGGGTAAAACAAAAACTCCCCCGTGCCAATGTTACCGTGCTTGAAGTAAAGAAGGATGAAAGCAATCCCCTGGCCATACGCAATAAAGTAAGGGAAATCTACAAAAAGGAAAAAGGCATCCGCTTTGCGGGCAGGGTGCTGGTTGACGCTGTTTCTAAAGAACCCGTTTTATATACAGAAAACATTTATCTCAAATTTCATGATGCCATTCCGCAAATTGAATGCAGGAAGATCATTTCACAATTTAAGCTTACCATTAAATCTGTAATCCCGTATGATACCAATGCTTTTTTCGTGCAGGCGGCAGAAGGCACGGGCATGAAGGTTTTTAACATATGCAAAAAACTCCTGCAAAAGAAAGAAGTGGAACTGTGCGAGCCGGAACTGATAAGAAAAAAGGGCAAGAAAAATTTTACCCTTCCCGGGCCACCGGTTATCCACCCGAGGCAGTGGCATTTGAAGAAAACAGTTTACCGTAAAAAAATCATCAATGCACACAGTTGGGTGGAAAAGGCGCATGCCATTACCAAAGGAGAGGGTATTACCATTGCAGTAATTGATGATGGTGTTGACATCAACCATCCTGAATTTAAAATCCCGGGAAAGATAATTGCCGCTTATAATGCTGATGACAAAAGCGATGACCCCATGCCTTTTTACAAAGATGATGACCATGGCACGGCATGTGCTGGTGTAGCGTGTGCAAGCGGCCAGCATAAAGCGTCTGGTGTGTCGCCTGCCGCACGGCTCATGCCCATACGCTGCGAATCTGATCTTGGCTCGCAGGATGAAGCCAACAGTATTTTTCATGCAGTTGACAATGGCGCTGATATTATTTCCTGCAGTTGGGGCCCCGAAGATGGCGACCCGTCTGATGCGGAAGACAAATTACATTTTCAAAAACATGAACTCCCCGACCGCATCCGCAAAGTGATCCGTTTTGCTGTAACAAAAGGGCGTAATGGCAAAGGATGTATCGTATTGTTTTCGGCCGGTAATGGAAATGAAAAAGCCGATTTTGACGGATATATATCCAACACGGATATAATTGCAGTTGCAGCATGTAACGATTACAGTAAAAAAAGTATTTACAGCGATCATGGCAGATGTATATGGGTTTGTTTTCCCAGCAATGATTGGGAAGATACCAATCACCCTGCGCCATTAACCACCGGTATATGGACAACAGACCGTTTGAAGAAAAAGGGTTACAGCGTAAACGGTTATGCTTCTGATTTTGGTGGCACATCCAGCGCCTGCCCAGGTGTGGCAGGTGTTTGTGCACTGATATTATCTGTAAACCCTGGCTTAACCTCCAGGCAGGTAAAAGAAATTTTAAAGCTTACGGCAGATAAAATTGATGTGGCAGGCGGGAAATACAATGCCAAAGGGCACAGTATTTATTATGGTTACGGAAGGGTGAACGCATACAAAGCTGTACTGATGGCGAAGAAGATGAAAAAATAAAAAAGCACCCTGTTTTGCAGGATGCCCGTTCAATCACCAATACCGTCCGGTTATATGTTTTGCTATATAAATTTTAAATAATCAAATTTCTTTCCAAGAATTGCAGTGTCGTCCACATTTAACCATTTATTTAAAATTGTGGCATATACATTTTTAAAATCCACCTGGTGTTTCAGGTCGCCATCCTGAAGGCTGTTTAAATCCGGCAGTTCGTTGATGAGGCCTTTTTGCTTTAATCCGCCGCTGATGAAAAACATGTTGTTAGCTGTTCCATGATCTGTTCCGCCACTGGCATTCTGCGATACCCTTCTGCCAAATTCAGAAAAAGTAAACAACAGTACATCATTAAAGCGGTTGTTCTCCCTGAGGTCTGCTGTAAATGCTTTTACTGCATCGTTCAGCTCCGTAAACAATCTTTTTTGCTGGCCTTCCTGTGCAATATGTGTATCAAAGCTGCCCAGTGAAACATAATACACTTTGGTATTGATGTCGCTGAAAATAAGGCTTGCAATTGTTTTTAAACTTTGTCCCGTTTGTGTAGAGGGATATTGTTGCTTACTTGGGTGCAGCCTGCTCTGCTGAAAGATGTAATCTGCAGAGCTCAGCGTTTCAGCCATCGTTTTATATAAATAATCAACAGGCCTTTCTTCATTGCTGCGGATATGTTTGGCAGAAAGTTCTTTAAAATATTTTTCCTGGCTGCTGCCGTACAATTTTTTCGGGTCACGGAGTGCAAGCCCTTTTACATGCTCTCCTTTCAGGGCAAGGCTCAGCACATCATCAATTTCCAAAGCCTGCGCAGGCTTATCACAGCCTTTACATTGGGCATCAAGGTAACGGCCAATCCACCCGCTGTTGATGTATTCATTGCTGTTGCTGGCGCTATGCCATATATCCATGCTGCGGAAATGCGAACGGTCGGGGTTGGGATAACCCACGCTGTTTAATATACCAAGGCTTCCGTTATCATACAATTCTTTGAATGCAGTTAATGACGGGTGCAGGCCCGCTTCCTCTCCGGTTGAAAGCGCCTGTTCTTTTTTAATCCCCAACCGCGGTCTATCCCGGTAGTAAATATCATTACGTACAGGTATTACCGTATTCAGCCCGTCATTGCCGCCGCTAAGTTGAATGATGACAACAACTTTATTTCCAGGCGGCACCGTCATGGGTTTTTCAAACGCTTTCAGGAAGCGGGGCACCAGCAATGAACCGGTGGCCAATGAACCAGTTAATAAAAATTCGCGGCGTTTGATAAACATAATTACCCCCATCCCCTAAAGGGGAGTTTATACAACACTGCTCTTTATGTGCTGCTTTTGTTATTATAAATAAAGAAATGAAAATTGTTCCCGGCAGTTATTGGAATCATGCACAACTGCCAACAGCATATTACAATTTTCATATCTCAGGAACGCTCAAATTCAAAACAAACCCTCATCCAAATTCCCCTGCAGGGGGTTGGGGGTTTTAACACATCTGGTATTCCGGCGTACTCATCAGCTGAATGGTTACCGTCTGAATATAATTTTCCTTGCTGCTGCTGTCAGTATAGGTATTTATAACATTAAAATCAGCGAAAGGCGCAGTTAATAAAACTGCTGAAATTTTTTGTGCAAGGCTTTCCCTTGTCAGTTTCATGAAATACTGATTATAAACTTTCCAGTCAATATCCACATTCACCATTGCTTTTGTATTACCGTTCTTTTGCTGTTGTTTGTTTTGAATAGCAGCCAGCAATTTCTCATTGCCCATAACAACCTTTACACGTTTGTCAGCCTCATCATCGCTCAATCCCTGTTTCTTTAACCTCTTTCTTAATTTTTCTTCTATCTGTTCTTTGCTTAAACCGGCTTCCATATCCATCTGCCCCATCATCACATCATCATCAGATTTTGGCGTAGCGTTAAAAGAATCATCATCTTTCAGGAGTTGCAGAAGGCGCAGGCGGTACATCAGGGAAGAACTGTCAATCCAGTTTTTACCGCCGGGCCACCCCGCAACATTAGGCGGATAAAACAATACCTGACCTAAAAGTTTTTGATACAGCAACTGTATTTCTTCCTTTTCAAACTCCATCGGCAGCATCCGCCTTATACCGGCCAGTAACTCAACAGGCGATTTTATTTTTGCTCCGACATTCCTGTCATCATAAAACCAGTCGCTGCTGAAAATATCCTCCATTAATTTTTTGATGTCGTAATTGCTTTGGTAAAACCTTGCAGCAAGCCAGCGGGTTTTTTCTTTATCCGCATTTTCATTTACGAAATACCGGTAAATCTTCTCTGCAATAAATATTGCGGTTTGTTTCTGTTCCAGTAAAATATCCAGCAGGTCATCTCCGTCAAAATCTCCTGTTTTTCCCAGTACCGTCTTCACACCGTTATCATGCAGGTTTTTTCTGAAAACAAATTCGCCCTTCAGGTTAAAGCCCCATCCTGTAAAAGCCCTTGCAGCTTCTTTAATGTCTTTCTCTGAGTAATTACCTCTTCCAAGTGTAAACAATTCCATTACTTCACGGGCAAAGTTTTCATTTGGGCGCTGTTTGCGGTTTTGCTGGTTGTTGAGAAAAGCCAGCATAGAAGCGCTTTTAGAAACCTCTCTTAACAAATCGCCGAAATTTCCCAAAGCATTCCTTCGGATAACATCCAGTAATTGCTGCTGAAAAAAAATATTGATCTCCCTGCAGGCAAAATGGCCATGCCAGAAAAGGGCCATCTTTTCCCTCAGTTGCGCTTCATTATTCACCATTTCATCCATCCAGCGCAGGTTGAGGTTCTTTAAATCTTCCCTGCTTTGTTTTTTGATCTGCTGCTTTTGCTCTTTGGTGAGTTCCTGCATTTTGCCTGCATCCTGGATACCCTTTACGAGACCATCAAGGATGTTGCTTGCCACATTGATATATTGGGGAGATTTGGATGAGGACTTAAATATTTCCTTCAGCAGGTCTTTTGGCGTTTTCTTGTCTAACTGCGGAATGTCTTCGGCACGGGGCCCGAAGCCCGCCCGCCACAGCAGGTGGATATTTTTCATTTGCAGGGAAACCGCCATTATAAAATTTTGTTTGTGACCTTTGCTATAACGGAAAGTTTAATGCGGGATTTTATTTAATTAAGTTAACAAAATGAAAATATCCCGCAAAGATTTTTTAATTTGATAAAGTGAAAACAAGGGCATTTAAATTTGCTTCACCCCTGCTGGTATATGTATTGTCGTTCCTTTCATTTACATATACCGGGTGGGTCATTTACTTACCGCTTGTTTACGCCTGGGTTATTATTCCCCTTACTGAACTTGTGCTGAAACCTGATGACAAAAACCTTTCTGCAGCAGCAGAAGAACTGGCAAAAAATGACAGGTTGTATGATTACTGGCTGTATGCCATTGTGGTATTGCAATACCTCTCGTTATTTTATTTCCTTAACAGCATGAAACAACCCCTGCAGTGGTATGAAACCGCCGGAAGAATAGGATCGATGGGGCTTGTATGCGGCAGCTTCGGCATAAATGTAGGGCACGAACTGGGGCACAGGGCCAATAAGTTTGAGCAAACCCTTGCCAAAATGCTGCTGCTTACTTCTCTTTACATGCACTTTTTTATTGAGCACAATAAAGGGCACCATAAAAATGTGTCAACCAAAGAAGACCCGGGCAGCGCCAGGTATGGCGAAATGATCTACAGCTTTTATTTCCGCACCATTATATTTTCATGGCTTTCCGCATGGAAAATTGCCGGAAGAGATATGCAGAAAAAGGGGTTGCAGGGTTTTCACCCCAACAATGAAATGCTGCAGTTTCAGGTCATCCAGTTAATTTTTATTTCAGCAATATTTTTCTTTTACGGCTGGCTGATTACTTTATATTTTCTTGCTGCAGCGCTGATGGGTATTTTATTACTTGAAACCGTAAACTACATTGAACATTACGGGCTGGAAAGAAAACAAAATGCTGAGGGAAAATATGAGCGGGCCATGCCCCACCACAGCTGGAACAGCAACCATATACTGGGCAGGCTGATGCTTTTCGAATTGTCACGCCACAGCGACCACCATTACCTTGCCAGCCGCAAATACCAGGTGCTGAGGCACCACGAAAATGCACCTCAGATGCCAACCGGATATCCGGGCATGATGTTGCTCTCCCTGTTGCCGCCCCTGTGGTTTTATGTTATGAACCAGCGAATTAAAAAATTACCTTTTTACAGGATGGCTGCCTGATGTTTGCAGTTACCCACATTATGCAATAATCAGCCGGTTTAATAGTTTAAGAAAGTTCAACTTTCAAATACAAATTATCGCCGAAGTTTACCCTAAATCTCTGTTCCCTGATGAATAAAAAAACGGCGTTAATCCTGTTGCTATCAGGTATAGCTACAGCTTGTTTCTCACAAAAAGACTTCAAAACTTATTTTGGTGCTGGTTACGGAATAGAAAACAGGATTGGTTTCCGCGGCGTGAGCCTGCATGCAGAAGGCGAAGTGTATTTGTTTAATCACATTGACGGACTTGTATCTCTACAGTATTTTCATTCCTCACATGTACCACGCTGGAATGCCACAGAAAACGAAGGGGCTTATTTCAGGCAGGCCACAGCCAGTGCAAAAATTCAATACAGCAGCGGTGCGGAAACAGGAACAGGCATTCTGGCAAATATTGCCGCAGGTATAAGAATGGGCAAAACACATCACTTTGAAAGCGGCAAACTGGTAAATGGTGAATTTACTGAACACCGGTACGCCACTGAAAAATTAAAAGGCAATGGGGTAATACTGGGGATTGGATATGGTTTTAAATTCAATGAAAAATTAACTGCAAAAATGGAGTTCAGCCATTATGCGTTTGGGTTGATCAATGATTTGCAGACCATCAGTTTAAAGATGGGATTTTAAAAATCACACAATCATTTCTGCTCCAAAAAAGGGATGCACAACTTTGGGCAACATGATTCCTTTCTCTGACTGATTGTTCTCCAGCAAAGCCGCTACAATACGGGGCAATGCCATGGAGCTTCCGTTGAGTGAATGAACAAGCTGGTTTTTTCCGCCTGCATCTTTAAAACGTATCTTCATCCGGTTGCTCTGAAAAGTTTCAAAGTTGGTAACTGAACTTACTTCAAGCCATTTCTGCTGCGCTGCGCTGTACACTTCAAAATCGTAAGTAAGCGCTGATGCAAAGCCCATATCGCCACCGCATAATTTTAAAATGCGGTAAGGCAACTGCAAAGACTGTACAAGGTTTTCTACATGGCTTACCATTTCTTCCAGTACATCATAACTTTTATCGGGGTGAACAAGCTGCACAATCTCAACCTTATCAAACTGGTGCACACGGTTCAGCCCCCTTACATCTTTGCCATAGCTTCCCGCCTCCCTTCTGAAGCATGGCGTATATGCCGTCATTTTGATTGGCAAATCATTTTCTTTTAACAGCTCATCGCGGTAAATATTCGTAACAGGTACCTCAGCAGTAGGTATCAGGTAAAAATTATCTGCACCTGCAAAATACATCTGGCCTTCTTTATCGGGCAACTGGCCCGTGCCGAAAGCAGATGTTTCATTTACCATGAAAGGGGGGCTATACTCCATATAGCCGGCATTGGTATTGTATTCAAGAAAACATTGTATCAATGCACGCTGCAGTTTTGCGCCCTTACCTGTGTATAAAGGGAATCCGCTGCCTGTAATTTTATTGCCCAGTTCAAAATCAATCAGGTTGTATTGCCTGGCAAGCTCCCAATGTGGTTTTGCATTGGCGTGTAATACTGGTATGGTTCCGCCTTCACGTACCACCACATTGTCTTCAGGTGTTTTGCCGGGAGGAACTTTATCTGAGGGAAGGTTGGGAAGCTTTACAAGTATGTCCTGTAGTTGTTTTTCCGTTGCATTGAATTTTTCTGATACCGGCTGTAAAGATGATTTGAGCGTTGCTACATCAAGTTTCAGCTTTTCGGCTTCATCTTTTTGTCCCTTGCCCATCAACTGTCCTATTTCCTTAGAAGAACTGTTGATTTTTGACTGTATGGTATCAAATTCATTTTGAAGTTTCTTCCGTTCGTCATCCAGTGCAATAATATCATTCACCAGGCCTGGTTCCGGAAAATTTTTAATGGCCAGTCTTTGCTTTACCAGATCCGGGTTTTGCCGGATAATTGCCGCCTGCAACATTGTTCCAAAAATTTGCGCAAAGGTAATGTTTACACCTGAAGGCAACATGCCTTTAAAAACATCTGCAATGGTAATTAATTTATTTTTGCCGGATGATAAATGCAAAAGACGACCTGCAGGCAAGATGGTGGAAACTGGAAGAAAAGCTTCTTGAAAGGTTTGGCAAAAAGCCTGACCTGGAAGGGATACTTTTCCTCATAGGCATACAGGAGTTTGGTGAACTCAGGAAGAAGTTTACCAAAGAACAAAAACAGGACCTGATGCATGTAGCCGTTTGCAGCCTGCTTTCTCAAAGCGGTTATTATGAAATTGAAAGTTATGATGAGGACGGCTGGCCCCATTTCAAGCAGTTAAAGGAAGTGCCGGCGATAGGTTTGCCTGAACAGGAAAACTTTATTAAAGACCATGTATTGCTTTATTTTAAAAACCGTGGTTTTTTGGATTAAACCGCTGAAATGAAAAAAATTATTTCCTTTGCTTTACCCGTTATACTTATCGCTTCCTGCAACCCTAAAATAGGTGACGGGCTTAGAAAAAATGATTTGAAAAAGGATGTAGAACTGCAAACCACTAAAGGAAATATGATCATCCGTTTATCAGATTCCACTCCTTTGCACAAGAAAAATTTTATTAAGCTGGTAAAACAAAAATATTACGACAGCATTTTATTCCACCGCGTTATCCAAAACTTTATGATACAGGCCGGCGACCCCAACAGCAAACGGGCCAAACCCGGTGAAAGGCTGGGCAACGGCGGGCCGGATTACACTGTACCTGCCGAATTCAGGGCCACATTATTTCATAAAAAAGGGGTGATTGCAGCTGCAAGAGCAGGTGATGATGTAAACCCGCAAAAAGCAAGCAGCGGTTCGCAGTTTTACATTGTGCAGGGCAAAACATTTACTGATGCGGGACTTGATTCAGTAGAAACATTTCGCTTAAAAGGAAGAAAAATCCCCGCTCAGCAACGTGAAGTTTACAAAACCATTGGCGGCACGCCCCATCTCGATCAGGGTTATACAGTGTTTGGAGTAGTTGTAAAAGGCCTGCCGGTATTGGACAGTTTAGCCGCAACACCCACCAGTAAAGGCACTGACAAGGACAGGCCCTTGCAGGATGTCCGCATACTGAGGGCCCGTTTGGTGAAACAGAAAAAATAATCTTGTCCGGATTTTTGTTTTTTACATCTTTGCATCTCTTAATCATTAAATTTTTTGTTATGAATTTTCCCGGTCACCTGAAGTACACTAAAGACCATGAATGGATTTTAATTGATGGAACCACAGCTACAATTGGTATTACCGACTTTGCCCAACGTGAACTTGGAGATATTGTATATGTTGATATTGATACCATTGGGAAAACCCTTGCCGAGGAATCCATTTTCGGCACAGTTGAAGCGGTTAAAACAGTAAGCGACCTTTACCTGCCCCTTAACGGAACCATAACTGAAAAAAATGCAGAACTTGATAAACAACCGGAACTGGTAAACGAGGATCCTTATGGTGCAGGATGGATGATTAAAATGTCCATAGAACCTTCAACAGATACCAGCCGGTTGCTTGATGCCAAAGCGTATGAAGCGCTGGTTGGCGCTTAACTTCATCTACTTTCATGATGGCCCGCTTTTTAAAAACCCCCTGGCCCGGTATAGCATGGGTAATACTGATTTTTGTTTTACTCGCTCTGCCCGGCAGCAGTTTTCCTGATGCAGGGTTTTTGAATATCCCCCATCTTGATAAAGTGGTGCACTTTATTTTATTCTGGATACTCGTTTATCTGTGGGCTTTTTATTTCTCAGGGAAACAACCTCCCGTTTCCTTTTTCAGAAGAATCATTTTAGTAATTGCCATTCTTTCCTGCGCATATGGTATTGCCATGGAGTTTTACCAGAAATATTTTGTTGCAAACCGCATGTTTGACGGGGGTGACGTAATTGCAGACGCAGCCGGTGCTTTTGGAGGTTTTTTTTACAGCAGCCTCAGGTTACCACAAAAAAATAAGCCCCTATAGAAATAGGGGCCGCAACCAAAACTAACTGCTTATGAGAAAATTGACTGCTTTTGTGAGTCTTATGTAATAGACGCAAAACCGATGCCAAGGTTTAGCGCCATTTTGTTAACGAACTGGTAAAGAACTTTTTCTTTTAAACGTCCCGGCCTTCCTCAAAATTGCCTGCCTGCTCAGTGTATTTGCCGGTTGCTTTACAATTAATACACATAAAAATACGTTAATCAGATGCTTTTGGTTGTACTGATAATCTTAAGGTTTTGCAAAAAAGCCTTTCAGCCTTGGCTGGGTCTTCAGCAACCGGGAGTTTTTTCAATCCTGCCCTGCATTTTTAAGTATTAAATCCAATCATCACTATGAAGAAAACTTTATTTTCTTGCGTAACCGTATTCCTTGTGTTCAACGCATTTTCCCAACAGGCTAAAATTGGCTTACAGGGAGGGCTCCTCTCTTCAAAAGTAATCCCCGTTAATGATGTTTCCGGAATGACTTATCAGAACAAACTCGGCTACAGCATGGGTGTAATGGTAGGTGTTGACATTGGCGCAACCAACTTCAGTGTTTTAACTGAACTGAATTATATTTCCAAAGGGTACCAGTTTGCCGGTGTTCAAAACCCCGGGAGCATTAAATACAGTGGTGTTCAACGAATCAATTACATGGAGCTGCAACCCAATATCCTGTACTACGCTGCTGTAGGTAAAAGCTATATTTTTCTTGGCGGCGGCCCTTATCTTGCGGGCGGCATAAGCGGTAAAACAAAAACCACTTACCAGCTTGCAACACATTCTGAAATTTCTGATGAGCCTGTAGATTTCGGAAACAGTAGCGAACAGGTAAAGCGGATTGACTATGGCCTTAATGCCGTGGTAGGTTATAAGCTTGGCATAGGCTCGTCTATAAAACTGAACTATACATATGGCATGGCCAATTTTTCCAACAGCAGTTCGGCCGAATACAAACACAGGTATATCGGGCTTACATTTGGTTACTTTTTTGGTTACATTGGTGCAGACAGGCACCCTATTATGAGAACAGTGCATTAATATTGCCTTATAAATAAAGAAATGGGCAACAGTGTTTAAACTGTTGCCCATTTTTGTTTAATCAAACTATTTATCAGCGGGCCATAAAGCCTTTAATCATATCCATAAGCCCTCCGCCGCCTGCAGCAGGGTTGTTCGCCTGTTGCCTTGCCCCATTTGTAACAGTACTGATCACATCCTGCAGATCGGTATCTCCATCGCCATCCCTGTCTAAACCACCCTGTGTAAACCTGCTTACAAGGTTTTGTATATTCAGCCCCTGGGTACTTCCTCCGGTGAGGGAACTGAGTATCCCCGCAATATCAAAACTGTTATTATTGGGGTCGTTGGTGCGGCGGATAAGGTTGTTGATAACAAGCGGCAATAAACTTCCTGCAACGCCTGATGCCTGCCGCTCATTCATG
Source organism: Chitinophagaceae bacterium (assembly GCA_033763355.1). Classification (GTDB taxonomy): domain Bacteria; phylum Bacteroidota; class Bacteroidia; order Chitinophagales; family Chitinophagaceae; genus JANRKT01. Next base: position 5,168 of record JANRKT010000104.1, on the reverse strand, counting down.
TTAAACCTGCCTACCAAATCCTGTATGAACCCGTCGGAAATATTCTGGAAAATGGGGTTTTGCTGCACTTCCCCGCCCTGGCCATTAAATAATCGCAATACATCTGCCAGGCCCCCGTTAGCAAGGCTATGCTGCAATCCGCCTGCCACAGATTGAGTGGCAACTGCCATCACTTCTTCATTATATTCGTTCGGCACATCCGGGTTATTTACCACCGCATCTCCTGAGTATTCTTTCACCAGGTTAAATAAATTGTCAAGCATAAAGTTGAGTTTGGTTGAATAAAAAAATTGCAGCGGAAAGTTAGCCATTGTTCTGCTACAACTGCCGGGGGGTGGAAAACTATTTTTAATTCTGCGCCGCCAGTTTCTCTGCATTCTCTGCAAACTGAAGGGCATCAATAAGCTCTTGTATATTCCCGTTCAATACATCCTGAAGGTTATAAAGGGTTAAACCAATCCGATGATCGGTAATGCGGCCCTGAGGAAAATTGTATGTTCTTATTTTTGCCGACCGGTCGCCGCTGCTAACCAGGCTTTTCCTGTGCCTTGCAATTTCTTCTTCCTGTTTGCGCACCTGTTCTTCATACAATTTGGTACGCATCATTTGCATGGCTTTTTCCCGGTTACCCAATTGTGAACGTTCAGTCTGACATATTACTACCGTTCCGGTTGGAATATGAGTGAGCATTACTTTTGTTTCTACTTTATTCACATTCTGGCCACCGGCCCCACCACTTCTGGAAGTTTCCATTTTTACATCCGCAGGATTCAGTTCAAAATCCACATCTTCCGCCTCTGGCATTACGGCCACCGTTGCTGCGCTGGTATGTACGCGGCCGCTGCCTTCTGTATCGGGTACCCGCTGCACACGGTGCACACCGCTTTCAAATTTTAATGTGCCATATACATCATCTCCCACTACTTCAACCTGCACCTCTTTATAGCCGCCAACTGTTCCTTCGTTTTCGCTCAACACAGCCGTCTTCCACCCTCTGCGTTCGCAATAGCGTAAATACATCCGCAGTAAATCACCTGCAAAAAGGCTGGCCTCATCACCGCCGGTACCGGCACGTATTTCAAGAATGGCATTCTTTTCATCCTGCGGGTCTTTGGGTATCAGCAACTGCCTGATCTGCTTTTCTAATTCTTCCTTCCTTTCTTCCAGTTCCGGCCCTTCGGCTTTGGCAAGTTCCCGCAACTCTTCATCACTGCCGTTTAATGCTTCTTTATAAAAAGCAACATCATCCAATATCTTCCGGTAACTGTGGTAGGCATTCACAATTTTTTCAAGGCTGCGGTATTCTTTGCTTAATTGGCCAAACTTCCTGTTATCACTTATGATTTCAGGATTGGTCAGCGCCACACCTATTTCATCAAACCTTGCTTTTATAGCTTCTAATTTATCTAACATGACCCTCTGCCTCCCCACGGGGAGAGTTTTATTTCTTAATTTGAGCGGCAAAATTAACTCAAATAGATTGATGGAATACAGAAAATTCAAAGCAACTCAATTGTTTGACGGGTATCGTTTAAGAGCTGAAAGTGATGTACTGGTTACTACAGGAAACGGGACCATTGAAGCTATTGTTCCTGCGGAAGAGGCCGGAGAAGATGTGATAGAGGTTGAAGGGCTGGTTACGCCCGGCTTTATCAATTGCCACTGCCACCTTGAACTGAGTCACCTGAAAGACGTAATTCCGCCGCATACAGGACTGATTGAATTTTTATGTTCGGTAGTTACCAAACGTGGCTTTGATGCAGAAGTAATACAACAAAAGATTATTGATGCAGAAAAAGAAATGTATAGCAACGGCATTGTGGCTGTAGGCGATATTGGCAATACCGCAGATACAGCAGAAACTAAAAGTAAAAGTAAAATCCGCTGGCAGAATTTTACAGAAGTACTAAGTTTTACCGATGACAATGCAGAAGAAAATATCACTCATTATAAAGCGGTAGCCAAACAACTGGAAACAGCACTTCGCACATCAGGCCTCCCCCATCGTACATCATTGGTTCCTCATGCCCCATACAGCATATCGCCACAAACTTTTCAATACATTAATGAACTGACTGAAAACAAAGTCATATCTATCCATAACCAGGAACACCCGGCGGAAGATGTATTGTATAAAACAGGCGGTGGCGATTACCTTAAACTTTTTAAAATATTTGGTATTGAGCAATCGCCTTTTCCCGTTACGGGCAAAAGCAGCATCCAATCCTGTCTGCCTTATTTTAATAAAGGCCAGAGTATTTTTCTTATCCATAATACCTTTATGCCGGAGGAGGATGTGCTGTTTGCCAATGAATATGCGGCAGAAAATGCTTTATCCCTTGTTTACTGTCTTTGCATCAATGCCAATTTGTACATTGAAAACAAGGTTCCCCCCATTGAACGGTTCATGAAAAACAACTGCCACATTGTTTTGGGTACCGACAGCTACAGCAGCAACTGGCAGCTGAACATCTGGAGTGAGGTGCAATCCATCAGGAAACATTTTCCACATATACCATTTGAGACCATTTTGCAATGGGCCACCCTTAACGGCGCTAAAGCATTGCAATGGGATGATGAACTGGGAAGTTTTGAAAAAGGAAAGAAGCCTGGAGTGGTTTGTGTAAGTGAAACAGATCATGGCGGCTCCAGTATCAAAAGGTTGTTGTAAAAGAATCAAAAAGAAAATTCAATATTAAGCAAAGCTGAATGAAAAAATTTTCTTTTGCTGTAACGGAGATCAAATTTTTTTGACTTCAGGTTAAAGGCCTCCACTAATTTTGTTTTGGGGTCTATAATAAAATATTCCTTCACACCTGCTTTTTCATAAATATCTTTCTTGAGCTTTTTATCCCTCTGTCCGTCTTTGGAAAGGATTTCAATAATCAAATCTGGTGCGCCATACATATACCCGTCATCCTTTACCAGCTTTCTGTTTTTATTACTGATAAAAAGGATGTCGGGCTGAACTGCCGACATCTGCTCTTCAAGATAAACATCAAAAGGTGCAACAATCACCTCGCCAAGTTTAAACTTCTCGGCATGCGCCCATAGTTTACCTGTTAGCAATACAATTAATTTCTGATGATTGAATAATGGGGATGGGGACATATACAAAATGTTATTCAGCACTTCGGCCCTGGTGCCCTCAGGCAGGAGCCTGAATACCTCAATGGCATTGGAAGGAACTTTTACTATCGGAGAGCCGTTCTTCATTCTTAAGCAAATTTAAAAAAATAATTCCGCCTATGCCAGTATTTCCTTAAGCACCGGCAATGATTTCAAGGTTCCAAAGTCTGGTACATGCAATGCATAATAAGTTTCATAAGCATGCAGCAGTACCCTTCTTGCCTCCTGGTTAAGTTTAATTTCTGTCAGCTCATGTGGCTGCATTACTTTTAAAAGCTGCGAAGTAATATAACTGTGACCCCCTTCAAGAAAATGCGGGTGATGTGGCTTATCATGCACAAATTCTCCTTCCTGCAAATCAAGTATGGTGTCCTTTTCTGAATAATCATCACTGAAACGGAAACCAAAGAAAGCAGTAAGGTGCAAGGCAAAAAACAAAGGGAAATTGGCGGTAACGGCTGCATCTGCTTCATCAAGGTGTACAAGGCTGTCTTCAACAAAATGAAAAAGACCGGCATTGGGTTCCGGTTGTTTCAGGCATTTTTGCAATAACTCAATCATGAATAAGGCAACTGAATTTTTTCTCACATCGCTGAACACCTGCCGGTACAAATAACCCCATCTGAATTCTTTTATGCGCTGCAGGTTTTTCTGTTCATGATGGTAAACCACCATATCAAGTATTACTGAAGGCTGGAACAAACCTGCCCTCGCTGTTTTTGCAGATGAAGTCCTTACCCCGTTAACCATATAAGATTGTATGCCGAACAATTCAGTATAAATCGTTACCACGAGGCTTGTTTCACCATACCTGACTGACCTTAAAACAATACCCTTTGTTTTATGAAGTACCGGCAACTGAAAGAAGTTATTTGATAAAAAATATTTTGGCGGCCACTTTTTCCCTGTTCAGTTCATCTGCTGCAAGCACAAGATAAACACCGCTTGCTGCTTTGTTTCCTTTATAGTCCCTGCCATTCCAAACCGCCTGTCCGCCAAGTGCCCTTGTCTGATAAACCAGTCTTCCGTTCAACTCAGTTATTTTTACCCATGCATTATTCACCAATCCGCGTATGGCAATGGTTCCGTTATAATTGGGCGGAACAGGGTTAGGAAACACAAGGACGCTGTTACTGTTCGTGTTTTCTCCTTCTGTTGCTGTGCCCCTGAAAGAACATATCCCTTTAAATGTTGCAATAAACACTTCACCGTTCTGAGGGTTAACGGCTATCCTTCTTACATCATTACTCAGCAACGGGCTGTTGTCTTCAGTAAAGCGGTAAATGACTTTATCGCCTTCGGGGCTTATTAACCACAAACCGTTTTTAGTGCCTACCCATTTCCTGTTGGCGCCATCCGTTGCAATGGTGCGTACTTCTTCATCCTGAAAAAGGAAACCTGCAAAATTATCCTGCTGAACAATGGGCAAAAAAGCTTCGCAACTGTTATTGGTAAATACTTCCTGCGGGCATTGCACTATTCCGATACCATTGCCTGTGCCTATCCATATAAACCCGTCTTTATCTTTTGCAATACAAAAAACTTCATCAGAAGGAAGATTGCCATTTCCCTTACCTTTTTTGAAAAATTTCCACCGGTCATCATTAAAATTATCAATGCTGCTTCCATGGTCAAGACAGAACAAACCATTTGTTCCGGGGGAAACAATCCATTTCTGGTTGTAATCATCAATCACAATTTGTGATACCGCATTTTCATTATGCAGAAAAGGAATGCTGAATGCCTGCCAGCTGCCATCTGTCTTTTTTACCAATAAATTTTTGGGGGCGCCGTAATTAGATACCCACAGGTTGTTTTCAGCATCTGCCGCAAGGCCGCTTACACGGTAAGAACCGGGATCGCCTAAGGCTGACTGTAAGGGAGAGTTTTGTTTGTAAATTTTAAATGAATTGTCTTTATTAATTTCCAGCAGACCCCCGCCATAAGAACCGGCATACACTTTTTCATTCTGCTTGTCAATTGCTATGGTAATAAAATCGAGTAATGTATCCAGTTGCGGATAAATGTATTGGTTTACA
>JANRKT010000103.1:0-10001 GCA_033763355.1 Chitinophagaceae bacterium | reverse complement strand
GTTGACCGGGTGGAAGAAAACATGAAACAGCTGCTTTGTTGTTTACCGCAAATACATGCCCCTGGTTTAAATTATGAAAATCTTTTCCGCATCATCATCATGCGGTTTATTGACGCATGGGACTTTGATGTAAGGGCCATTAAAAAAAGCTGCGTGCATATAGTGCATAAAGACGGACGCATCATTCCATTTGAAACCATGAATTTATTTTACCGGGATGAAAAGGAAGAATATGTAAAGCAGTTGCAGGCTGAAAGAGAAGAATTGGTTACCTTCCGCACATGAACCAGTTTCAGAAATACCTGCTGAAATCTTTTCTTTATAACCTTCTTGCAGGAATTGTACTGATGTTGCCGTTAACAGTACTTAAAGGCAATGATGCTACTCTCGGGTGGCTGTTAGCATTGCTGGTAATTGCGCCCTTGTCATTACTTGTTCAGTTAATAGTGGGTATTGTTTATGCGGCCGGCAATAAAAACAAAGAACTGGGCAAAGCCATGATACTTACGGTTGGTATTTTCCTGCTGATTGGTTTGGGTATTTGCGGTAGCATGGCATTGTAAATTCATTTATTGTTTGCAACTAAACCCAAAGCCTGATTATCCTTATATTTTGCATTTTAAATTAAAAACCGGTTAAGCTGAAGAATGGCATCCGGGTCCGGGCAATTGCTTAAATATTTTTCCCTTTCCGAATTTTTACAAACGCCTGGGTAATCCCCTTCATTCAGTTCCATATCAACAATTACCTGGAAATGCAGGTGCGGCGGCCAATGCCCGTTCTCAAACGGCTCACCAAACTTTGCTATTTGCTGCCCATGTGTTACATACTGTCCTTCTTTTATATTGCTGATGTCTGCAAGGCTGATGTGCCCGTAAAGCGTATAGAAAGGAAACCCATCCAGCTGGTGGAGAAGGACCAGTGTTGCGCCATAATCGCCCAACCTGTTATTAAAAGCAAAACTGTGTATCATGCCTCCTATAAAAGCATACACCGGGGTTCCGGCCGGTCCCCAGATGTCAACACCGAGGTGTAAACGGCGGGGTTCCTCACCCGGTTTATCTGCATCAAAAACTTTACTCCGGCTGTAAACTGTCCGGTGCTCCGCATAACCGCCAATGCCATACCTGCTGCCGGATTGTTGCAGCTTATCATTAATGTAAGAACAGAAATTATTTATGTTATCAATTACTGACGATGTGAGTTCTTTGTTGTTCTCCGTAAAATCAAGCTTGAATAATTTATCAGTATCGGAGTTAAAGGGTACAACGGAATGAAAGCTGCTGCAATGTTTCTTTAGAATGTGTGATAGCTCATGCGCCCTGGTCATATTACAAAAATAGCGGGAAGAAAGTTCCCGCTATTGTTTATTTATTAAGCAATGTTTTAATCCAGGTAAAGTTTATACGAGCCGCTCACTTCACCATTGCCCTTTTTATCCCATACGCGGAAAGAAACGAGAAAATAATCATACAGTTTGTCAATCTGGGTAATTTTGGCGCTGAGGGTAATCATTTTGGCATCTTCGGGAGAAACGCCCGTTACATCGTATGCTGTGAATAAATCTTTTTCATCAAGGAAAACAGTACCGTCATTTGTAGAAATTTTTTCAGATGCGCCAGGGTAAACTTTTCCGCCCTCCTCTTTCCATCCTGACATCACAAGCCGCAGGATCACTTTCTGGTTTACTTTTACTTTATTGTCTTCCGGCAGCAAGGCTGCCGTCTTCATATACAAGAAAAGCCTGCTCTGCCTTCAGCCCGTTTGCATTTAATTCAATATTGTTCCTTGTTTTTGTTCCCCCGATGGAAACGGCAGTGGTTTCCTTCCTGCCTTGTGCATCTTCTTTGGTGATGGTTGCTGTACAGGAAAAAAGCGAAATGATAAATATCAGTGCGGTAATAATATTAGATATCTTCATGAATAACATTTTTACACAAATTAAAACCTCCGGAGCTAAAGAATCAACCGGAGGTAAAAAATATATTCAGAAGTTTTACAGAAAATATTTACCCCATTACAGGGTAAATTTCAGTTTTATGAGAATACAGCTTCATTTTCTGCGCCAGTTTCATCTCCAGCAAATCAGCAAAAGCTTCAAAATAAACAATCACATCTTCCCTTACATTTTTCTGCAGCCAGCGGAAACCGCCTGGTAAATTTTCCAGCACTTCACGGTCTTCAAGGTATTCAAGGTTATGAATATCGGATGTTGTTAAACCCAGCCTGCACAATTGCGAAACAATATAATCAACAGGCTTATCATTTACCGGGCAGTAATCTTCTGATAATTCCGTCCATTCGCCAATGCCGGTATGTGCAAATTTTAATATTTCTTCCTTGCTGTGCTGTGTTACCACCTGCAGCAAATTGCCGCAGTTGCAGCCGCCATGATGGCCTCATGCATAATAGGCGCCGTTACGCAGCCTCCCGGCCGTTTCCCTCAGGGCTTCAATGAGTTTGATGTTCGGTTCAGCCATATCCTAAATTTCTGAAATAACATTCAGCCCTCAAAATTTGTTGCCCTTTTGTTAATCTGTTGGCATAAAATTGGGGTAACGGTATTCATCAAAAATAACAGCATCCGTAACCCGTTAATGAAAACTGAAACCCCATTTCCATGACAGCCAGTATGAAAACAAACTTGCCCAGGGTCCTGCTGATAATCATCTCTTTTATTTCAGCAATGCCATTGATAACACGTGCACAACCCGTTACCGGTGTATGGAAAGGAAAGATCGGCAGCAGCAAAGTAGAAATAAAACTGGTGCAGAAAGGCGACAGCATTACGGGCACATCCTATTACTATGAATCAGAAAATAATTTCCGTCGCTACAGCATCAAAGGATATTTTGATCCCTCAACAGGCAGCATTATATGGTGGGACGACCAGGTGATGGAAAGTATATCATCTGCATCTAAGTTTTCAGGTGGTTCATCTCCTTTGTTTGCAGAAGCCGATTTCAACTGCCCCGGCGAAGGCATTATGCTTTTAGACGGAAAAGCGAACCCTAAAAACGATGATGGCAAAGAACGGCAACTGCACCTTAAAAAAGATGACAGCCCCCTGTTTCCTGATGAATGGGATTTTGTAATTGACAATTATACCACCGGCGCCAATGACCCTTTCTTTATTGACAGCATCGGCCAAACGGCAAGTGTTGTTACACCAGGTAAAAAAATGGTCGCCATTCCTCCACCGCCGCCTGTAATTGAAAAACCCAGAGAAGAAACAAAACCATCAATACCGGAAGAAAAGCCTGTTGTATCAACTCATGCAAATACACCTGAAGAAAAATTCAGCAACAGGAAAAAAATAAAGCAAACTGAAATACCCATTACCGGCAATACCATTGAACTCCATTTTTATGATAACGCACAGATTGACGGTGACTCCATTGCATTGTTCCTGAATAACCAGCTCATCTTTAAACACATCAGGCTTACAGACAAACCTTACATTGTAAAACTCAATGCCGCCGACCTGCAGGATGACAATGAAGTTGTGATGGTAGCGGAAAACCTTGGCTCCATTCCTCCCAATACTTCTTATATGGTAGCCATTGTTGGAAAAGAAAGATATGAAGCGAGGTTATACGCCAATGAAAACAGCAGTGCATTGGTGAGGCTGGTGAAACCGGCGGCAACAGTGAAGCAGAAAAATTAATTTTTGCTTTAAAAATATTGGCGGGGACGTTAACATCAGCGCAGTTTCATTACCCAAAGCTGAAAGGAAAACTTTATTATACCCTCAACGATCTTTTACTTTTCTTTTGGCTGTTTACTATGCCACCAGCTTGCCAGCGCTGAGCCTGTAATATTCATCAAAGGCCCGAATACCGCTGCGGCCAAACCGATGGTTGCTATTCTTCCCATTTCTTTTGCAATACCTGATGCAAGCCCCGCATTCTGCATGCCCACTTCAAGGGCAACTGTACGGCAATCCGCTTCAGGCATTTTAAACAAGCGGCCCGACCAGTAACCGAGAAAATAACCAAACATATTATGTATAAACACCACGCCTATTAATGCAGGTCCAATCTTCAGCAGGCTTTCCCTTCCCGCTGCAGTAATGATGGTAATGATAAATGCAATACCAAACATGGAAACAAGCGGCATGGCTTTATCAAGCCATGCAGATTTACCTTTTAAGAGTCTGTTGAAAATAAGCCCGGCGCCAATTGGGATGATGATCATTTTAATAATATCCCACATCATCTTCAATACATCTATCTCTACCAGAGCACCTGCCAGCAACTTCATCAGCACCGGCGTAACAAACGGCGCCATTAATGTAGTTATGGATGTAATGGTAATGGATAACGCAAGGTTTGCTTTGGCGAGGTATGACATTACATTTGACGCCAGCCCGCTTGGCGAACAACCAATCAGTACAATACCTGCTGCTACTTCAGGAGAAAAATTGGTTATGCTTGCCAATGTAAACCCGAGCATAGGCATGATGATAAACTGGCTCAATACGCCAATGATTACCCCTTTGGGTGTTTTTATTACAGCAGCAAAATCCTTTAAACTCATGGATGTGCCCATGCCAAACATGATGAGCTGTATCAAAGGGATAATGAGGCCGCTCAATTTATAATCGCCCCACTGCAGGAAATATTCCGGGTGATACAATGCCAGCGTTACTGCTGCAAAAATGATAACTGTGAATGACAGCCCCTTTAAAAATTTATTGCTCCTGAAAGCAATGGAAAGGCTTACAAAAAACAATACCAGCGCCCAGCCACCCCATTCGTTTTTTTCAGTTACAAGAAGGAAGGCATAGAGCATCAGGCAAATAAAAGACAGACTATAAAATAAAACAGAACGCTTTGCTTGTAGCATGATGTAAATATGAATGAATAAATCAAAAAGTCAAAAGTGAAAATGCAAAAAATTCCATTGCCTTTATAAACCTTTCCGGTTATTGTTTGAATTTTGCATTTTTACTTTTGCTTTCTCAGCTCCACAGCCTGTCCCATGAACGCACATTGTCCCACTCAGGTGTGGGTGCAAAGAATGTTTTATTTTCAGGATCAAGGTGTTTTTTTATCTCCTCTTCATTCAAATCTATTCCCAAACCGGGTGTATCTGGCACATTGGCAAAACCTTTTTCAGTAAGCGGTTTGCCGTCTTTTGTTCTCACCAGGCTGGGCCACCATTCAAGGTCAACCGAGTGGTGTTCCAGCGCCATAAAGTTTTGTGTTGCCGCAGCGCAATGAACATTGGCCATAAAAGATACAGGTGTTCCTGCAAAATGCATGGCCATTGCCACACCTTTTTCTTCAGCATAATCGCCAATCTTTTTTGTTTCAAGCAAACCGCCTGATGTGGCAAGGTCAGGATGTATGATGTCAACAGCCCGCTGATCGCACAGTTTTATAAATTCTTCTTTCAGGTAAATATCTTCACCTGTACTGGTTGGTGTTTCAATAGCCCTGCTTATTTCTTTCCAGTGTTCGGTTAAATGCCAGGGCACCAAATCTTCAAGCCATGCCAAACGGTATTTTTCAACAGCCCTGCCTAACCTGATTGCATTGTTGTGATCAAAATGACCGTAATGATCAGACGCAAGGGGTATTTCATATCCCACTGCTTCTCTTACTTTGGCAACATAATTGGCCATACCTTCCAAACCTTTATCTGTTATCTGCACCTGTGTAAGCGGGTGCAATGCAGCGCCATAACTCATCGGTGCATTTGACCACTGGCGGCCCACATCCCAGAAATTGGAATTGACAATGGTACCCGGAATGTCTTTTACCAGTTCAATACCGAAATCCATTTTTAAAAAAGTAAATCCTTTCACTTCAAGCCGGTCTTTCATTTTTGCAGCAAACACATTGGGATCTTTTTGCTGCGGTGTATCTGCATACAACCTTATTTTATCCCTGTACTTACCGCCCAGCAACTGGTATGCAGGAACATTATATGCTTTACCGGCAATATCCCACAATGCCATTTCAACTGCGCATACACCGCCGCCCTGCCTGGCATGAAAACCAAATTGCTTGATGCGTTTGAATACCTGTTCAACACTGCAGGGGTTCATTCCCATAATGCGGCTCTTTAAAAAAAGTGCATAACGCCAGTCGGCGCCATCCCTTACTTCGCCGTACCCTGAAATGCCCTGGTTGGTATCAATGCGGATAATGGAGCAACGGCCGGGGTTCATTACCGTTGCATAACGCATATCGGTTATTTTTAAATCCGAAGGGGCTGAATAACGGTTTACTTTTGATGTACTGTGTGCCAGTGTATCTTCAAGAGAAGAAAACATAAAACCGCCTAAAGCAAGGCCGCCTAATGCTGATTTTTTTAAAAATGAGCGGCGGTTGTTTTCACTGTCATTATCTTTCACTTCGGCGCTATTGCTTTTGTCTTTTAAACCGTATTTCAAAAGCATTTTTTCTGATGGGGTCATAGCTTAATGGTTTAATGAGTTGATGGAATTAATTTATCAGTATTGCTGTGTCATGTTGTTTACCATGTCCTTTCTTTCATGAACTTATCAAGCTCTTGTCTTGCCATGGGAATTTTATCAGGGTTTTCATCCAGCCATTTCAAAAAATCTTTTTTAATCTCTTCTGTCCATTGTGTATCTATCTGCCCGGGTGTGTATTTTCCTTCACGCAAACGCTGGTGACCGAATGCGTCTCTTAACGCAATGAATTCCGCATTCAGCACTACTTCTTCCACAAGATGTGCAGGGATAAAAGCAATGCCGCCTTTTTTTGCCAGCGCCACATCTCCCGGCAATACAGTTGCCCGTCCAATACGGATGGGCACATTGATGCCGCCCAGCATCATCTGCTGGATGTAAGAAGGATCATAACCTTTTATCCATGCATTAAAACCTTTTATTTCTCCCAAACCTTCAGTATCTCTTACAGAGCCGTAAAAGATCACACCTTTGTGAGATTTTGCATAAATGGCATTGCCCAGGTTATCGCCAATCAATGTGCCGTCAATAATTTTTCCATAACTGTCGGCAACGTAAATATCACCGTCTTTCAATACATCAATGGGCCATGAATTTGTTGCACCGATACGCCCTTCTGCTTTTCCTTTATCTTTTATGATCTTGTCCACATCAGGCCGCAAGGGAAGATATTGTGCAGTTACCACCCGGCCCACCATTGGCGAATCGGGGTTCAGTACCATCCAGTCGCCTTCAAACTGGTTCTGGTAACCTTTGTTGCGCAAAATGCCCCAGGCTTCTTCAAGGCGTACTTTTTTCAGGCGTTCTAAAAATTTACTTTCCACTTTGGGCCTGCCGTCAGCGGAGCGTTCGCCTTTCCAGTCGGGTGTTAATGCTTTGATCTGATCGGCAGTGGGTGTAACCTGCTGTGCACGGATGACTGTTGCAGCACACAACAAAAACAGCAGTTGAAAAAATTTTTTTGTCATACAAGAATTCTTAAAGGAGAGTATTTAAATGAAAAGGTATTATATCTGCTATTGCAGTTAAAATCATTATTTAATGTGAATCCCTGCTGACCTGCGAACCTGATTTACCAACAAGAAAATCAAGATCGGCCCCTTTATCAGCCTGCAGCACATGCTTTACATATAAGTTTACATATCCCCTTGCAGAAGCAGGTGCATTTTTTTTCCATTCTTTTCTTCTCTTCTCAAGCTCTTCATCTGATACTTCCAGGTGGATACTCCGGTTGTGCACATCCAGCTCAATCATATCTCCGTTCTGCACCAGCGCCAGGTTGCCCCCGATAGCCGATTCAGGAGAAACATGAAGTATCACAGTGCCATAAGCTGTGCCGCTCATCCTGCCGTCTGATATCCGCACCATATCGGTAATGCCTTTATCTAAAAGTTTTTTAGGCAAACCCATATTACCCACTTCAGGCATACCGGGATAACCGACGGGGCCAACATTTTTTAATACCATTACACAGGTTTCATCAATATCAAGATCAGGGTCATCAACCCTTGTATGATAGTCTTCAATATCTTCAAATACAACGGCCCTTCCGCGGTGTTGCATCAATGCAGGCGTTGCAGCGGAAGGTTTAATAACAGCGCCATTGGCTGCAAGGTTACCTTTAACCACTACAATGCCTGCCTGTTTGATGACCGGATTTTCATATTCTGCAATTACTTCTTTATTGTAGCATGTGCCTTTGCCGGCAACATTTTCTGCTACCGTTTTTCCTGATACCGTTAAAGCATCCATGTGCAGTACATCCTTCAATTCATTGATGATAACAGGTAAACCACCGGCATAATAAAAATCTTCCATTAAAAATTTACCTGAAGGCATCAGGTTTAAGAGCAGGGGAATGTGGCTCCCCAGTTTATCAAAATCATCAAGCTTCAACTCAACTCCAATCCTGCCTGCAATAGCGGTAAGATGAATAATAAAGTTTGATGATCCGCCTACGGCAGCATTTAACTTAATGGCATTTTCAAATGCTTTGCGGGTAAGTATTTTTGAAATGCGCAGGTCTTCCTTTACCATCTGCACAATGCGCCTGCCTGAAAGCTGCGCCAGCACTTTCTTCCTTGAATCAACAGCAGGTATTGCTGCCGCTCCGGATAAAGTCATGCCCAATGATTCCACCATGCAAGCCATAGTGGATGCAGTGCCCATCGTCATGCAATGGCCGGGACTGCGGGACATGCAGCTTTCCGCAAACGTGAAATCTTCCTGCGACATCTTTCCGGTCTTCAGATCATCAGCAAACTTCCACACATGTGTACCTGAGCCAATATCTTTTCCCTGGTATTTTCCATTTAACATTGGTCCCCCCGGAACAACAATGGTTGGCAGATCAACACTTGCTGCGCCCATTAAAGTGGATGGAGTTGTTTTATCGCAACCCGTAAGCAATACCACACCATCAATGGGGTTTCCCCTGATGGATTCTTCAGCATCCATACTGGCCAGGTTGCGGAACAACATGGCAGTGGGCTTCAGTAATGTTTCACCCAAAGACATGATGGGGAATTCCAAAGGAAAACCGCCTGCTTCATAAACACCCCGTTTAACCCATTCAGCAATATCCCGGAAATGGGCATTGCATGGAGTTAATTCAGACCATGTATTGCATATACCAATTACCGGCCTGCCGTCAAACAGATCTTCAGGAAAGCCCTGGTTCTTCATCCAGCTCCTGTAAATGAACCCCATCTTATCTGTCTTGCCAAACCAGTCTGCGCTTCTGTATTTCGGCATGAGCTTGTTTTTTTTAATTTTTTAAAAAGAAAAGAATGTTGATTGGAATAAAATAGGTATATGACAGCGTGATGTTTTTCTGATGTAAACAAAAAGGGTAAAAGAAACCTTTGTAGAAACAAAGGTTTCTGTGAAAGCATGAAAAGTTAAATAAAACCTGCTTATATGAGAAAAAAAACCTTAACCCTATTGTTTATCCCACCATACCCTTGTATCAAGGTTGTCCGGCCCCATCCTTGCAACAGCCGCCTGCACATTTACTGAGTTCACAGAAATTTCAGAGTTGGGATAAGTAAGCCTCCTGATAAAGGTTCCTGTAATGTCTTTTCCCGGATAAGGATTGGGCGTTAATGCCGGGAAACCGCTCCTCCTGAAATTGGCAAAGGCTTCAGGCCCGTTTAAAAATGAAGCAATCCAGTATTGCGTATTGATTTGCTCAAGAGCTGTTGCAGCATTAAAGGGGTTATTGGTCAGGTACGTTGTAATATCTCCTGCAGCAACAGTTGAAGCTGCATCATAGCTTGCCATTTGCTGCATGTGCAATGTTACCCCGGCATTATAATAACCATCAACAGTACCGGTTGTTATCCATCCTCTTTGTCTTGCCTCAGCAAGTAAAAGTTGTGTTTGTGCTGCAGTAACCAAAAATGCAGGGGCAGTGGTTTTAACAATCCGCCTGCGGTCAACCTGGCTGTATTCGTAAAAACTGGCAAGGCCATCAGCAGCTGCAGCCGGAACAACAGTACCATTGTCTTTGCCCATTGGCATTCCTATCTGAATAGCCGGATTGGTGGAGCCATTG
>JANRKT010000102.1:0-19846 GCA_033763355.1 Chitinophagaceae bacterium | reverse complement strand
TGAGTTTGCTGGTCTCGTCAGTAAGTTGTTCAAATTCCAGGAACTCAAGCCAGACACTAAAAGCAGTATTCTCCATTTCAAATGTCCGTGTGATTTTCTTTTCCGGGATAAACTCATGTATTGTCCCATTGAAACCATGTTTGTTTCCCACCGGATCGGTTGTTTCGAACTGGTAACCTCCGTGTTTTTTATTTTCCAGTTTCAGCACTTTCGTTCCCATCCATTGCTCAACAATTTCAACCTCTGCATATGCCTTAAAAAGTAATTCCAATGGCAGATCAAATTCCCTGGTAATTATTATTTCCTGTTTGCCCTCTTCGGCATGGATCTTTGTTTTCCGTTCCATGTTATTTTCTTTTATATTTTTTCATTACACTTTCCAGTTTATTGAACCTGTCATCCCACATTTTGCGGAATGGTTCAATAAAGTCTGCTATTTGTTTCATTTGTTTTGGATTGAAGTGATAATAAACCTCCCTGCCGTTGTACTCTTGTTCAAGCAATTCACACTCAGTGAGTATTTGCAGGTGTTTTGAAACGGTTGGTCTTGCTGTGTCAAAGTTTGAGGCTATTGCGCCTGCTGTCATAGATTGCGAAGCAACCAGCAGCAGTATGGCCCGGCGCGTCGGATCTGCTATGGCTTGAAAAACGTCTCGTCTCAGGTTCATTGCGTAGCTATTTGGCTACAAATATATGTGTAGCTATTTAACTACGCAAATTTTTTCTAAAACTTTTTTTTTGCCGGAATGGTTTACATGCAGCCTGCTATAACAGTAAAATTCTTCATTTCCCCGCTGGTGCTTTGCAAGGCTTGTGTGGGCCTGTACCAACAACTTTTAAATTGCAGACTTGTACCAGCTTCCAGTTTTGCTTGTATTTTCGCCGATTGCATTGCAGATTTTCTGCAAATCAACATTAGCCGCCTTTAGAGCACCACCATGATGAAAAGTATGGTGCAGGTAAACGGTTTTTTCATTCATATGAGGCTCTAAAAATTTTTATTACAGGGTAAAGGCAGGTGCTGGCTAAAGCAGAATTAGTTGGAACAATACTGGTAGCTCTTAAGACACGGAAGGCTGAAAGGAACTTTTTCGGTTTATTATGAAATTTTGAATGATTAATTCTTCCTGAAATTACAACATATACTTATACAGCCTCGCCACCGCCTGCTGGTATTCCCACTCCGCCTGTAAATATCTATCATAAGCAGTGAAATAAAAACTTTCATCATAGAAATACTGGATGATGGTGATCTGGCCTAATGCAAGGGCTTTGTTCAGCAAGGCAGTATTATTCAGGGTTGATAAAAGCTCTTTGTACTCCTGCACCATTTTTTGCCGTACATCCAATTGCTCATAATATTGTTTGTTTTCCAAACGATGCCCGAGTATATGTGTTTCTGCTGCGGAGCTGGCATAGTCAAGATTTAATTTAGCCGTACTCAGCTTGTTCTTATTTTCCCATAGCGGAATGCTGATCCCTGCACGAAAACCACGATAATTTTGTCCTAATATTCCTTGTGAATGATAACCGGTTTCAATCTTGGGCAGGTTCATTGCTTTTTGCAGGCTGATTTGTTTTTCCCATATTCTTTTTTCCTGCTCATACACTTTTAATATCGGGTCATTAGCTTCAATTGTGCTATCTAATGTTTCAAAAACAGGAATAGAGGGAAGAGCAGGATAAACGGTATCGCCGATGGAAACAGGCACACCGCCATTCAGTTCAGTAATTTTTGTAAGAATGACCTGTTTTTCGTTCTCATTCAACTTTGCTTCATTTTTGATATTGAGCAGTTGCAGCTTTGCTTTATTGATATCAAGAATGGTGGCATCGCCGCGGTCAAATTTTTTCTGATAATCATTGACCAGGTTTTCTGTATTAACCAAACGGCGGCTTAGTTCAACACCTTTCTTGTTTAAGTAAATTACCTGTAATGTCAGCAGTTTTGCCTCAAGCAAAATATCCTGCCTGTAAACCTGTTGCTGCAATGCTGTCTGGGCTATTTGCTGACCGGAAAGATCTTTCTTTCTTTTGTAAGCTGTGGGAAAATCAAATCGCTGTGTTATAACAAAATCCCGCTGATTGCCTGCTCCCACCGGTGTGCCCCACATATAATCATATTCTACAGTGGGGTCATACGGCGTCAACCCGGTTTTAAATTCAGCCTGCTTTGCCTGCCAGTATTTTTTATTTGACTGAATTGATCTGTTATTTCTTTCCACCTGGCTCAAAACACTATCCACTCCCATCTGCGATATGGAAGTTTGAACAAAAAGAAAACTAATTATATAAGTTGTTATCCGCTTCATTTCTTTCCTGTTTTTCTGTTTGCTAAAAAGTAAACCACCGGTACTACAAATAAATTCAGCAATGTTGAACTGAGCAGGCCGCCCAAAATCACTTTTGCCATCGGGCTTTGTATTTCATTACCGGGTAAATCGCCACCCAATGCTAATGGAATTAATGCAAGCCCTGCTGTTAATGCCGTCATCAGTATAGGGCTTAATCTGTCCTTTGAACCAATAATGATTGTATCGTATAAACTCATTCCCTCAGCCTGCAAAGTTTTATAATGCGACACTAATAAAATTCCGTTTCTTGTCGCCACTCCAAATAAGGTGATAAAACCAATGATAGCGGGAATGCTTAAAATACCAGATGTGAGCCATACGCTTAATACACCTCCAATCAATGCCAATGGAAGATTGAGCAAAATGATAGTGGAAATTTTTATATTCTTAAACTCCATGTAGAGCAAAAAGAAAATAATAAGCAGGGAAAGAACAGAAGTTATCAATAATGTTTTGGAGGCTTCAGCTTCAGATTCAAATTGTCCTCCGTATTCAATCCGGTATCCTTCAGGTAATTTGATATTCCCTTCTATCTTCTGTCGTATTTCATCCACCACACTTTTCTGATCACGGCCTGCTACATTGGCTGATACAACCGTTTTGCGCTGCACATTTTCCCTGTTAATTGTATTAGGGCCTGTAGTTGAAACAACATTGGCTACATAGTTCAGCGGAATCTTCTGCCCGTCCTTTGTATCAATGAGTGTGTTGTTTATTTTTTCAATATTGCCCCTGTTGCTTTCATCAAAACGAAGCACCAGGTCAAACCGCTGGTTGCCTTCATATACTTCCGAAACTTTTTCACCGGCAAAAGCCACATCCGTAAACTCCGCAAACTCTCCAATGGTAATACCATATTTGCCCAGCATATCCCTGTTGGCTTTTATCTGTACCTGCGGAATCTGCACCTGTTGCTCTACGCTTAAATCAACCAGGCCGGCTGTTCCGTCAATCGTACTTTTTATTTCATTGGAAATAGAAAAGAGCTTGCTTAAATCAGTACCAAATATTTTAATGGCGATATTGGCTCTTGTACCGGAAAGCATGTGGTCAATCCGGTGACCGATAGGCTGGCCGATGGTGATATTGGCGCCGGAAATACCAGAAAGTTTCTCCCTCACATTTTTCATAAACTCTTCACGGCTTCTTTCTTTCAATACAAAAGGAGCGTCAATCTCCGAAGCGTTTACACCCTGTGCATGTTCGTCTAATTCGGCACGGCCTGTACGCCGGGTAGTCATCTGTATTTCAGGAACAGTTAGTAATGCTTTTTCTATATTCGTTCCTATTTTATTGCTTTCGGCCAGCGATATACCGGGCATGCTGGTTGCACTCACAACTAAAGAACCTTCATTAAATTCAGGCAAAAAACTTCTTCCCAATCTGCCTAATAATAACAACGCCCCGATAAATAAGGCAACGCCAATAACAATGATTGGCTTTTTAAAACTCATGGCTCCTTTTAATGCTGCTTCATAAATGCCATTCAGCTTTCGCACCAGCCAGCTTTCCTTATGCTGACTTTGCAGCATTTTTTCACCTGTTAAAAGATAGCTGCACAGCACAGGTGTTATGGTAATTGATACAATCAGCGAAGCAAATAAGGAAACGATAAAGGCTATGCCCAATGGCGCAAGCAATCTTCCTTCCATACCTGATAAAAAGAAAAGCGGTACAAAAGCAACGATGATGATGAACGTGGCATTGATGATGGATGTCCGTATTTCAACCGAAGCATCAAATATTACATCTAATGTATTTTTTCTTTCTGATGATGGTTTTGCAAAATTCTGTTTGAGGCGCTTGAACACATTTTCCACATCTATTATCGCATCATCTACCAATGCACCGATTGCAATGGCCATCCCGCCGAGACTCATGGTATTGATAGTAAAGCCCAGCCATTTCAACGTAAGTATGGCAGTGATTAACGAAACAGGAATAGCAACAAGGGAAATGAACGTTGGCCGCCAGTTCATCAAAAACAAAAACAGGATGATGACAACGAAGATGGAACCTTCCACCAGTGTTTTATTGATATTACTAATGGAGGCGTTAATAAAATCAGCCTGGCGGAAAATCTTAGTATTTATTTCCAAATCAGCAGGCAATGTTTTCTTTAAATCAGCCAGGGCATTATCAATTTTATCCGTCAGTTCCAGTGTATTTGTTCCCGGCTGTTTCATAACGGTCATAATAACAGCGGGGTTCCCCTTTAATGAACCATCACCAATTTTAATAGCAGAACCGATTTTGATTTCCGCCACATCTTCAATCTTCACAGGAACACCACCTGCCTGTCCGGCAGGCAGGTTTACTGTTTTTATCAACGATCTTCCCAATTCATTCAAATCGCTGGTACGGCCAATACCTCTTACAATATATTCGTTGCTGTATTCACTCATAAAACCACCCGCCGCATTTTTATTGGCTTCTTCCGATGCTTTCAGCAGTTCATTCAATGATACATTGTAGTACTTCATCTTTTGTGGTGAAGCCAGTATCTGAAACTGTTTGTATTCACCGCCAATCACCACCACCTGCGATACACCGCCAGTCGAAAGGAGCAAAGGACGAATCTGCCAGTCGGCAATTGTCCTGGTATCCATTTTAGAAGTTTCTTTGCCGGTAACACTTATCAGCATGATCTCTCCCATGATAGAAGATTGCGGCGCCATTACCGGGGCGTTTACCCCGAATGGCAACTGGTTGGATACTACACTAATTTTTTCATTTACTATTTGCCTTGCCCTGTATATATCTGTTCCCCACGAAAACTCCACCCATACGATAGAGATACCGGCAGATGAAGATGAACGAACCCGTCGAACATTACCTGCACCATTCACGGCTGTTTCTACCGGAAAGGTTACTAAGCGTTCCACTTCTTCCGGCGCCATGCCATGTGCTTCCGTAAGCACCACCACTGTTGGCGCTGTTAAATCAGGGAATACATCTACTTCCATTTTTGTAGCAGTGTAGGTTCCTGTTAATAGTAAGAGAACAGATGCAGCAAGAATAACTACTCTGTTATTTAAAGCAAACCGTATGATTTTGTTTAGCATCTTTCTGAATTTTAATGCTCATGTCCATGAGCTGGCATTGCTCCGCTTGCCTGTGACAACCTAATTTGATAAGCTCCTTTGGTAACTACCCGTTCACCTTCGGCAACTCCTGAAAGCACTTGCACTTTCATCCCGTCATTTGCACCCAGTTTCAGTTCTCTTTTCTGAAAACTTTCGCCTTCGGTTTGTATATATGCATAGAATATCCCCTGTTCTTCCACTAATGCAGAAACAGGAATTACTAAGGCATCATTGATAGGTTTTGTTTTCAGATACACTTCTGCAAAAGAGCCTGGTAATAAATCAGGCTTAGCATCAATCTGAAAGTGAACAGGTATAAAAGGCGAACCGGGAGCTGTGGTTTTACCGGTTGCCATCAATTTACCATTCAGCTCTGCGGTATTAAACTGTTCTTTGGTTTGAAGCAAACTGAAATTGGCTTCTTTAATACTGCTGATCTTTGCTGCATCTTTCAACGATACATCTGCTTTCAAAATGATCCGTTGATTTTTCGTAATAACAGCCAGCGGCTGGCCTGCTGATACATATTGTCCTTCACTTACCATAATGCTTTTCACAAAACCACTTATGGGAGAAGAAAGGCTTTTGCCACCGCCATAGTTACGGCCCAGATTATTCAGCCTTATTTGAGCTTGTTCGTAACGGAGTTTGGCTTGCTGATATTCGCCCTGTGTTAGTAGCTTATCCTTTATCAATTCGCCTGTTCTTTCATATTCCGATCTGGCTATGGTTAATTCCGCTCTTGCAGATTCCTTTGCCGCATCAATATTTTCAAAAGCAATTTCACCGCCTGTAACTGTAAACAAAGTTTGGCCTGAACGAATAGCCGAGCCAATAACAGTAGCTGTACTTGCAAATTTTACAATACCGTTTGATTTAGCCGCAATGGTTACTTCATCTCCGGGAGCAGATTGAATTTCACCTGTTGCTTTAATTACATCATACATCATTTCTTTCTTCACCGGGGTATTTGCGAATTCAACTTTCCACGCCTGTTCCTTCAGATAAGAAATATCGCTGCCGCCTGCTTCTGCAGGTTGTGCAGCAATAGCTGTTTTCTCATCGGCGTAAACCTGTACACTGTCTATCATAAACTGGTCGGTAAAATCTCTTGCCTGAATATCAAATACCAGCTTACCCATGCCTGGTTGAACAGGTTGCAATGCCAATCTGAAAATGCCGGGAGAAGAAGGCAATGTAACTGAGTTTTTCAAACCTTTATCGGATTGTATCAAACTCACTGTTACTGACCCTTCTGTATAAGGCAGAAAATTTTCTCCAAGTAAAGTCAGGTGTGCTGCAAACTTTGAAGTTTGTCCCACTACCAGTGGTTTAAACTCAACAAAAAGTTCTGACTTATTTGTATAAAGTGTGTACGATAGCGACTCAAGGCTTTGTTCCTGTGCTGCACTACCTGAGCTTTTCTGTTTGCAGGAAAATAAACCTGTTACCACAAGGCTTATTAATAAAAGATATTTCATTGTAGTAAATTGTAAATGGTGAATGGTGAATGGGCGCATTGCCCATTCACCATTCACAGCTTATTTAATCATGCTTGTCTTTTTCTTTATCATCGTGATGCGAATGTTTTGCACCGTCTGGATGTGTATGCGTTCCCGTATCTTTTTTTGCCGCCGAATCAGCTACTTTAAACTCCTGCTGCAAAGGCTTGCTGGTGTCGTGGTCTTCATGTGTACTCCCATCTGCATGGGTATGGGTGTCCGTGGATTCGGTTTTGGTGTTATTGTTACAGGAGATAAAGGATATAAATGCCGTTACAAACAGCAGGAAGAGTAATTTTTTCATGTTGGTGAAATTTTGATTTAAGAATGATTATTAAAAATTGAATATTGAAAACTATTTAATCTCAAAAGTGATGGTGGCCCAGTTGGACTCGTAGTCCACTCCCTGTTCACTGCTTTTTACCATATGAATGGTACGCAGATACCAATGGCCCGCATGTGATAGTTTTATTTTTATCATCCCGTTTTTATCGCTCCGGGTTTTTACTGCTTCAACATGTGAGCCGTCTTCAGCATGGCCATGATGGCCTGCATAGCTTGCATACACCAGCTCATTGGCAAGCGGCTTGCCATTTTTAAGCAACTGAAAACTCAATTCATCCCCGGTCTTTGAAGAATAGGGGTTTGCCTGCGGTATAAACTCAATGGGATATCCCAGGCTGGTTTTATAATCATCCGATTTTTTGTCGCCGGTTTGAAATATGGCCTTTACATGCTTGGAATATTTTTCCTTTGCCGGTTTGGTATTTTCTCCGGATTGCTTCCTCGCTTCATACACATCCAAAATACCATCATGTTTCAGGTATTCTTCAAAATCGGCAGCGCTTAGTTCCAGCACTTTTGATTTGGTGGAAAGCCCCACTACACCCGTTCCTTCTTTGCCGGTTTTAAATTTTAATACCGTCTGGTTACTTTCTTCTGACCAGTGATTGTTTGCAGGGTGAACAATTTTTTCTCCGGGATTAATGAGTGATACATCCCGCATCCTGTCCCGGTCAATTACATTCTCACTTTTGTCAAACGTACCGTTATAGAGATACACACTTGTTTCTGTACCGGGTTGCAGAAAATGTGTTTTGAATTTTAAAAACATATCATGCGAACTGAGCACAATCAGGCTGATAAAACTTACCAGCAGTAAGCAGAGTTTTTGTTTCATAATGAAAGTTTTTGATGAATGATTCCTGCCTAGTACAGGAATTGATCATTTTTAATTGAATGGGCTACAACAGCGCTGCCCGGAGTAACAATAAACTGGAAGTACAACACAGGTTAAGCCGGGAAAATCAGCTTAAATTAAAGCGGGAGGGGCACGGGAAGGAAGGCGGGATAAATGATGGCCCGGTGGCGGGTATTCTCTATACCAGCCGAAATGAGTTTTTGTATTTACCGGATAATGATCAGTAAAAATTATTGCAGCAAGCAGGGAAATAAATTCAGTGGGTGATTGAAAATTCTCAGATGTTTTTTTGGCCAGTATAAAATCATCATCCAGTTGGGCAAGTGAGAAAATTCCATGGCCTGGCTCATTATTTTTTTCTTCATCATGGTGGTGATGCCTTCCGGGTGAAGTATTATCATCATCATGTCTGTGTTGTGAGGCAGCCGTTGCTTCGCTATAATGTATGTGCGGAAAGACACTGTGCCCGGTAACTGTTGCAACAGCAACAAGCAGCATTATCTTTTGAAGCGCTTTAATCATAGCAGACGAAATTAAGGAAAAACCAACTGATTACAAACCTGGGTTTTCAAATTATAATAAAGCTATGAATTTTAAAAAAAAGCAGGCCGACTAAAAAGACACCTGCGGTTATTATAAACAAAATACATGAGAAAAATTTTTCTTAAAACCCGTTCGACCGGAACCGGGCTGGATACCAATGTTTCCGCTTATTAATTACCGGAAAATCAATAAAAGCTCCTGCCTGCAGTATTCATTCATTTATACTACCAGCCTTGTTGCCGTAAACTTTGTAAAAGCCATTCGTTATCTGATTGGCCGGCAACAGGGTAATTGCACAGTTCACAACAACCATCACTATGCTGACAAGCCGAAGATTGATAAGGCCGGATGTCAGCATTGCCACAGCCAGTAAGGCAAACAATAAAAATTGCAAGCAGGAACTTTTTCATTTCTATTCAATATTTGATCCGAACAATTTTTTTTAAACCCATTTTTTAACATTAATCAGCTAACGGGTTCATTTATAATCGAGTTGCACGTTTGACACTTTTTTCTGCTCGGCCACAGAAAGATATTTATAGCCTAATTGCTTCATAATATCTTCATGATTAAAGTAAGTACTGCTCATATCAATCTTTCCTTCTTTATTCACCCGGTAGGCAGCATGAAAAGTGAACTTAGCAGTGGTCGCTTTATCTCCGTAATCAGGTGTGGCGGGATAATCTGTTTCCATATCTCCCCATAAAAACACCCAGTCACCGGCCGGACGGCCCCTGCCGCCATCTTTTGCTGTGGTCATTGCAATACTTTCAATTGTATGGAACCTTTTTCCACCATACTTATATTTTTCCCAGTGCTTATCGACTGACTCCAGTGTTTTTGCTTTATTGGAAGCATCATTCACGCCTAATCCATAACCGGTGTAATCATCAGTAAGCAGTTCGGCCATACCTTTTGAGTCGCCTTTCAAATAAGCATTGAGGTATTTGTCAACAATGGTCTTGTTTCTTTCGCCAACCTGGCCTGTTGTGCTTTGCCCGGTAGCTGCGGACAAGTCGGTTGATTTAGCCTGATTGCAGGCTACAAATCCCGCCATCAACGCAATTGCTAATAACTGTTTCATAATTTAAATTTTAAGTGTTGTTGAAATATTTAAGATTGGAATTATTGTGTTCTTTACGTAACGGATCGTTTTTTAGTTAGCAGGTTTTTGCTTTCTGTAAGAGGAATGGTAGGAAATAATCTTCCATCCCGAAGATGTTTTTTTAAGTACGGCAGTAGCCACACCCATACTGGAAGGAACGATAGGCTTGCCATCCTTTTTCAGAACTATTGTATAGTTGAATGTTTCAGTAGTGTAAGCGTAATCGCCGGAAACTATAATATCAGATTTGTAACTATCGTAAGTAAATGAACTGAACATGTCGAATTCCGGGTACATATGTTCCTTTAGGAAATCCGCCGCTTTATCACCCGGATCGCCGTTTTCATATACCATTGCATCTTCTGCAAACAGATTTTTCATTGCGTCTTTATCCAGTTTTTCCATAGCCAGTTTATACGCCGCCAACGTTTTCTTTACCTCCTCTGTTTTTTTATCCTGGGCAAATATGATAAACGACAGGGCCATAAGTAAAGAGAAAAGAATTGTTTTTTTCATGATTTAAGTTTGTTTTAGATTAAGAAATAATAGCGTTATTCTTTGTGGAATTTTACCGGTTTTTCATTTTATTTAAGTCAGATTTAAGCTGTAAGATTTCCGATTTTAACTGCTCAATCATCTGCTGTTGCTCCTGTACAGCTTTTACCAGCGGCACTACAAACTCGGCATACCGCAAACCATAGTAATCACTTTTGCTTTCAGGTTTATCAATACCGCTGAAATCATAACCCAGTTCTGTAGCCGCCTTCTCTACCTGCTGACCGATAAAGCCGGTATGGAGAATTGAACCTTTCCTTGCTTCAACCTCCTTTTGCCTGATATTATCAGGAGTATGAAGAAAAGCAGCTATTTTATCCATATCATAGCGGTACATTACCGGGTTCAGCATGAGAATAAAATCAAGCCCTGGCACATTGCCGGAAGAAACATCTTTTTTAAAACGTCCGTCAGATACAGCAGAAAAATTTACCTGACCGATTATACTGGTCACATTTGCATCCCCAATCCGCACCTGGTTACCGGCAGTGATTACTGTATTAGCACCTATTGCAGTTGAATTAGAAAATGCAGGCGACATTTGTGAAAATGCATTATGTCCTAAGGCAGTATTATTTACTCCTGTTGTATTATACCGCAAGGCATAGGCGCCAATTGCTGTATTATTATAACCGGTGGTATTAGAATCAAGCGCAAAAGCTCCATCAGCTGTATTTTCGTATCCGGTGGTGTTATATCGTAATGCATCATTACCGGTACCGGTATTTCTGTAGCCCGTGCTGTTATAGCGCATTACACCCATTCCAATTGCTGTATTTCTGCTGCCGGTGGTGCTGAAGCGAAGTGTGCTTACACCGAGTGCAGTATTATGCGTACCTGTAGTATTGGAAAACAATGCTCCTGAACCGATACCTGTGCAATGATTTCCGGTTGTATTGACCCATGCAGCACAGAATCCTAAAAAAGTATTTGCTGTTTTGGGGTTTATACTTCCGGCCTTGTTATTGCCAATGAGAATATCGAATGGCAATGAATCAATAACCACCGGAGTGTACTGGGGAGACTGTGCTTTTGATGCCAGTGCCGCAGCAAACAGTGCAAGAACAGATAATACCTGTTTTATATTTTTTACTTTTTTCATAAATGTTTTTTTAGGTATTGCATATCCGTACAGCCACGATTGATTTTTTAAAACCATCATCATTTTATCAGCGGGTTCAACCAGGGATATGCGGGTTGGTTTTTTGTTTCAGTAACCGGGGTTTTGTGTACAATCTGAATTAATCAGCAACTCTGTTAACGGAATCGGCCAGATATATTGAATATCTGATGTAGCAACATTGGGAACAATTCCTTTTCCCATAAGCGGCAATCCAAGCCGTAATCTGTCAAAGGATCTGAAGCCCTCACCAAGTAATTCAATCCTTCTTTCAATTTCAATCTGGTTCAACAAATCCTGCGGAGTCGCAAAACCGGCAACCGTGAAAGTAGTAGTGGGATCTGAGCGTTGTCGGATGGCATTGAGCAGATCAACGGCCCTTTGATCAACAGTGTTATTCTGCCGGACAATTGCTTCAGACAAATTCAAAAGAATCTCGGCATAGCGTATGCAGCTACCATAATCAGATTCACTGCTCGGATTCTTTGGCCATTTACGCAGCCATGAGTAAGCGCCGCTCACCTGGTTGAATGCCCTGCGGGCATCGGTTGTTTTCCAGCCTGTATTTCCAATTATGCCTGCTGGATTCAATGGATTATGTCCCGATCCGAACGGTGACGGATTGAAAAAAATCCCTGCAGTAGTAGGTGCATCAAGCGTAGTGAATGCAAATGACAAAATGCTTTCAGTTGTAGTATATGGCGCTGCAAATACGGCGCTGACAGTAGGCGAAAGCTGGTTGGCAACACCCGTTGAAGCTCTGAACGGAGCAGCGGCAGGAACAATTTTATTTGCTTCGAGTATTACTTTGTCATATTGCCTTTGTGCCAGGTAAACTCTTGTTTTCAGGGCTATAGCGGTATTCCGGTGGGATCTTGTTGTATTATCGTAGGCATTAGTATAACTCAGCGGTAGATTTGCTTCTGCAAAATTGAGGTCAGCAAGAATTTGTGTGTACACCTCAGCAACCGTTGATCTTTTGATTTTGTTATTTCCACCTTTTTCAGCATCCAGGCGGAGAGGAATTCCTTCTTTACTTCCATTTCCGTCCCAGTAAGGTCTGGCATAGAGGTTGAGCAAAGCAAAGTGACACAATGCTCTCAGAAAACGGGCTTCACCCTGGTATTGTTTTTTTAAGGCATCCGGAATTACTGTTGCTGTCTGAATACCTTCAAAAACTACATTGCTGCGATTAATGGCTGCATAAGCATCACGCCAGGTGAGTTGCACTTCTGCATTGGAGGGGGTAAGGGTAAATTGCCATGTAGCCAATCCTGCTGCGACATTTAATGTAAAATGCAGAAATTCTTCACCTCTTATTTCAATATTTACATTGTAACGTCCTGCATAAAAATCCGAAGTTTTAACGGCTGAATACATGCCCAATACCTGCTGCTGTATCCGCTGGGGATTGCCAAAGGCATCTGCCTCAGTAATAGAAGTAGGAGGAATTGGCGACAACGATTCTTTGTTACAGGCAGCAATGGCTGCCGCAAAGAAAATCAGTATGATGAGTTTACTTTTCATAATAATTTTATTTAACAATTTCAGAAATCAGAAACCAACATTTAGACCAAAGCTGAATGTTCGTGCCATAGGAGGTGAGTGAAAGTCAACACTTGGTGTTCCGGTAGAGTTTTTATTAGTTGAAATTTCAGGGTCGTAGCCGCTGTATTTTGTAAATACAAATGCATTCTGAACCGTGGCATAAAACCTGATTTTACTCAGCCCTGCTTTTGAAACCAGTTTATCAGGAATGGAATATCCCAATGAAATATTGCGGACTTTTATAAAATCAGCTTTTTCCACATCATCGGAAATCACAAAGTCTCTGCTGCCATTTGATACCAAATCTCCAAATACCAGACGCGGCACATCGGTAACCTGACCTGGTTTTTGCCAGCGGGTAAGCACTTCCTTATCATGATTGGCAGTTGTAGGCGTACGCATTGTGCTTTTTGTTCCGTTGAACATGTAGTTGCCGCCGGAAAAGAATACCAGTACATTCATGTCAATACCCTTGTAGCGGAATGTATTGTCAAAGCCGCCAAAATATTTTGGCAATGCGGGGCCCATTACAATACCATCAGCGTTTTGACTTGGCGATCTTGGCGCCGGTGAACCATCAAGATATGTCCAGCGCAAAGATGAATTAGCAGCAGAATGATCATACTGAACAGCAGTTCCATCCCTGTAATAAAAAATCCTTCTTCCGTTAGCCGGGTTTACAGCCCCGCTTCTTATAGCATAAAAACTTCCCAACGATTCACCTACTCTTGCAATGCTCAAAGGAGCCAGGGTGCCTGAAACAAGTATTATATCAGAATTGCCGGCTGCCAGTGCAGTAATCCTGTTCTTTTGGGTAGTAAAGTTGAGGCTGGTGTTCCAGGTAAAATCTTTTTTCCTGATTATGCTTGCATTCACTGTAAACTCTATTCCCTTATTCCACATACTTCCGATATTGTTCAGAATAGAATTGCCGGGAATACCTGCAGAAGGCGATTGCGGGTCATCAAGAATAAGGCCATCAATATTGTTTTTATAATATGAAAACTCACCAGTAATCCTGTTATTTAGCAATCCAAATGAAAAACCAACATCTATTTTTTTACTGGTCTCCCAGGTAAGATTGCTGTTACCTGCCTGTGAAAAAAACAATGTATTATTGGTTCCGTTAAGACCATTGTTAAACAGGTTATGAAATGCAAAATCGCCTATACCCAGGTTGTTTCCCACTTTTCCATAACTGGCCCTGAGCTGGAGCTGGTTCAGCACATTGCTGATTTTTGATTTGGTAAAAAAACTTTCCTGTGATATTACCCAGCCTGCAGAAGCTCCGGCAAAGTTTCCGAACTTTTGGCCAGGTGCAAATGCGGAATATCCGTCACGGCGTGCATTAACAGACAAATAATATTTCTTTTTAAAATCATAATTGATACGTGAAAAATAAGATTGCAGAAAATTTTCACTTACAATATTTCCAAAAGGGAAGATAGTGCTGTAGGCACCCTGATACAATGTGTATAAGGAGTCAGCCACAATTCTTCTATCCGCACCCCAGCTATTCCTTGTAGATTTTTGCTGTTCAGCGCCCAGTAAAAATCCAAGATGATGATCCTGATTTACAGTGACGTTATAATTGAGGAGATTCTGCCAGTTGTATCGTTGATAACGGCCATTGATAGCAGAAGAGGCTCCTAAAAACCTTGAGCCTTCGCCACTCCACGGGTTGCGGTATTCTTTATTTTCCACGAGCAGGTTGTCAATTCCATATACCGATTTAAACTCCATTCCTTTCAGCAACTTAATGGCGATGTATGTATTGGACATGATACGATCGGTTTCAGAAGTCTGGCTGTTAAGTTCGAGTGCCATCACGAAATTGGGAAGAAAACTAAGCGGTGTAATGTTATTGCCCTGTCCCATCCCAAGCAATCCATTGTAATTCCAGCTGCCATCATTTTTATAAACCCCCACATTGGGCGGCATTATCATAGCAAGACGTGTAACACCTGATGCGGCAAAAACAGCTTCGGGCCTTGCTTCAGTTGGCGCCCCGGTTATTACACCCTGGTTAAATGACTTTGAATAGTTAAATGATCCGCCAACCGTGATGCGATCATTTACTTTATGATCGAGAGTGAAGCGGCCTGTTTTACGGGAGAAGTCGTTGGTTTTGATAATTCCTTTCTGATCCGTATAGCCTAATGAGAAAAAGTATTGAGTAGTTTCATTAGCTCCGGATATATTAAGATTATGATTGTGTGATGTTCCGGTACGGTACAGTTTATCATACCAGCGGGTATCCACGAGGTTTCCATTAATATCTTTCATGGTATAAAAGCCGCGGGTAGTGCCATTGGCTGGTGTACCGGCATTTGCCAGCGCTTCATTCTTTAACATCGTATAATCTTCTGCGCCCAGCATTTCAATCAGGTTCATCGCTTTGCTTACACCCACCCAGCTTTCATAGTTTACTTTTGCTTTTCCACTTTTACCTTTTTTTGTTGTTATGAGTACTACACCTGCAGCAGCTCTTGAACCATAAATAGCAGCAGCAGCAGCATCCTTTAATATTTCAAAACTTTCAATATCCGATGGGTTGATATCAGCAAGTGCATTGTTGTGGGCAAAACCACCCACATCACCGCTCCATGTAGGTATGCCATCAACAACTATCAGCGGATATGAACTAAGTGAAATAGAATTGATACCACGAACCCTGATAACAGGCGGGTTGCCAAGTATGCCGTTGGGTATGGTTACATTCACACCGGCTGCCCGTCCTGATAATGCCTGTTCAAATCCCTGTACCGGTACATCTTTTACAGTATTGGCCGATATTTTTGAAATGCTTCCCGTGACATCTCTTTTCCTTTGTGTTCCATATCCAACCACCACTATTTGTTCATTCTCATTTTGTGCTGACCTTAGTGTAATATTTATTAGCTGGCGGTTCTTAATCTGAATTTCCTGAGAAATATATCCTACATTAGAAAAAACAAGAGTACCCTGATCGGATGCCTGAATGGTAAAATTTCCGTTCTTATCAGTAGTTGTACCCGTTTTTTCCCCTTTAATCATTATACTTACACTTTCCAATGGTTCCCCGTTTTCATTTATCACTTTGCCGGTTATAACAACCGGGGGAGGCAAATCGCCAGTTGTATTGTTTTCAGTAGTGGGGGTATGTACAGGAGATAGTTTGGGTTTTACAATAATGGCATTGTCAACGATACTAAAAGAAAGCGGCTCGTTTTGCAGGCATAAATGTAAAACCTCCTGTACCGGCATATTGTGTACATCCAGCGTCACCTTGCCGGCTTTTGCTATCATCTTTTCATTCACCATGATATTAAGGCCCGTCTGTTTCTGAATTTTCCGGAAGACCTCTTTGAGGCTTGCATTTTGAACGGACAATGATACATTTTGTCCATTGATCCGGGCTGTTACCTGCAGGCAAACAGCAAGCAGCAGAATAGCAGTTAATTTCATGACCCTTACGCATTTTCGGGTTAACCTGTTCACATAGCTATAAGAACAGGGAATAGCAGTTTTTTGCATAGCTTTGCAATGTTTAGTTGTTAAATAAATGATTCCGTCAAGTATTGTTTATTTAATCCCAGATTTCTATTCCGGGATAAGAACTGAACGCTGCCGCTCCGTCTGATTCACGGGGCGGTTTTGTTTATAGTTTTCTACCTGGGTTGAACGAATAGTTTTTTTCCTTCGATACGAAAATTAATTTCATGGGCCTTTAGCATCTTTAGCACTGAAGACAAGCTGCTTTTTCGGCTTACTATTACAAAAAATTTATCCTGAGGCATTTCTCCTTCATAAACTATCTCCACATCATACCAGCGGGCAAATTGTCTGAGCAGCATTTTCAAGTCAGTACTTTCTAAATGAAAAAGTCCTTCTTTCCAAGCGATTACTTCATCTATGTTCACATCATTAATCACAGACAAGTTTTTTCCATTTGAATGGGTTTGCTGTCCGGGTTTGATAATTACGGACTGCTGATTAGCGGGGGAGGATACTTTTACTGATCCCTCCACCAATGTAGTTTTCATCGTTGCTTCATCAATGTATGCATTGATGTTGAATTCGGTTCCAAGAGCCTGCACTTCCATTCCGTTGACAGATACAATAAATGGCTGATTCGCATTCTTTGCAACGCTAAAATAAACTTCACCGGTAATCTCTACTCTTCTTTCAGCACCAGGAAACGATACAGGGAAATTAACTGAAGAAGCTGAATTAAGGAAAACAGTACTGCCATCAGCCATCTTCAGTGAAAAGGTTTCTCCATTGGAAGTACTTACTGTATTATACATCACATTTCTATCCTGTTCACTTGCATCATACATAAGCTGGCCGTTTTTATGGATAACAAAGGTATTTCCCTGTTTTGCCAGTTTCCCTACGGCTGCGCTATCTAAAATAATTGTACTGCCATCTACCAGTGTCAGCTTAGCTTTATAGTTGCCGGGCTTGGCATCTATTGGCGGGTTCTCAGATATTGTCAGGCCGTCATTCACCTGTTTATGATATATGAACTGATAGTAGCCAAAACCAAGCATGATCAATATTGAAGCTGCAACAGCGAATCGCTTCCATGAAAACATTTGCCTGACTGGTATTTCTGGCTTATTTTTTTTCTGCTGTATGCGCTCAAAAATAAGTTCCCTGAGATTTACATCTTCTTCATTGTTAAACCCGCCTGTTATGAGTTCAGTGTCAATTTTTTCCTGCAATAATTGCTGAAAAGCTGGTTTTTTCAAAAGATAATAAAACTGCTGGCGTTCTGTCGCCGTGATGGAGTTTGTAATATACTTTTCAAGTAATTGCCGAAATAATTCTTCCTGCATAAAAGGGATTAATAAGTCACTGAAAAAATGAATTGTCTTATTAAAGACAAAAAAGAAGAAAAACAGGTACAGTGCAAATGAAAAAAAAGTTATGCTGTCGCTAATTCCCCGTAAACCATTGGGCTAACAAACACCAGATAACCAGGAGATTTTCTTTAAATGATAACCGGTTGCGGATTGTATTTAAAGCACGGACAATGTGATTTTTAACAGTGGTTTTTTCAATACCAAGCCGGTCGGCAATTTCTTTGTGACTGAGACCTTCTTCCCTGCTTAGTTTTATTACAAGTATTTGCTGAGGGGGAAGCTGGCTTACAATTGATTCAATCCGTTCCTGTAGTTGTTTGAGTTCAATGTTTTGATTAGGCAACATGAAATCATCAGGTATATAATGTTGTGTTTTCTCCAGGCCAGCAAGGCTCATCTTTTTCTTGAGTGCATTGATAACCGTATTTCGGCCCATAATATAAATAAAGGCGGCCGGGTCATTAATTGAAGCAAATTTTACCCGGTTATCCCATACTCTAAGAAAAACATCCTGAACAATATCCTGTGCAAGCTGCGGTGACTTCATATAGGCAAGTGCAATGGAATAGATATTGTTCCAGTATGTGTTATAGAATTGTTCAAAGGCTGCTTCATCACCGTCAGCTAACATGCGGAGCATTTCCCGCTCAGTATATGGGGGCATTTCCGGCAAAGCAGTATTTTATAATTGCTAAATTAGTAATATAATTAATCACACCTGATCTCAAAAATTTGTATAAGGAGAAAAGCCAAATGATAAAATCATTCAGCGATGAAGTGAATTATGCAGAAGGAGGTCCTCTGAAAGATAGAATACGGATCGGATTATCCGGCGGCGGGTATTCTTTATACCAGCCGAAATGAGTTTTTGTATCAATGGGGAAATTATCAGTACAAATAATTGCAGTGAGAAAGGGAATAAACTCAACAGGGAGCCCAAAGTTTTTAATCAGCCTATTTGCAGGAATATAGCTGTCTTCCATTTGAGCAAAAGATAAAACGACGTGGCGGTTGTCATTACTGTTTTCATCATGATGATGTTTCCCCGGTGTGGACTCATCATGCTGTCCATGTAATATAGGCGTTTCTTCGTTATGATGTATATGCGGAAAGATGCTGTGACCGATTACAGTAGTAACGGCAACCAATAGCAATATTGTCTGCATCCATCTTTGCATGAATAGCAAAACTAAGAAAAATCGGGAGAAGTCCACAAAAGCACCCGATACTGTGTAGTGATCTTAAATTTATCCCGTTCTTCCGGCGCTGCTGTATTTTGCCTACCACACATTCCTCGGGCACATATCGCCATAGCCGTTATTGAGAAGAAAGCCGAATACAATTTCATGCGTCCCCCTTTGCATGGATTGCAGGAGGTAACTGGCGTTGTTGAAATCGTAGGAGTAACTTACGTTAAAAGTCTGTGAGATATTTACTCCTGCCATGCCTGCAAAACCTTCTTTCAGCCTTACACTGCCACCCAGCCATATCCTGTCGCGGTACTGCAACTTCATGTTCATGTCAACGTACAAAGGCATGGACGAAATATATCTTGCCATAACCGAAGGCAAAGCGGTAACATCCTCGTTAATAAAAAAACGGTAACCGGCGGTTGCAAACAAATGCGGAACCAGTGATGAGTTCTGGTATTGCTGGTTGGTTAAACTAACTTTTGAAGGTATGATCTGCTGGGCTGATAATCCAACAAAATAATCACGTGAATATAACCATATCCCTGCATTGAGCTCAGGCGTGATGCGCCTTACTTCGCTGGTACCGTTGCCAATTGCCGGGTCAATGGGATTGGCCAGTTCAATCTTGCTCCTGTCAATATTTGTACCTGAAAACCCGGCGCCGAAACCCGCTGCAAGATTGGTGCTTTCATTTATGCCAATATGATAAGCATAAGTTGCAGCAGAATAAAAACGGTTGATATAACCTGTTTTGTAATTAACTACCTGCAAACCGATGCCATGATGCGG
>JANRKT010000101.1:0-14937 GCA_033763355.1 Chitinophagaceae bacterium | reverse complement strand
AGCCAGGTAAACCCGCATTTTCTTTTCAACTGCTTTAACACCCTTTCTTCGCTGATATCAGAAGACAGGAAAAAAGCCGAAAAGTTTTTAAACGAACTGAGCAAAGTTTACCGCTACCTGTTGCGCAATAATGAAGACGGGCTTAGCACAGTGGAGAATGAGATCAGGTTCATCCGCTCTTATTACCAGCTGCTGCAAACACGCCATGGTGAAGCAGTACAGGTAAATATAGAGATTGACAAACGATATGAACCTTACCTGCTGCCATCGCTTTCCCTGCAATTGCTGGTTGAAAACGTGGTTAAGCACAATGCCCTTTCAAAAAACAAGCCCCTTGTGATAGATATTTTTACCACTGCCGGCAATAAAATGGTGGTAAACAATAACCTTCAGCGGCGCACCATAAAAGCCCCGAGTAATAAGGTAGGCCTTGAAAATATTAAAGCCAAATACAGTTTGCTGAAGCAGGATGGCTTCCAGGTGATGGAAGACGAAAAAAATTTTACCGTGGTATTACCGCTGATCTGGAACAACTCACCTGAAAACAGGCAATTAAATTCAAAAGAAATTAAAACCGTTTGACATGAAAATCTTAATTGTTGAAGACGAAGAACTGGCAGTAAAAAAACTGCAGAAAACCCTGGCAGGAGTAGATGCATCAGCGGAAGTTGTTGGCGTAACAGACAGCATTAAAAGCACTGTGGAATGGCTGCAGGATAACCCTCAACCCGATCTTGTGTTAATGGATATTGAACTGGCAGACGGGCAGAGCTTTGAAATATTCAACCTTACAGAAGTTAAAAGCCCGGTTATTTTTACCACCTCGTACGACGAGTATGCACTGAAGGCATTTAAAGTAAACAGCGTTGATTACCTGCTTAAGCCTGTGCAAAAGGAAGAATTGCAGGCAGCGCTGAACAAGTTTCAGAAACTTAACCCTGAAACGAAGACCGGCGGGCTAAATATTGACAGCCTTGTAAAAGAACTGCAGCAAAAACTGCAGCCCAAAGAATACCGCAAACGTTTCCTCGTAAAACATGCCCAGAAACTGGTATCTGTTGAAATTGATGAAATAGCTTACTTCTACAGCGATGGCCGCCTTAATTTTTTTAAAACAACAGATAACAAAAAATTCGTTGTGGATTATACCATGGATGAACTGGAGGAAATGCTTGACCCAGAAAAATATTTCCGCATCAGCCGTTCATTCTACGTATCAGTAAACAGCATTGACAAAATTGACGACTATTTCGGCAACCGGCTTATTCTCGGGCTAAAACCCGCTGTTGATAAAGAAGCGCTGGTAAGCCGTGAGAAAGTAACGGATTTCAAAAAATGGATGGGAAAGTAATGGGGTGTTGCATTATTACGATGAAAAACCGGTAACTGATTGTTGCCGGTTTTTTGTTTTACTGAACAACTCTGCTTCATACATTCAATCATCAATTGAAGCTGCTGCAAGTGCCGGCGCCTGCCTGTCCGGTAGGTAGGAAGGTCCCCGGCCAACACTTCAAAATATCCTAAATGCCTGAATAGCTCCATTTCATACGTCCGATTCATCAATTGAAGCAATACCTCCTTTTCAGCTGGCTGCACACACATCATCTTTGTGCTGTTAAACATTAA
Organism: Chitinophagaceae bacterium; assembly: GCA_033763355.1. Lineage (GTDB taxonomy): Bacteria > Bacteroidota > Bacteroidia > Chitinophagales > Chitinophagaceae > JANRKT01. Next base: position 13,311 of record JANRKT010000101.1, on the reverse strand, counting down.
TCATTAAACCTTTAACAATGAAAAAAGTAATTCTTATTCTTTCAGCAGCAATGGTGCTGTTTGCTTCTTTTAAAAAAGAAGCTGGTAAAAAAAAGGCCGGCATTTTCAAAGGCCCGGAAACAAGTGTGTACCGGGGCAAGGCATGGACATGGGTTGAACTGGACAAAGAAGGCAACCCTGTTCGTACCGCCATCAGCATTAATGAAGATGCATTGAACTCAGTAAAAATCGGAAACGGAACAGCTTCAGGCCATCATCAGCACAACGATGGCAATAACATTGTACTAAACTTTCATCCCAAAGCTAGCGGGCTTCCCTTTAAACATGTATGGCTGAACTGGAACCCCGACGGCCACGAACCGCAAGGTGTTTATACCAAACCGCATTTTGATGTGCATTTCTACCTGGTAGATGTTGAGGAAAGAGAAACATTTACTGATACCGTTAAACTGGATGCTTCACTTCCGGCAGATTATGTGCCCGCTAATCACCTCGGCGTACATCCCATGCAGGCAATGGGAAAACACTATGTTGATCTTAAAGCACCAGAATTAAGCGGCACGCCATTTACCCAAACTTATATTTATGGTTCTTATGACAGCAGGCTGGCATTTTTAGAACCCATGATTACGCTGGATTTCTTAAAAACCACAGCCAGTTTTGAAAGAAGCCTTCCGCAGCCGGCAAAATTTCAAAAGCCAGGTTATTATCCCACAAAAATGCGTATTACAAAATCAAAAGGAGTGGTTAATGTAATCCTCGAAGGGTTTGTTTACAATACAGCTTCTTAAGCCATTATTAATAGTGTAAGTTTCAAAGCAAAATTCCAGGTTCATGTTGTTATATGAACAGGGAATTTTGTTTTTTATTTCACCGGCACCTGCATTAAAAATACTGAGCTGCTTTTGTGCACCTGCACATCAGACCTTGCATGTATGGCGGCAAGTCTTTTTTCCATATCCTGCCGGTGAAATAGGTTGTGCACCTGCTGCATATCGCAGCCTTCGTTATCGTATTGCATGGTAAACAAAAGTTTTCCTTTTCCTGAACCTATATGTATCTGGCAGTTTTTTGTTCCGCAGCTTACAAGATTTTTTATGCCTTCTTTAAATAAAGTAAATGCTTCATGCCTCAGTTTCATGTTCAGCTCGAGCTCTTTCACATTTTCGTCCACCAGCATTTCAATGTTCACCCCATAGCGGTTTCTCAAAGCATCAATGTACTCTTCAATGCGTTCAACTGTTTTTTGCATGTTATCATTGGCGGGGTTAATGCTCCACAGCATATCATCCATTGCAATAATCATGTTGTGGCTGCGGCTGTGGATCTGCTCGATGTATTCTTTTGATTTCTGCGGGTCTTTTTCTGCTTTCAGTTTAGCCATTTCACTTAATATATTAATGTTGCTGAGTGCAGTATTGATTTCTTCGTGAAGGTTTCCTGCAATGTCGCTTCTCATTTTCTGAAATGCCTCTTTCCTCTTCATTCTTTCCCTGTCGAGCCAGAAAAGCAAAGAAGCCGCTCCCAGCGCCAGCAAACTGTAAAACCACCAGCTCTTCCAGAAAGGAGGGGTTATACGGATAAGGAGTTTTGTTATATTCTTACCGGCATGGCCTTCCGCATCAATTGTATGAATTAAAAAAGTGTAGTTGCCCGGCGGCAGGTAGGAATAGATGGCCTGGTTGGTCTTATCTGCCTGTTTCCATTCTTTATCCAGTTTATCAAGTTTGTACCTTATAAGAAAAGCGCTGTTGTAGGTGAGAGATGAAAACTCAATAGCAAGGGAGTTCTGGTTATAAGCAAGCTCAATTTCTTTTAGCTGCTGCAATGAATCAACCAGCAGCGGCCTGTTCATTACTTTAAAATCAGTAATGGTTACTGCGGGAAAATCTGTACTTACTTTAACCGAATAAGGATTGAAACAGACAAACTGGTTATTGTTGCCAAACAACATTCTCCCGTCGGGCAATACAATTGACGACGAGAGAACAAAATTGTCATTGTCAATGCCATCTTCCCTGTTGAAGCGCACAAAGATTTTGTTTTTTATACTCACCCTTTGCAGGCCGCTTGTTGTAGCAATCCATAAATAACCGTTTTTATCTTTTTCCATTGAAGCAATAAAGCCGGGCATAACCTCAGGGGTATTGATTACAGTTATTTTATTCAGCAACCTGTTGTAAACTGAAATCCTTGTGGAAGTGGTTATCACTATTGTGCTGTCATCATATTCCAGTATTGATGATACACCCCCTTCTTCAGGAAGTTGCTGCCCGTCCGTTGCACTGTCGTGAAAATGCATTACCACGCTGTCTGTTGAAGGATCAATAACATAAGCCCCGGCCGCCGCCACGCCCACCCAAACCAGTCCTTTGCTGTCAATCATTATTTTGTTTACCTGCATGGATGGAACTGCACTGATCTGCGATATGCCTTCATCAAAATTTTCCCCGCCTTTTGATGCAGTCCATTTGTAAAGGCCTATACCCTGCATACCAAGCCAGAGGTTGCCGTATTTATCTTCTGCCACCTGCCTTACTGTACGGTTTTTTAAAAGCGGGGGATTATAAAAACGGGCAGACTTTTTTTCCTGGTCAATAATACCAATGCCCGGTTGAGCAGATAACCAGATTTTATTACTGTCAGCAGAAGGCCACATTCCCCACACGGATGGGTTTGATTTTCCATCAATACCTTTTATACCAATAGGAATTAACTCCAGGTTCCTGTTATAATGATAAATACCATCACCCCATGTGCCAGTCAGTATCGTGCCCCAGCGGGTCCATGCAAACGACATTACCCCGCCGCTGCCCGCAATACCGCTAACCCTGTTGATATGCGCAATATTTGTAAAAAATTGTGCAGAAGGGTGAAACCTGTATAAACCATTGTCCGCGGTTGCAACCCACATGTTTCCCTCCCTGTCTTCGTGCAGGGTATGAACCATTTCAAATACAATACTGCGTTCATTAAGGTATCCGTTATGTACCTGCTCAAACTTTTTATCTTTCTCATTATACCTTGCAAATATTTTCAGCCCTCTTATCCAGATGGTGCCATCTTTTTGTTCGTAAAAACCATGTGTTTCATAATAACCTTTCACATATGTATGAAATTCAAAGTTGTCCAGCACAGCTTCATCTTTCTTTACATCATAGCAATAAGCATAGGGCATACCTGCCCACCAGCTCTGGAACCACAGGCGGCCTTTTTTATCAAACATCAGTGCATAGGGATTGGCCCTGCCCTCATACTTTTCTATTGCTTTTTCATGCTCCGCATTGCTCCCTGCATAGCTTAAGTTGCCTGTTTCCCTGTTGTAAACAGCGAGGCCCCCTCCCTGTATAGCTATCCAGTATTTTTTTGTTCCGGGCTGCTGTACAATATCAGCAATGCCCCATTCTTCTTTTTGCTTAATAAAATTATGCTCAAAGGAAAATTCGTTTTTCTTTTCATTCCAGGTAACTGCTTCATGGCCCTGCAGCAGAAAAAAGATATTACCGTCCTCATCCTCAATCAGTTTTTTTAATGGCACCTGGATGGATTTTGCTTTTCTTGTTTTTACAGCGACTTTCCTGAAAGTAAAATTCTTTGTATCGAATATGCCAAGTTTTCCCTCTGTTGTAAGCACCCACATGTTTTTCTTTTTATCAATCAGCAGTTGCCAGATGAGGTTGGTAGGAAGTGAGAGGGAATCGCCGGGTTTACTCCTGAATGTTTTGTAACGGATACCATCAAAACGCTGAAGCCCGTCGGTGGTACCTGTCCATATATAGCCCTGTTCATCCTGTACTACTGTATTAACCTGGTTGGATAAAAGGCCTGATGAGGTACCGTAATGTGCAAAAGAAAACTGCAAGCCCTCCTGGCCGCTGAGATGCCTGGAAAGGAACAGGGCAAATACAACAACTATAAATGATTTCCGCAATACGATGGTTCTTGGTTAGCCAAATTTAACCAATGACAGTATAAATCGGGAATTTGCCCGTATGAACCGGAATAATACAGGCTGAACTGCGGATTATAATGTATGAATTGTTTTGCAAAACAAAACACCGGGAGGCAGGCGTGTGCCGGTTAAATTCAATATTTATGTTAACCCAGCTCTTCAACCACCAGAGAAATTACCGCATCAAGTTCTTTTATCAGTTCGGCAAGTTCGGGTGAGTGTGGTTCCTGCAGTGCAACAGCCTCTATCTTTCTTATTTCCTGGTGAAGGGAAACGATGCCCATGTTATCAATAGCTGGTTTTATCCTGTGTGCAATGGCATTAATTGCTGTAAAATCATTACGTGAATAAGCGGCTTTGATCTGGTTAACATCAGCCGGCACCTGGTCTTTAAACAGTTTCACCATTTCGCTCACAAATACCTTGTCGCCATTACCTATCTTTTCAAGTTTAGAAAGGTCATACAAAGGCTGTTTTTTTTCAGTGTTGTTATTCATATTTCCGGTTTTTAAATCATGGGTATAATTTATCCATTTTGCCATTGCATACACCAGGTCTTTTTCTTCAAATGGTTTTGATACAAAGTCATTCATCCCCGCTTCAATGCAGCGGTCGCTTTCGCCCTTGATGGCATTGGCTGTAAGGGCAATGATGGGTATATCTTCATTTATATCTTTACGTATAATGCGGGTTGCTTCCAGCCCGTCCATTACCGGCATCTGCACATCCATCAGCACTATATCATAGGATGACTGCCGCAATGCATTAACCGCTTCCTCACCGTTAACCGCTTCAGTGATAATAACCTCATATTGTTTTAATACGGTTTTGGCTACCAGCCTGTTCATTACGTTATCTTCAACCAGCAAAATCTTTTTATCTTTTAATACAGCGCTGTCTGATACCTCCCTGTTGTCTTCCGGCAAATCAGCCTTGCTGCCTGTTACAAAGGGTATAGTGAGCAATATTTCAGTGCCCACACCCTTTTTACTTTTTACGTTTATAGTGCCCCCCATTAACTCTACCAATTGTTTACTGATGGACATACCGAGGCCTGTACCTCCATATTTGCGGGCAGTACTTTTTTCTTCCTGCGTAAATTTTTGAAAAAGCCTTGAACTAAACTCTTCATCCATACCTATCCCCGTATCTTTTACCTCCATGCAGATGGTTTGCCTGTTCTGCGACGACCTGAGAAGATAACAGCTTACCGTAATGCTTCCCTTTTCAGTAAATTTAACGGCATTACTTATAAGATTGAGCAATACCTGGTTTAGCCTGTACGGGTCGCCTATCAGCACTGGGCTTATGCCTTCACTTATCTCTTTGTGCAAACGCAAACCTTTTTCCTCCGCCTTATGCGACATAACCTGCACACAATGGCTTATCGCCTGTTCGGGCCTGAAGCCGATACTTTCGAGGTTCAATTTTCCTGCTTCAATCTTTGATATGTCTAAGATGTCATTGATCACTACCAGCAGGTGCTCCGCTGCTTTATTAATGGTATCAAGAAAGAAATGCTGGTTTTCATTCAGCTCGGTTTTTTGCAGCTGCCGCCCCATTCCAAGTATCGCATTCATGGGTGTTCTTATCTCATGGCTCATGTTAGCCAGGAACAACTCTTTTGCTTTTGCAGACTGTTCCGCTGCTTCCCTTGCTTCGGAAAGATCTATTTCCAGTTTCTTTTGATCTGTTATATCAAGATGGATGCCGATGGAACCAACCAGGTTGCCATGGTCGTTATAACGCGGTGCTGTGCTTATCAGCCACCACTTTAATTCACCTCTTTTGTTTTTCACTGCTATTTCATATACGTCAGAATACCTTTTTTTCCGCAGGTCATTCTTAGTCTCAGCCCTCTCAATACTTTCGCCTTTAATAAATAAACCAGCTGCTTTCCTGCCAATTATTTCATCAAGGTCAAAGCCAGACATTTCGCAAAAACTGTTATTGGCATACTGAATGGTTTCATTAAGGTCTATTTCCAGCAAGCCCAGGTTCATATTGGCAATGATGTTCCTGTATTTTTCCTCGTTCACTTTCAGCCGTTCCTGCGCCATCTTTTCACTTGTAATATCCTCTATCACTGCAAAAAACTGAACAGCTTTTCCGTCTTCATCAAAAACCGGCTGACCTGCAGCCCTTCCCCAGAATGAAGAACCATCTTTTTTGTAGCAAACCAGTTCCACATCAAAACTTTTCCCTTTAAAAAAAAGATCAACCATTTCCTGTACTGTGCCCCTGTCTGTTTTCTCACCATGCAGTATCTCTACCGGTGTCCTTCCGTTTGCTTCCCGTGATGTATAGCCGGTTAATTCAGAAAAGCCGTCGTTGACCCATGTAATATTTCCCGTTGCATCAGTAAACAATACCCCGTTGCTGTTAAGGCTGGCTACCATGGATAAACGCCGGAGGTCTTCTTCTGCTTTTTTTCTTTTCCCTATCTGTAATTTAAGGTAAGTGGCTATGCCCAGCAGTTCATCACCCTCCTCGTTAAACGAACCTTCGCCAATTTCCGTGATTACCTCTTTCAGTTTATCAATGGATGCCTTTTTAAGTTCAATCTCACCTGTCAGCTGTTCATTGATCTGCATATACTCATTTTCACTTATTCTGAATGCCCTGTTGGCCAGCTCATGGTCACGTTCATAAGCATTATAAGAATCATTAACAGCTTCTATGAACTGTTTAAACGTTTCTTCGTTGTACTTCTCTTCGGGAAAAAATTTTCTGAGTTGCCTGTCAAGCAGCTTGTTCAGTTTCATGAAAAGTAGTTATGGTCATCGTTTGATTATGAAGCTGACAGCCATTGCCCGCCACCAGCGGCGATATTTCTCCGTATGAATAAAAACCTGTAAGAAGTGTTTTATTACCGAAAATCTCATTCACCGCTTCTACTTCCTCATCAATCCTCGACTGCAGGATAAGCTTTCTGCCTACACAACTGATAAGCAAGGCAAGGCCGGGCGCTTCATCTCCGTTTACCTGTGTTTGTGCAGCAGCGCCGGAGGCAGCATTAGTAAGTTTATCAAAGTTGGCTTTCATAAACCGCACTTTTGACCCCACCGGAATGTCGCCGGCAAATGTCATACTGCCCGTTGCATCATCAATTGATAAAATGGTCCTGACAATGGGTTCACTAACACCTGGCAGTTTTACGGCAAGCGGAAACAGCAATGCCGACCCGGGTAATGAATCCGCTTCGGGCCCGAGATATTGTTTATACATTTCCAGCGCATTTTTATTATCCATTTCGAATAATACATTGCTGCTGGACCTGGTTACTGTTTTTTCTAACCCAAACATTTCCCATCCCCCTTTCGACCCGTGTTTTACCTGCAGGTTCTTTCCATAAAAACCTATACCGGCAATTAACCCCTCTTTGGGCGTATTGTTGATGCCCACCAGTGTGGACTGGAAATTGCTTCCGTCACCTGCAAGCCCTCCGGTAACGAGAAATTTCTGCTGTGCAATTTCATTCATGCCCCTTACCAGCTCACTGCCGTTAACTTTACTGCCGTCTGACAATACAAGCACATAAGAAAGATCATTCTGGTCAAACTTATTAATCAAAGCCTTTCCTGCTTCATAGCTGTCAGTAAAATCCCCGATTGCCACTTCATGCGACCGTATAGCGGTTGAATCAAATTCAACTGCGGTAATGGAAAGGGTGTCGTCCATTACTGCTGTATGATATATTTCCCCGGAAGTGGTACAGGTAGCTATCGTTGCCGAAGGGAACCTGTCTTTGAGTAACTGAAATACATTTTCGCTTTGAAAAATTGATTTGGCACCAAAACATAATACAAGCTGAACTTTCTTTTCATTCACGGCCCGGCTGTCAGGATGACGGCTTAATATTTTATCACAGTAAGTAAACAATGCGGTTTTCATGATATATTGATTTTAAATGTGAATTTCCTGTTGCTGAATCATTTTATAAATAGTGGATTTGCCAATATCAAGGCGGTCTGCCACCCGCAATACATTGTTATTGTATTTTTTCAGGAAGTGGCGTATAATAAGAATATTATAATCCTTCAGTGTTTTTTCCTCCGTCATAAAAAAATCATTCGCTTTTGCTGATGTTAAGCTGATATCATCCGGTTTAATCTCCCTGCCATCGCTCATTACAGCAGCCAGGTCTATCATGGCTTTTAATTCCCTTACATTACCCGGGTAATTGTATTTCATCAGTTTTTCTTTTGCTTCAGCGCTCATGGACTGAACAGCCAGTTTGTTTTCTTTGCAGAAATCATCAAGGAAAGATTTTGCAAGCAGCAAAATATCATTGCCCCTTTCCCTCAATGGCGGCAGCTCAACAGGCAAACCCATAACACGGTAATAAAGGTCTTCACGGAAAGTCCCCTTGCCTACTTCTTCCGCAAGGTTTCTGTGAGTAGCTACAATCAGGCGTACATCTAATTTAATTTTCTCATTACCGCCAACACGTACCAGTTCACGTTCCTGCAATACACGAAGCAGTTTGCTTTGCAGGCCCATATCAAGTTCTGCAATCTCATCAAGAAACAATGTACCTTTATTGGCTTCTTCAAACTTTCCCGTCTTTCGTGATACTGCCCCCGTGTATGCCCCTTTTTCGTGGCCAAATAATTCACTCTCCAGTAATTCAGCCGGGATGGCCGCCATATTTACCGCCACAAACGGCCCTTTTTTTCTTTCAGAATTATAGTGTATTGCTTTTGCCACCAATTCCTTACCCGTTCCTGTTTCACCGGATACGGATACATTTATATTTGTTCTTGCCGCCTTCTCCATTACGCCAAATACTTTTTTTATGGCAGGAGATGACCCTCTGATGATCTTTTCAAATTCATATCTGTACCCCAGCTCTTCCCTGAGGTTTTCTACCTCTTTTTTCAGGCACTGGTTTTCCCTTATCCGTATTACTGCATTCCACAACAGTTCTTTTGTGTTATCCCCTTTTACCAGATAATCGTTTACCCCCATTTTCAGTAACTCAACTGCAGTGTTCACATCTTCCTGGCCACTTATAACAATAACAGGAATATCCGGGTGCGTGGATATAATATTCTTATACAATTCAAGCCCGTTGGTATCGGGCAGGGAATAATCGATGGTAATAAGATGCGGCTTTTTGTGCAGTTGCTTTAAAAAATCCGTGCCGGTTGTGAACCGGGTAATATGGTAATCGGGGTTCAGGGAAAGATGATACTCTAACAGTTCACCATACCAGGTATCATCTTCAACAATAAAAATATTGTAATTGCTCATTGTACATATATACAAAGTGCTAATAACGCCTTTGCATATTCCTCATTATAGAAAATTCCTGAATTTGTACTGACTAAGTGTAAGCCCCTACAGCAAATAGATGGCAGGTATTAGCGGAGCAATTGTAACAGCGGTTTTTAAGTATTAGCGCTTATCCTAACCCTGAATTTTTTTTATAAATCCGGGTTGTGCATTTTTAAGCAGTTCGCCTATTTCATAAATACGGGAAAGTATCTTTCCAATGCCTGTAAGTTCATGATCCTTCTTTTCCACATAATCAAATGCCCCGTACTTTAAAGCACAGGTAACCATTTCAATATCCTCAGGGGCAGCAGTAAATACAACATAAATATCAGGGCTGAAACGCTTGATCTTTTTCAGTAGTTCTGCCTCATTTCCGGAATCCATGCGGTAAGCAAGAAAGATGACATCAGGATTTTGAGACAGGTTGTCCAGGCAATCTTTGCTGTTGTTGAACTTCGATACATCAGCATATCCAAGATTATTGAGTTGCTGCTGGTATATATTCAGGCTGAAGAGATCGTTGTCAGCAAGAAAAATTTTCATGCCGTATTTACTTTCCATATAAAAAGCTTTGTACCCAATCCTCCATCACTGTGCCAATTAATAATTGCATGAACTGCAGGTATTTGAAAAAAACCAAAACAATGTTTTTTCCATATACCGGAAAAAAATTCCGGAAACAGGAACTAAAAATAGTAATGCTATGCCTGATCAAAGCTGTTGCTCTTGCAAAAAAGCGGCAGTTCCTTTGATCTCCTGTTCTGATACTACACAAACCTGATAACAAAAAACAAAGAGATAATTTCCGGGGACAATTGCTTTACCATACCCGCTTTCAATTCATACATTTCTTTCAGCAACTCATGCAGCAGCCTGTTTACAAAGGCCATTAATAACTACATCTTTGCCAGCGTAATTAAAAATAAACCATTAATCATTAAACCTTTTAAGCAATGAAAAAGTTTCTTATCATGGCATTGGCAGCAGGAACATTCTTTACTTCCTGCAAAAAAGACAACGACAAAAACGGAATTTTTAAAGGCCCGGAAGCAGAATTGTACGAGGGCAAAGCATGGACATGGGTTGAACTTGACAAAGAAGGAAAACCCGAACGTGTGGCCATCAGTATTGATGACGCAGCAATGAACAGCGTAAACCCAGGCGATGGTGGTGCCGGCGGGCATGACCATCATAACAATGTTGTGCTGAGGTTTCATCAAAAGGCTGATGCAACATTATTTAAGCATGTATGGCTTAACTGGAACCCCGATGGCCATCCACCGGCTGGCATTTACAACAAGCCCCACTTCGATTTTCATTATTACCTGGTTAGCTCCGGAGAAAGGGAAACACATGTTGATCCTGCAAAGCTTGATGCAAGCCTTGCTGCTGATTACTTACCCGCAAATCACATCGGAGTTGATCCCGTACCAACTATGGGCAAACATTATGTAGATGTTACTTCACCTGAATTAAACGGTCAGCCTTTCACACAAACCCTTATTTATGGTTCATATGACAGCAAACTGACTTTTATTGAACCAATGATAACAAGGGATTTTTTAAAGAATACAACAAATTTTGAAAGGGCTATACCCCAACCAGCAAAATTTCAAAAAACAGGCTACTATCCCACAAGGATGCGTATTGCAAAAACAGGAGGTACAACAAATATTATACTGGAAGGATTTGTTTTAAGACAGGCATCATAACAATCGCTAACGGTCCCGCAGGGCCGTAGCTGAATAAACAACAACCCCGGGCCGCGTAAGGCACGGGGTTTTAATTGAGCAGCAAAAAAACAAAACTTCATTTCATCCTGCCACTGCCGCATTTCATACATCCGCTGCTTTCCTTGTGCAATACGTCATGCTATTTTCACACAGGTATTTATTAATAACAATAAAACTTTTATTATGCAACGCTACAATATTTTTTACCAGGTTCATAAAGGTTTGCGGGCCATGCTTTATGAAACCGCACTTTTGATACAGCAAACTGACTTTGCAGATACGGAAGAAGCTGAACCCGTAATTACACAACTGGAAGTGGTACTGGAACTTTTTGATAAACACGCTTACACCGAGGACAGCCTCATTTTTTCTGCTGTAGAAAAATACGACGCTGCTTTGTTAAAAGCATTTGAACAGGAGCATGAGGAAGATCATCAACTCGGGCAGCGGTTAAGGGGATTAATTACAGTTTTCTTCCATACAGTTGCTTCCGGTGACAAAAAAGAAACAGGCAAAGAATTAAACAACTCGTTTATTGATTTCATGAATTTTAACCTGAGGCACATGGCAAAGGAAGAAACTTTAATCAATAAGGCATTGTGGCGGTATTATACAGATGAACAAACGAAAAATATCACCCATCAGATTGTGTGCAGCATGCCCGCTGAACCACTGGCGCTTTACAGTAAATGGATTATAAGGGGGCTGAGCAATACAGAAATTATAAACTGGCTGAAAGAAGTAAAAAACAATGCGCCTGACGACGCTTTCCGTTCACTGATGGCATTGGCGCAGCAGGAACTGAACCCTCACCGCTGGCTGCAGGTGCTGGATCAGCTTTCAGAAGGTGCAATGCTTGCCTGATCTGCAGATAAAATGATCTTCTATAAAATGGAAAAAAATTATAACCAATCCCCACGCTATAAAAACCATTAAACAAAATCATTATACAATTTAAGATATGTATTATAATATTCAACCTGTGAATACGCAGCTTGTTGTTTATTCCTTTGTAGCCAGATAATCCCCATTCATTCCTGATAACCGTTACATGCAGCAAAAAGAAACCTTTAAAAGAAACTTATGCCAACTACAACTGCCTGCTGGTTCCAATAAGGAATTTCTACTTACCCGGCTAAGTTTAAACACTTACTGCATATCATCGCTGTTCTGCCGGTCGTTTTTCCCGGGAACCAGAGTGGATAATGAAGCCAGGGATTAAAACAATACCCGAAAGATCAGAAAAGCTAACCGGTAAATCACCTCCTGCTGAAAGTTACATTTAACCCGCTACGGTTTGCCATACATGAGTCAATCACGTATCCTGTTAAACCCATACCTATGAACCGGAAACTTTCAGGCAGAACATTAGCAAAGAGGATAAGCATATTCCTCAGCATTAATGAGCAGAACTTAGATTATTATTTTAATACGCATGACCCTGCCCCGTTGTACAAACGGCAGCTCTCCTGTGAGTTTGAAGGATATATTATGGCATCTGTTAATGACGCCAGAAAGAAATCAGCTATCCGCTTTAAACTTGTTGTAAATACCGAATCAGACAGGCAGCTTGCAGGGCCGCTCCTGCAGGCCATCAGAAGACATTTTACAGTAAAGAAAAACCTCAAAGAAGGCGAATTCCGGAGGTTCAAAAAAAGGACCTACTCTCTCCTCGCCATCAGCATGATGACAGTAATGATCTGCCAGGGTTTATTACCGGTTATTATTCAGCAACAACACGGAACATACTCATCCATCATTAACGCCATTAATGTTTTCAGTTGGGTAATATTGTGGAAGCCGGTTGAAAAATTAATCTTTTACCGGAGCCCGTTCAAAAAAGGAATTTCAATTTTCAGCAGGATTGCCGCAGCGCAGGTAACAGAAGTTGAGAAAGAAAAGGAGTATGCGTAACCATGCCCTTACAATACTGTTGTTGTGGCTGTTTCCGGGATCAGCAAGCCCCCAGTTAAAGATTGGTGCAGAATATTATACATATATTCAGCAACAGGAACCGCTAACCCATGTACCCCTTGTTTATGTCCAAACCAATAAAAACTGGTATGCAGAGCTGCGCTATAATTATGAAGAACTCCAAACCTTTTCAATTTATCTTGGCAAAAATTTTTCAGGCGGAGAAAACTTTTCTTACAGCTTTACCCCTATCGCCGGTAAAATAATGGGCAACATGAATGGTTATTCAATTGGGTTAAACTCAGACCTTGAATATAAAAAGTTCTTCTTTTCATCACAGTCTCAATATTCAGCCTCAGTAAACGACCGGTACCAGAATTTTTTCTTTGCATGGTCCGAATTGGGTTATAAACCGCTTAAATGGTTTTATGC
>JANRKT010000100.1:0-5788 GCA_033763355.1 Chitinophagaceae bacterium | reverse complement strand
GGTGCACCGCTTGTTCATGATGATGCGCCCAATAACATTTGTTACGACTGGGCCCTCGGCAATCCCATTGCAGAAGTGGATGAAGCCATCAGCAGATCAGCGCATGTTACCACGCTTGAATTTGTAAACCAGCGCCTCGTTCCCAATGCCATTGAGCCGCGTTGTTATAACAGTTCTTACGACCCCATCAATGATAAATATACTTTGTACACCAGCAGCCAGAACCCGCATGTCATCCGCCTGCTCATGTGCGCCTTTGTGCTCGGGTTACCTGAGCATAAGGTAAGGGTAGTGAGCCCTGACGTAGGCGGCGGCTTTGGAAGTAAAATATTTCATTACACAGAAGAAGCATTGCTGACCTGGTGCACCAAACAAATCGGCCGCCCTGTAAAATGGACCGCTGAAAGAAGCGAAAGCTTTTTACTGGATGCACATGGCCGTGACCATGTAACAAAAGCGGAAATGGGTTTTGACAGCGATGGAAAGATTACGGCTTTGCGTGTAAAAACACATGCCAACCTTGGGGCTTATCTTTCCACCTTTGGCAGTTGTGTGCCCACTTATCTGCATGGCACTTTATTACAGGGTTTATACACCACACCTAAAATTAATGTAGATGTAACGGCTGTGTTTACGCATACAACACCTGTTGATGCATACCGCGGTGCAGGAAGACCTGAAGCAACTTATCTGCTGGAACGTTTAATTGATCTTGCCGCACATGAAATGAACATTGATCCGGCAGAACTGCGTTTTAAAAATTTCATTCCTCCTTTTGATGGCGTAAACCAGCCCGGTTATCAGACACAGGTGGCGTTGCAATACGACAGCGGCAATTATGAAGGCGTATTGAAAAAAGGTTTGGAGATGCTGGGCTATGAAAACTTCCGCAAGGCTCAGAAAGAAGCATCACATAACGGCAAACTATTAGGTGTGGGCTTCTCCACTTATATTGAAGCCTGTGGCATTGCACCATCTGCAGTGGTAGGCTCACTTGGCGCAAGGGCAGGTTTGTTTGAAGTTGGACAGGTACGTGTGCAGCCAACGGGAAAAGTAAGCGTATATACCGGATCACATTCACACGGGCAGGGGCATGAAACTACTTTCGCACAGGTAGTAGCAGATAAATTGGGTATTGCAATGGATGATGTGGAGATCATACATGGCGACAGTGAAGCAGTTGCCTTTGGTATGGGCACATATGGTTCACGCAGCCTTGCAGTGGGAGGAACTGCCATCATAAAAAGTATCGAAAAGATAATTGAGAAAGGAAAGAAAATTGCAGCGCATAAATTAGAAGCCAGTGCCGATGATATGGAATTTGCAGACGGCAAATTCACTGTAAAAGGAACGGATAAATCAGTTGGCTTTGGAGATGTGGCCCTGACAGCTTATGTGCCGCATGTATATCCAAAAGATTTAGAACCCGGTCTCGACTTCAGCAGTTTTTACGACCCCGCCAATTTTACTTATCCTTTCGGCTGCCATATTGCAGTGGTAGAAGTAGATAAGGAAACCGGCAAAGTTGTTTTAAAGCGTTTCGTTGCTGTTGATGATGTCGGCAATGTAATCAACCCCATGATTGTGGAAGGGCAGATACATGGCGGCGTGGTGCAGGGTGTTGGCCAGGCCTTGTTTGAAGGCGCTGAATACGATGACAACGGCCAGCTTACCAATGCATCTTATATGGATTACTGTATGCCACGTGCAGATGATTTTCCAATGATCGAAACCGCCAGCCAGGTAACGCCATGTCCCCACAATCCGCTTGGTGTAAAAGGGGCAGGCGAAGCAGGCACCATTGGCTCAACACCTGCAGTAGTAAACGCGGTGATTGATGCGTTGTGGAGCGGCGGGCATAAAGTAAAAGATATCCGCATGCCGCTTACATCTGAAAGGGTGTGGAGGGCGTTGCAGAATTAGTACCCCCAACCCGCCGAGGCGGGGAGTTTTAAAAAGTTCTTTTAAAATATTAATTAACACGATGTGTGAATTTTTTTGTTTTACAAGCTGAAGGTTTTCATGGCATCGTCCCTTGCGTCGCACTCTTCAACTGTTGTGCATAAAGTAAAGTACAAATAAAAAAAGTGCAGCGCAAAATATAACCCCCCTTTAGGGGATGGGGGCATTTAATTTTATGATACCAGCTGCATTCGATTACCAAAAAGCAAAAACTGTTGACGAAGCACTCAGCGCTTTGTCAAACGTAGACAGTAAAATACTGGCAGGCGGACACAGCCTTCTTCCTGCCATGAAACTAAGATTAAACCGCCCGGCCAAACTGGTGGATATAGCAGGCATAGCTGCATTAAAAGGCATTAAAGAAGAAGATGGCGAGATAGTAATTGGGGCTGCAGCTACACATGCAGATATCGCATCTGACAAACTCATTAAAAGCAAACTTCCCTTTTTTGCAGAAGGCGCTTCATTAATTGGCGATTTGCAGGTGCGTAACCATGGAACTATTGGCGGAAGCCTTGCCCATGCCGACCCGGCAGCCGACTGGCCTGCATTAATACTGGCCGCAGATGCTGCCATTGAAGTACAGGGCAGCGGTGGCAAAAGAAGAATTAAAGCAACTGATTTTTTTACCGGGCTTTTCTCTACCGCAGTGCAAAACGGCGAAATCATTACAGCCATCCGCATACCGGTTCCGGGAGAAGGCACAAGAACATCTTACCAGAAATTTGTGCAGCCGGCATCAAGGTTCGCTATAGTGGGTTGTGCCGTGATGCGTTCCGCCAATGGCGGAACCAATATTGCATTTACAGGCGTATCAGACAATGCATTCCGGGATGTCAATGCAGAGAATGCTGTATCCGGTCAGGCAATCAATGATGCAACTATTGATGCAGCGGTTAACGGGTCATTACAGGGTGTAAATGTTTTAGGAGATCATTTTGCATCATCAGAATACCGGAAGCACCTTGCTAAAGTGTATTTAAAGAAGGCCCTGAAAGCTGTAATGTAATAAACAATTTGTTTCAGGTGCAAGGCGGTAGTAATGCCGCCTTGTTTGTTTGGCTCCGGCAAACCATGCTGATTTTGCAGAGGAATATTCTAAAACAGGAGGCTCCTCCGGAGCCTGCAAACATTCCTGATTAAATTCTATAAGCAGTTCGCCCCAAAGGGGCATAAATGATTTTGCATAAAAATTTCAAACATAAATAACTTCATTGCTCCATCGGAGCCACCTGTTTATAGATTAAATTACCAATCGGTTTCCCGGCTCCGTAGGAGCCGCCTAATCATAGATTTTTACAACAAACAACACCAATATGCCCAACACATTTTCCCAGATCTATTTGCAGTTTGTATTCGCCGTACAGCACAGGCAGGCATTGATCCCCAGGGAGCACAAGGAAGAATTGCACAAATACATTACGGGGCTTGTGCAAAACCGTAATGCCAAAATGATTGCAGTACATTGCATGCCCGACCATACACATATTTTCGTCGGGCCAAAACCAACCGTTTATATCCCTGATTTCATAAAAGAAATAAAAGTGGAGAGCAACGAATTCATCAACAATAAAAAATGGGTAAAAGGGAATTTTAAATGGCAGGAAGGGTATGGTGTATTCTCCTATTCACATTCTCACATTGACCGAGTTGCAAAATATGTACTGAATCAGGAAGCTCATCATAAAAAGAAAACATTCAGGCAGGAATATCACGAATTTTTAGAACGGTTTGCCATACCTTACGAAGAAAAATATCTTTTTGATTTTATGGATTGATAAATTGATTTTACAGGAGGCCCCTACGGGGCCGGCATTATCTTTTTTTAGTGTTACAAACTGGGAGCTCCTTCGGAGCGTAAATACATCATACATACATATCACTCATTAAAATTTAACAGAAGGTGATAAATGTCCCATCACAACAACATACAACTCAACGATATTAAAAAAATGCTTGCGGGGCAGGGCTACATTACCGATGACAGTGTTGCCATGTCAGTATTCCTTTCCCTTCAGCTTAATAAACCCTTGCTGGTAGAAGGCCCCGCCGGTGTGGGCAAAACAGAAATTGCCAAAGTAATGGCCAATGCACTGCAGACTGACCTTATACGTTTGCAATGTTATGAAGGCCTTGATGCCACCCATGCTTTGTACGAATGGAATTACCAGCGCCAGTTGCTGCACCTGAAAATGACGGAGCATAACCAGCAACCGGTTGAAGAAAAAGAAAAAACAATCTTCAGCGAAGCATTTTTAATGAAACGCCCCCTGCTGCAGGCCATCACACACCATAAACAACCAGTGCTGCTGATTGATGAAATTGACAGAAGCGATGAGGAATTTGAAAGTTTTTTACTGGAAGTGCTGAGCGACTGGCAAATTACCATTCCGGAAACAGGTACAATCAAAGCCACATATATCCCGCAGGTGATTTTAACAGGTAACAGAACAAGGGAACTGAGCGAAGCTTTGCGCAGAAGATGCCTTTATCTTTATATTGATTACCCTGATTTTGAAAAAGAATGGATGATCGTAAAAAATAAAGTGCCGGATATTGATGCAAAACTTGCAGAACAAATAACCCGTTTCATGCAACAACTCCGCAATATGAAACTGGAAAAAACGCCGGGAATCGCCGAAACCCTTGACTGGGCCACAGCCCTCGCTGCATTGCACATTAATCACCTGGACAAAAATATCATTGAACAAACCCTTGGTGTGGTATTGAAAGACTGGAAAGACACCAGGCAGGTTCAGCTCTCATTGAGTGAACTGATGGAAAAAACAGGTATAACATCAAAGCTTGACAGCCTGTGATCAAAAGGCAAACTTCATTATCAGGAAACATTGTGCAGTTCTGCAGGTTCCTGCGCCAGAAAGGTTTTATTGCAGGCGCCGATGAAGAGGCAGCAGCATTAAATGCACTCCGGTTTATTGATTACAGCAACAGCATAACATTCAGGCTGGCGTTAAAAGCAGTGCTTTGCAAAAACAAAAAACAGCTTGATGAATTTGACGGACTGTTTACGACTTACTGGAAAGAACTTGAGGCTGCATTAGATGCCAAAGTAAAAAACGAAAACAGGAAAGATAAAATAGAGCACCAGAAAGAAAAATCTTTCAAATCACTTAAAACATGGCTTCACGGAAACCGTAATAGCGAAACGGAAGAAACAGCTGCTTACAGCATACATGAAAGTTTATCGAAAAAAGATTTTTCAACTGTACCTGAAAATGAAGTGGAAGAACTGACGCAGGTCATTAAAGCTTTATCCAAACGTCTGGCGGCTAAAATCAACAGGCGATATGAACATTCCCATCATATTGATTTACCTGATTTACGTAAAACACTCCGTAAAAACCTTCGCCGCGGCGGTGAACTCATGGATATCATCCACCGCAAACCCAAACGCAACCGGGTTAAGCTGGTGCTGCTATGCGATGTAAGCAAATCAATGGAATTATATACCGCTTTTTTAATCCAGTTCATGTATGCATTCCAGCAGGTGTACAGCAGGATGGAAACTTTTGTATTCAGCACCTCACTTCAAAGGATAACATCATTGCTCAAACAAAAAAATTACCAGGATTCACTGCAACTGCTTGGAACTGAAAACCAGGGCTGGAGTGGCGGCACAAGGATTGGCGAATCGTTAAACAGCTTTGTAAATGACTATTCAAAACAATTGCTTGATTCAAAAACCATTGTTATTATTTTAAGCGACGGATGGGATACGGGTAATATAGCAATGCTGGAAAGAAGCATGGAACTCATTCATGCAAAATCAAAAAAACTCATCTGGCTCAATCCCCTCGCAGGCTAT
>JANRKT010000099.1:0-33124 GCA_033763355.1 Chitinophagaceae bacterium | reverse complement strand
GGTTTGCGGTCTTTAAAATGTTCAGCTCTATATCCCTGCCGGGCATTATAACTTCTCATCGACGAACAACACAACTATCCCTTGCAACAGTAACACATTTTAAATACCTTCACCCTGCACAGCGGCAACGCCGGTTCCGTTAGCGGTAATTGTATAGCGACACCCTGCAAATGACAACAGACATCAAAAAATACGACTTCAAGACAGGGCTTCCGCAAGAGTTTGAAATTGTGGATATAGCTAAATTATACAAAGAGTTTAAAGACACTTTAACCACTACCCATAGGACAGGTTTTTATCACATCATTTGGTTTCAACAAGGTAGCCCGACACATTTGGTTGACTTCAATCCGATAAAAATTAAACCCAGCACATTATTATTTCTAAACAAGGACACGGTTCAGTGTTTTGACGATAAAAGTAAATTTGGAGGAAAAGCTATTTTATTTACCGACAGTTTTTTTTGTAAGACAGAAGCCGACACAAAGTTTTTACGAAGCAGTATTTTGTTCAATGACTTATTTTCAGTTTCACAAATTCAAGTAAAGAAGCAATCTGAATTATTTGCCGACTTGCTACAATTAATGAGGGACGAACTGCAAGGCATCAAAGACAATTCCCAATCCGACATTTTACAAAACCTGCTACATAATTTTCTACTACAAGCCGAAAGAGAAAAACGCAAACAAAATTTTATAGAAATAAAAAAAGGAGCTGACCTTGATTTTGTAATGCTGTTTAAAGACCTTTTAGAAACAAATTACAAAAATCAAAAGCAGGTAAATTACTACGCCAAGGAAATTACCATTACCGAAAAACGCCTTAACCAGGCTACCACAAAAATTTTAGGAAAAACACCAAAAGAAATAATCGACGACAGAACAATGTTAGAAGCTAAACGAATTTTAGCCCATACAACGGAAAGTGTTAAAGAAATCGGTTATGATTTGGGTTTTGATGAGCCAACTAATTTTATCAAGTATTTTAAGAAACATTCAAAGTTTACACCAACTCAATTTAGAGAACAAAACACATTGGCGTAAAAGTATCATTCAAAGGCACATTCCTACCTTTTCCATTTTTATACTTCGTTGCACTTTTGCATTGTAATTAAAACAAAGCAAAATGAACAAAATAATATTAAGTGCAGCGATAATTTTAGGAGTTAGTTCATCTGCTTGCAAAACAACAAATAACTCAATTTCCGAAACAAAAAAATTAGAAAAAATGGAAAACAAACAAAAAGTAGTGAGTCTACTAAAAGCAATTGAAACAGGAGCAGCAGAGCCTGTTGGATACATTAATCCCAATAAATACATTCAGCACAATTTAGGTGTTGCAGACGGGCTTGCAGGTTTTGGAGCTTTGTTACAAGCATTGCCGCCAAACTCTGCAAAAGTTAACACAGTTCGTTCTTTTCAAGACGGAGATTTTGTTTTCACTCATACTGATTACAATTTCTTTGGACCAAAAATTGGGTTTGACATCTTCCGTTTTGAAGATGGTAAAATTGTAGAGCATTGGGACAATTTACAAGAAACTGCAAAACCAAACCAAAGCGGTCACACAATGGTTGACGGTACAACCGAAATCAAAGACTTCGACAAAACAGAAATCAACAAAACACTTGTGAGAAATTTTGTGGACGACATTTTAGTAAACGGCAAGATGGATAAACTTGCAGGCTATTTTGACGGTGACAACTATATTCAACACAATCCAAATATTCCAGACCTGCTTTCAGGATTAGGAAAGGCATTGGGTGAGTGGGCAAAGCAAGGTATTACAATGAAATATGACACTATTCATAAAGTTTTAGGTGAAGGAAATTTTGTTTTAGTTGTTAGCGAAGGACATCTGGCAGGCAAACACACTTCATTTTATGACTTGTTTAGAGTTGAGAATGGAAAAATTGCCGAGCATTGGGATGTGATTGAACCAATCACAGCGAAAGAAAGTTGGAAAAACAATAACGGAAAATTTTAATTTGCCTTTTCAATTCTATAAAATGAAAAAAATCATTCTTTCACTATTAGTAATATTAGTATCCTCTTTTTGTTTTGCTCAAAAATCAATAAAAGACGAAGGTGAAATTAAGCAGCTCATTGAAGATTACAAAGTTTCAATTAACAAAGCAGATACACTTTTAGGAGCAAGGGTTTGGGCAGATGTTCCCGAGGTTTCCTTTATTCACCCAAAAGGGCACGAAAAAGGCTGGAAGGGTGTAAAAGATAACTTCTATGGAATGTTCAGAACTGTTTTTAAAACAAGAGATTTAAAAAGCGACAACGAAGTGATAAATGTTTACGGCAATGTTGCATGGGTTGAGTTTTATTGGGTTTATGATGCAACATTTGCAGACGGGCAAGCAATACAAACCAAAGGAAGAGAAACTCAAATTTTAAAAAAGGAAGACAACAAATGGAGAATCGTTCATGTGCATTATTCGGGAATGCCAGTGACAGGTGAAAGACGAGGGTTTTAACGACAATTTTGCACATAAAATTAAAGCTGTTCTCATACAATGGGAACAGCTTTTGCGTAGACAGAAAACAACTAACCGCTAACATTGGCGAAAAGTAACCCAGCAGCAGTACCCTGAATGCCGCAACGGCCCTCAACATAGCGTTGCCGCTATGACAGGCTGCAGTACGGTTGCTTTACCGCTGTTTGGGTTTGCGGTCTTTAAAATGTTCAGCTCTATATCCCTGCCGGGCATTATAACTTCTCATCGACGAACAACACAACTATCCCTTGCAACAGTAACACATTTTAAATACCTTCACCCTGTACAGCGGTTCCGTGGGTGGCAAGGCTTTTAAACGTACGAATTTTGACAGACACTAAATAAAGCATATAAGTATCAGCACTCAATAAGAAATATTTTAACACCTTAAAAAATAAACCATGAATCCAAACAAAACATTATGGGAAAAAGGTGATTTCACACGCATTGCCCAAACGATGCGTCAAAGCGGTGAAGAACTTGTGGCAAAACTTGGAGTAGTTAAAGGAATGAAAATTCTTGACCTTGGCTGTGGTGACGGCACGACTGCAATACCCGAAGCTATACTTGGTGCAGAAGTTCTGGGTGTAGACATTGCAAGAAACCTTGTTGAAGCCGGAAATATCAGGGCAAAGACAGCGGGTATATCTAATTGCGTTTTTCAGGAAGGAGATGCCAGCAACCTGATTGAATTAGAGGATAATTCCTTTGATATGGTAGTGAGTATTTTCGGTGCCATGTTTGCCCCAAAGCCATTTGATGTAGCTAAGGAAATGGTTCGGGTTACAAAACCCGGAGGAAAAATTGTAATGGGTAACTGGATACCGGGCGACCCAACTGTTGTTGCTCAAATACTGAAAATAAGTTCTGCATACACACCACCGCCACCTGAAGGTTTCATTAGCCCTATGACCTGGGGAGTTGAAGATAACGTGATTGAGCGCTTCAGTCAAGCTGGAATTGCAAGGGAGAATATCACATGCATAAATGACACTTTTACTTTTATTGCGCCTTGTTCCCCGACAGAATATGTCAGCATGTTTAAAAATTTCTATGGCCCCACCATGAATGCTTTTGACGCTGCTGAAAAGAATGGTAAGACCGCAGAGTTGGAGCAAGAGTTAATTACACTTTTTAATAACCAAAATAAAGCAGAATTATCAGGCACAACTTCAATTCCTGCAACTTATTTGAGAGTTACTGTGAGTTGCTAAAAACTCCATTTGAATGGCCCAGCCGCTAACATTGGTGACTGTTGCACAACCCCAAATAAAAAATAAAAACTGTAGTTTCTTTTTAAAAGTATTTTAAGGCTTATAGTAAGCAGCTATTTTTAGTTTTTCTGAAAACACAGCGGCGGGTGGAAAATTTTATTAGGCTTGCACCGGTAACACATTTTAAATACCTTCACCCTGCACAGCGGCAACTGAGGGTCAGTTAACCTTTATTGTATAACAGCAACCATAAACAAAACAACGCATCCGCTAATGTATAATTTTTCATACTTCAAAGAGAAAGACAGGCAAACAATTTTGAACTTTATTGAAGATCATCCATTTGCCTTCCTGACCGGAAGTAATTTCTCAGGTCAGACATGATAGACTTTCTTTTGCTGCCTCAAAACTGGAAAAAATTCTCAACTGGAATTATTGCGGCCAACTATTCAGGTGACAAATTGACCCTGAATACAACAGGCAGTTTTTCCTGGAAACAGGTACCCCACATTTTGGAGGAAGAATTTAAAGTTGTTGAGCTTGTATATGGCAAGAAGCTAACTTTAGAGGTAACTACCAATGTGTTTTTTGCTCATGACGCATCTACCTTTGAAGCAGAGAACAATGGCACCAGACCAACTTTCAACGAAACACTAGCTGCCCGTGGTTTTAAAGGTAAAGTATTCTTATTTCTATTGAGCGGTATTATAAGCAGGTCATTACAAGATGACTATACCAGGCTTAAAATGGTAATTGAAAAACCTGAAAGACATCTTTGAAAAGAACAGCTAACAACATCACTGATGTAAAAGTAGCACATGCCCGGAACCTGGGATTTGGGATAGCGGGGGGCACGTACTTTGCAGACACTTTAGTGCAAGGTGGAAGTGCGGTTACCCGAATACAGTTTAGTGCTAAAACTCCACGCCATCTTAAAGCCCTGAAACGTTGCTGCGCTATTATACCAGATCACAGAACAGAGCTAGGCAACTACCTGCGCACGACTTTAAAGGCTATATTACGACCCAGACCCTGCATTATCGCAAGGTTAATCCACGACAAAGCCAACTTTTCCAGAAGTTCTACTTTGTCTGTCTTGCCAAAGTCAATGCAGGAACTAAAACCACAATCTAATGCTAATTGCCTGGCAACAGATTTTGCTTTTTCGCTATCACCAGCCATAAACATATCAATGCCATCGCCATGATATACAGGATTAAGCATGTTTTCAAAACCAGTGCTGTTAAAGCATTTTACAATTTCTGCGGCAGTTTTATCAGAAAGGCAATGATAAACTGTTTTGTATGGTTCGGGGTTTTTCATTACTGTATTTGTAGCATCGATAATCACTTTGCCCGTTACATTGCCCATCTGCGTTATCACTTCAAAAATGGCTGCAGGCGGTGTGGCAATTAAAATTACCTCACATTGCTTTACAGCATTTTCAATCGCTGCAAACCTGTCTTCACCAATTTTAGCAGCTAATGAAATATTTTTTTCACTCAAAGGAAATTTTGCCCCAATCAACACTGTATGACCGGTTTTAACCCACTGTTGCGCCAGTGCTCCACCAACATTGCCTGAACCTATAACTGCTATTTTCATCTTTTTTATTTTATTACATTTAATACAAATATCCATTTTCAGTTTCTGCTTTTTCCGGCAATTCTGTTTCGCCAAGCATTTCTTTTAAATCCCTTTCGATGGTGTTGCAAAGTGAAGTCATTGGCACATCTGAATACTGATTCTCGAAAGGATTTTCATTGATTTCGCCGACCCTGTTCATTACGGAGAAAACAAAACTCACTATAAAGCTTACAGGGATTATCAAATACGCTATACCCATTTTATTAAAATCACCAATTAAACAAACGGGCAGTATAAAAATAAAAACATATAAAAACAGTTTTGTGAAGTATTGATAATTCATTGGCAAAGGGGTATTCTTTATCCGTTCACAAGCGCCCTGCCAGTTACTGAAAGCGGCTAAATTGGGTTCCATACTAATATTGTCAAAAGCGCCCAGCATTTCTTTTTGTATTGCTTCTTTGATACGGACACCCTGCATTTGAAGCAAAATATTGGGACGATTATGTTTCCCTTTAACGCGGATATACTCAGTTCCTGAAAGCAAATGCATGCATTCAGTCAAGTCATTTTGCTTTCTTAAATGTAACCGTAAACTGTGCGCAAATGCAATTTGCCTTTCAATCATTTCCTTCTTAAATGCATCTGCATCATATTTTGAAACCTTACCAATAGACACAGCATTATCTGCATTGGCAATTATTTGCCTTGCAAAAATCCGGCTGTTGTTGATGATGCCACCCCAAATTGTACGTGCTTCCCACCACCTGGCATAACTGCTTTGATTCCTGAAAGCGATAAAAATAGCCAATGCCGAACCCAAAATGCCAGCTACAGAAAACGGCAGAGCCAATTCGGTAATTTGGTATTGGTGCAACAAATAAATGACAACAGCTACAAAAAGTGTTGTAAACGTTTCAAAACGAATGTTCCAAAACACCCTGCGTAAATTAAAATTTCGTTTTACTATCATTTTTTAAAATTCATATAGCAAAAAAACAGCATTTTCAGCTTTTGTAAAATCATTCCTGCCTGACTGCGATAAATCCAGACCAACGCCAAACTGTAATTCTTTTAGCTTTAAGCATGCACGGAAGTGTTGTGTACAAAAAAATGTTTCGCTGCGTGGCAAAAAAGCATTGAGGAATTCTATCTGTGAAAACAGACTGAGTTTCAATGTAAGCCAGGTGTATATCATGCCGATAAAAAAATTTAAACCTGGCCCCGGCAAGGTATCGGTAACAAATAGTGTTTTGAAATAAATTTCATTACTTGTTCAGCATTTTTACCAATAATTCTGCTGCTGCTTCGCCACTGTTCTGTTGTTGCCCGGTAATCAAATTACCATCTGCAATAGCATAGCTGCTAAAAGCTGCCGCAACTTTAAAAGTTGTGCCAGAAATTTTTCTGGCTTCCTCTTCAATTCGGTAAGGTTGAATTTTTTGTCCTACCGCTTTGTCAGCAAATTCTTCCTCGGCATCAGCAAAACCCGTCCAGGTTTTATCTTTTACCAAAAGTTCGCCATTTGAATTTTTGGCCTCTAACAAAAGAGTTGTAGCATGACAAACTGCGGCACTTGGCTTTTTTGCTTCATAAAATGAAACAAAAAGTTTTTCTAAATCTTTGTTAGCTCTGAATGTGTACATCGGGCCCTGGCCACCTACTAAAAAGACAGCGTCATAATCTTTTGCATCTGTTTCAGTAAGTTTCCTGGTGTTTGCCAGCATATCATTAAACCATTTTTGTTGCATGTAGCCCAGCGAAATAACATCACCCGCAGAGTAGCCACTGGGATCGGCCGGGTTAGAGTAGCTATCCATTTCTAACCTGCCGCCTTCGGTAGAAACCAATTCTATCTCATACCCTGCCTCCTGAAAGACTCTTAAAGGGTGAGTTAATTCTGCTGCCCAAAAGCCAACCGGCCAACCTGTTTGTTTGCTTACAGCAGGTGAACTTGCCACCATTAAAATTTTCCCTTTTGCCGGTGCCCCGTGAAAATGCACATAGCTGTTTACTTCTGTTACCATTTTTTTGAATTTAATTTGTTATTGATTTTTTGGTTTAGCCAACAGTCCTGATGCTGCAAGGACGGTAAGCGATGAAGTAAAAATTGATTTTTCCATTTTTACTTTGTAAAAGTGCAAACTATATCTACCTTTAACAACAGTATAACCCAAAAGTGCGATACACACTTTTTGGAAAGTATGCACAAATAAAGAGTTTAACCGTATGCCTGATTTTAAATACAACGGAAAAATTTATTACAACCCTGTGCAATTGGTTATGGAGCAAATTGGTGGCACATGGAAAGCACCTATTTTGTGGCGACTGAAAGACCAAACGATGCGATATGGTGAATTGCGAAAGGACATTCCCCATATCTCGGACAAAATGCTTACCACACAGTTAAGGCAATTGGAAGAAGACGGATATATCAGTCGTCAGGTTTTTGCTGTGGTACCCCCAAAGACAGAATATAATTTAACAGAACAGGGAAAAGACATCATAAAACTTATTACCGCCATCAGAAACTATGGACTTAAAATGATAGAAAAACAAGAACAAAAAAAGAATAACAGCGCATAAAGGCAATTATAGCTGGTTTTCCGCCGTCGCTTCTGCCGTTTGAAGAAAGGGATATTAGTTTGCCGGTAAAGTGGCAGATATTTTTAGAATAAAAATTCGTAAATAAGAAAGTGCCGGGATGTGACGTGAGAAGAATCTGCTGCAGAGCAAATGGCAAGCATGAATTCAATTTTTCTGATCAATTAATAAAGTATGGAAAAAATAAGCCCCGAAATTTATAGCCGCATCAACAATGATGTTTACAAAGCAGAGGGCGACATCTGGTGGCAGCCTGACACCATTCTGCATTTGCTCAAAACCTCTGTCAATCCATGGCGGGTAGGGTATATGGAGAGTATTATCAAAAAGCTTGGGATAAACCCGCAAGGTAAAACTGCGCTTGAGGTGGGCAGCGGCGGCGGAATACTGACAGAAGAAATTTGCAGGATGGGGTTTACCACTACAGGTATTGACCCTGCCGAAGGATCAGTCATCACCGCAACAAATCATGCAAAAGCCAGCGGGCTGAATATTAAATACGAAAAAGGCAGTGGTGAACATCTTCCCTATGCTGATCATTCATTCGATTGCGTTTTTTGCTGCGATGTACTGGAACATGTACAGGATTTGCCTAAGGTCGTTTCTGAAATTTCGAGGGTGTTGAAACCCGGCGGCGTTTTTTTCTATGATACCCTGAACCGCACGTTCATCAGCAAACTGGTAGCTATTAAAATATGGCAGGAGTGGAAGCGCTGGGCATTTATGCCTCCTAACCTGCATGTGTGGCACATGTTCATTAAGCCAGAAGAAATGAAGGAACTGTTGCAAAAAAACGGACTTGAATGGAAAGAGCATACCGGTTCGCAACCCAATGTATCTATTCCCAAAATGCTGAGCTACCTGCGCAAAAGAGCAAAAGGTGAATGGACATATGAAGACCTCGGCAAAAACTTCCGACTTGTCAATAGCAACGATATGAATATTGTTTACGCAGGCCATGCTATAAAGAAATAACCAGCGCCGCCAAAAACATAAAGGAATGCTGCTATGACAAGCTTTTGCACAGTTGCTTTACTGCTGCGGGGGCCAGCAGTATTTAAAATATTCATCCCTTTATCACTGCTGAATTTATATATTATAGCAGGTGAACAACACAGCTGCCCCTAGCACCGGTAACACAATTTGAATACCTTCACCTTGCACAATGGCAGTACCGGTTCCTTTACCTGCCATGGCAAAAGCACACTATATAGCGAAACAGCCGGCGGGCATTGTAACAAACCTAAACAGAAAAAATAGTTAATATTCATATGGCTGTAAAAAACAAAACAAAAGAAACAGAAGTAATAGCTGCTGACTTCATAAACTCATATGTTGACAATGAACAAAAAAAGACTGACAGCTTTCAACTGATTAATCTTATGAAAAAATGGTCAGGTTATGAACCAAAAATGTGGGGACCAACTATAATAGGTTTTGGAAGTTATCATTACAAATATGCCAGTGGGCACGAAGGCGACTCTATGTTAATTGGCTTTTCACCACGAAAACCTCAATTCTCACTATATGTCTCAGCTCCGGGTAACGACAATAAAAAGCTTCTTGCCCAACTGGGAAAATATAAAATGGGTAAAGCTTGTATATATTTCAAGAAGTTAGCAGATATTAACCTTGAAACATTGGAGAAACTAAGTAAGGAGACTATCAAATACATAACTGAAAATCACGAATGTGCCTGTAGAGAGAAAGAATAAAAATTTAATACGCAGTATTTTAGCAAGAAAGCCGCAATCATTAAAGCACATCCCATATAGTAAATGAAAATATATTAACATGGACATTAGGCGAATTATTCCAAATATATCTTCAAAGAAAATTAAAGAAAGTAAAGAATTTTACTTACGCTTCCTTGGATTAAATATTGTAATGGATATACATTGGGGCGTATCTTTTACGACACTGTCAAATCCAACTGCGTCGCCGGGGAAGTATAAGCTGATTGCCAATATAAACTTATAATAGGGATTACCGTTATCACAAAACAGCGCAAATATGCAGTGAAGCCCATCGCCCCGCTTTCTGCCCTCATAAACCGCAACTGAAGTCAAAAGAGGAATAACATTGGTTCGCGGGGACAAAAAATCCCGGGTCTGTGCCTTAGATTAACCCGATGACTCCCTTCTCTTTGCCGTAAATGTTCCTTCTGCTACATCAGCCAGCTTTACTTTTCCCTTCATGTTATTGCCGTCCACAGTGCCATTGTATTCTACAGTCATGCTGTTTACGGTAAACTCTAACTTTATTTCATTGCCCTTTAAACTTCCTTTTACCACTGCTTCGCCCAACTGGCCCTTATAGGTGCCATTAATGCTGTTGTCTGCTTCCTGCTTCAGGATAAATACAGGTGTGCCGGAGCCGGCAGTGGTTTCTACAGTAAAATCCCATGTGCCCGTAACTTTTACCGTTTGAGCATTTGCTGAAAAAGAAAATACCAGGAATATTAAAACTGCAGCAGGTATAAGCAGGTTTTTAAACTTTTTCATCCTTTTTAATTTTTTATGTTATCAAAAAAATCTCAATCCCTTTATGATGCTACTTTAAATTCTTTTCCCCTCAGCACAAAATAAGCTACCAGGGCGCTGGCCATCATAAATACAGTGCCTACCAAAAAAGCTGAGCCGGGAAAATAAACAGGGGCAGACTTTCCGGTGAAGTAAGAGAATACATTCGTCATTAAAGGCGGACCGATAATAGAGGTAGCGCTCATTAAGGCGGTAAGCGATCCCTGCAGTTCGCCCTGCTCATTGGCAGGCACATGTCCCGCCATTACCGCCTGCAATGCGGGCCCGGCGATACCGCCAAGGCAATAGGGAACTAAAAATGCAAACATCATCCAGCTCTGGCTGGCAAATGCAAACAGCAACATACCGACCGCATACAATGCAAGGCCGATATAAATACTTTTTTCATTGCCCAGCCTTGGGTTTACCACCCTTGTTAAGCCTGCCTGCACACCACCCACCAGCAAACCCACCACTGCAAGGGAAATACCAATCATGCCGGGCGTCCATTTAAACCTTTCAATTACAAAGAAACTCCAGTTGCTCTGTACAGCATGCGAACCGAGATAAACCAGGAACAGGCAAATAACCAAACCAATCAATGCAGGGTATCTTTTAAGGTTCCATAAACCCACACCCGGCATGGTCCTTATCCATTCAAACTTCCTGCGGTTTTCAGGTTTTAGTGATTCAGGTAATACAAAAAGGCCATAAAGGAAATTTAAAAAACATAATCCTGCCGCCACCATAAAAGGAACCCTTGCGCCAAAATTTCCAAGCAATCCCCCTATGGCAGGGCCGATGATAAACCCTAAACCAAAAGCTGCGCCTATCATTCCAAAATTCTTAGCCCTGTTTTCAGGTGTGCTCACATCGGCAATGTATGCTGCGGCTGTGGTAAAACTCGCCCCGGTTATTCCTGCAATAATCCTTCCCACAAACAACCAGCTGATGGTAGGTGCAAAAGAAAGGAACAGGTAATCAACCGCAAACCCGAACAATGAAGCCAGTAAAACAGGCCGCCTTCCATAACGGTCGCTGAGGTTGCCAACCAAAGGGGCAAATGCAAATTGTGCAATGGAAAATGCAAACAAAAGCCATCCGCCTGTTTTTGATGCTTCGCTTACGTTTACATGGCCGAGTTCTTCAATGAGTTTTGGCATTACAGGTATAATAATACCCCAGCCGATTACATCAATAAGCAAAGTGATGAATATAAAACCAATTGCTGCGTTGCGGTTGCCTGTCATAAAAAAGGGTTAAGACGGTTAGGCCACAGATCACACAGATTTGCACAGATCGTTTTTAGCCACGAATCCAGATAGCTATCGGGACAGCAATAACACGAAATGTATTTTCATTAGTGCCATTCGTGTAATTTGTGGCTGGTATTTCCTGTGCAACCTGCCCGACTAAAGTCTGGCTTGTGGCAAAAAACGTATTTACTTTCGGATACCAAATTAAGATACATGCGGCAAAGATGCTTTTTTTCGTTTCATCATCCTGCACCGAGGAAAAATTTCTTTCATGGCAAATGCTGCTGAAATAGGGCTGACGCTGCCCGGCTTTTAATTTGTGTTATAACAATTAAAACAAACCACCTGACACAGATTAAAATGTTTGCAACGAGTGGCTGATGACAAATAGGACCGAAACCCATATGAAAAGGGCATGGGCCTCAGGCTGCTGAATATCGATATACCGGCAGCTATGGGCCAGGCGCCGATGAAGAAAGTTTTACCTGAGAAATAATTAAATCAAAAAAATAAAAAAGACGGAACCGAAAATCGTGTACTTTAGTTACTGCTTTGCTTGTATAATTGAGTACCTGTATCAATTGATACTTTCAAACCAAACTGATGAAAGAAATTATCAATTGCGTGGCCTACTCCCAGGGCCGCCGTCTTGCCAATGTTGAACTTAAAGATGTTCATGAAGTATTAAAAGAAACCAGCCAGTTTGTATGGATAGGCCTTCATGAACCATCTGAGGAAATACTCAGTAAGGTGCAGGAAGAGTTTGGCCTGCATGACCTTGCTGTTGAAGATGCTCATTCCGCCCACCAGCGGCCTAAAGTGGAATTGTATGGCGATTCCCTTTTTGTTGTACTCCGCACCGCACAGATCAACCAGGAGAAGCGTATTGAATTCGGTGAAACACATTTTTTTGTCGGTATCAATTTTATTGTAATTGTAAGGCACGGTTCATCTGTTGCTTACACGGATGTACGCAGCCGTTGCGAAAGCACCCCGCACCTCCTTAAAAAAGGCCAGGGTTTTGTATTGTATGCAGTAATGGATTTTATTGTTGACAAATACTATCCCGTTGTTCACAACCTTGAACTGGACCTTGAAGAAATTGAAGACAAAATATTTAAAGAAAAGCCCAGCAGGGAAACAACAGAACAGATATACCTGCTGAAAAGAGAGTTGTTAGAAGTAAAACGTGCCGTATCTCCATTGATTGACATCTGTAACCGCCTGATGCGTTTTGATCTCCGCTGCATCTCAGAAGAAACAAGACCTTACTTCAGGGATATATATGATAATGTCATCCGCATTAATGATATGGTGGACAATACAAGGGAATTGCTCAACTCTGCAATGGAAGCCAACTTCTCACTCATCTCCATTGCGCAAAGCGATGTGTCAAGGAGGTTTGCCGGCTGGGCTGCCATTATCGCTATACCAACTATGGTGGCCGGTTTTTACGGAATGAACTTTGAGGTAATCCCCGAAGCAAAATGGGAATTCGGTTTCTATGCTGTAATCCTCGGCACCATTACCGCCTGTGTGCTGCTCTATTATCTTTTCAGAAGGTCAAAGTGGTTATAAGCCTTTACTGTCCTACAATTTATTGACTGATCTGCCAAAAATCAGCCATTATCTTTTCAATAATTAATTCTGAATTTTCAACGGGTTGTTAACACCCCCGTAACAAATTGGTAATAGAAAATTATATTTGTTCAAACTGACTTATTATGAGAAAAATTTACCTCCATGCAACCTGTTTGTTGCTTACAACCATGTTGCTTATGTATTGCGGCCGCTTATCGGGCCAGGTTACTACAGCAACGCTCAGCGGCACTATTAAAAATGCAAAAGGCGAACCGCTTTCGGGAACAACAGTAAAAATAGAATTTACTGATGCGGGTATCAGCATTTCACTTACCACCAAAAGCGATGGGCGCTTTACTGTTCCCAATCTCCGTGTTGGCGGCCCTTATCGTGTTACAGTAACCAATGTAAGCTACCAGCAATCTGTAACAGAAAATATTTATCTTGAATTGGGGCAAAACAACAGCCTCGACCTTTTATTAAATGAAAAAACAACTGACCTGACTGCCATAACAATTACAGGGCAGTCAAGAATATTTGATAACAAACGTACAGGGGCTTCAACCAATATCAGCGCCGTCTCATCAGGAACCTTCCCACTATTTCCCGTTCTGCGGATGATTACCTCAGGCTCACTCCTTCTGCCTCGCCTACTTATAACGGGCTTTCTTTTGCAGGACGAAACGGGCAATACAATAACTTTTCACTTGATGGCGCTGTATTTAATAACCCCTTTGGTCTTGATGCACCTACTCCGGGCGGTCAAACCAATGCACAACCCATTTCGCTTGATGCGATTGATCAGATACAGGTAAACCTTGCGCCATTCGATGTAACCCAGGCAGGCTTTACAGGGGCAGGGGTTAACACCGTTACCAAATCAGGAAGCAATAAATTTTCAGGAACAGTTTATGCGTTTTACCGCAACCAGTCTCTTACCGGTAAAAAAGTTTCCTCCAATAAATTAGTGGTTCCCGACCTGAGCCAGTTGCAAACCGGTTTTACACTCGGCGGCGCAATTAAAAAAAATAAATTGTTTTATTTCCTGAGTTTTGAAACTGAGCAACGTAAAGATGCTGCTTCAAGTTATGTAGCGCAAAACAGCAGCAATGTTGGCAGAACAAATACATCAAGGGTGCTCGAATCTGATTTAATTGCAGTAAGCACTATCCTGAAAAACCGTTTCAACTATGACACCGGCCCGTACCAGGGTTATACACATGACCAGACCAATTATAAATGGCTGGCAAAATTAGACTGGAATATCAGTACTGTTCACAAACTTTCATTTACATACAACGGGCTGGACGCAAAAAAAGATAAACCTGCACACCCCAGCGCCATCCGCCGCCGCGGCCCTGATTTTGTTACGCAGCAATTCCGCAATTCGGGTTACGAAATCATCAATAAGCTTCATTCCTTCGGTACTGAATTAAAATCAAATTTCGGCAGCGATTATGCCAATAAGTTAAGAATAGTATATACCACTTTCAGGGACAAGCGCAACCCTTTTTCTGATCCTTTTCCTGTTCTTAACATAACCAAAAGCGGAACAATGTATATAGTTGCCGGGCATGAACCATTTTCCATTAATAACCGGCTGAACCAGGATGCATTTCAAATCACCAACGATTTCAACCTTTACAAAGGGAAGCATAGCTTCACTTTCGGGGCTTCTCTTGAAACTTTTAAATTTGGCAACTCCTTCAACCTTACCGGATATGCCGCCACTCTTTTTTCCGATGCAGATATACAGGTATTTAAAGACAGTGTGCCCGCCGGCGGCAAATATGTTTTTGGCGCTTATCCATTGGATGTGGATGTTGCTACCGCCAAAGCTGCTGCAGCAGCGGATAAGTGGACCTGGTATTACTTAACTGTTGGCCAGTTTTCAGCTTATGCACAGGATGAATGGCAGGTGAGTGATAAATTCAGGTTTACTTACGGTGTACGCATGGATATGCCTGTTTATTTCAAAGACAAATTTGAATTTATACCTGCGGGGGGCACATCGAGTTCTCCCACTTTAGCCAATAATGATCCCCTTGTATTGTTTGATAAAGATGGAAACCGTATTACCAATGGCACAGGCAAAGACCTTGATAATACCCGTTTGCCAACAAGGAAACCATTGATATCCCCACGTGTTGGTTTTAACTGGGACCTGAAAGGTGATAAAACGGTTCAAATCCGTGGCGGGTCTGGTTTATTTACCGGCCGTTTTCCTTTTGTATGGCTGGGCAATCACATCGGCAACCCCTTCAGCTTTTTTTACAATGTAACTGATAAGAATTTCAGGTGGCCGCAGGTATGGCGCACCAATATAGGCACGGATTTCAGGATCCCCTTCGGAACCGTCTTCACAGTTGACGCAGCTTATACCAAAGATGTAAATGCAATGATGGTACGCAACTATAATCTGGGTACGCCAACAGGCACATTGAACAGCGGCACCGGCGATAAAAGAAGCGTTTACAGGGTTACTGATAAGGGAAGCGATGGTTTTTCTACTGCCAATGCATATGTTTTTACCAACACCAAAGAAGGCCACCAGTTCAATCTTTCATTGCAGGCGCAGCAAAACTTTGCAAAAGGATTGTTTGTTATGGCAGCCTATAACTTTAATATCGCAAAAGATGCAAGTTCCATTTCTGCAGAAATATCCAGCGATGCATTTGACCGCAACCCCATACTGAACAATGCCAACAAAGCGGTTGAATCTTATTCGCTGTATGGCAACAGGCACCGTATTATTGCAGCTGCGTTAAAAAAATATGAGTACGGTAAAAATAAAAAATATGCAACAACAGTATCCCTCTTTGGCTCATGGACATCCGGTAACCGGTTTGCCTATGTTTACGGAGGTGATATTAATTATGATGGCACCAGTTCCAATGACCTGCTGTATGTACCAACAAATGCAGAAATTGACATCATGGTATTTACCCCGTTAACTGATGTGCTTGGAAATGTTCAGAGCCCTGCTGTTCAACGCCAGGCATTCAAACAATTTATTGCACAGGATGAATACCTCAGCGGCCGAAGGGGCCAGTACACAGAAAAGTATGGCGGTGAAACACCATGGTTCAGCCAGGTTGACCTGCGCATACTCCAGGACTTTGTTTTAAATACAACAACCAAACAAACCCTCCAGTTCAGCATTGATATAGTTAACCTGGGAAACCTCATCAGCAGCAAATGGGGTGTCAGGAAATATGCAACCACATCGGGCTATTATCAGCCATTATCTGTTTCTTACAACAATAATGCGCCAACTTACCAGTTCGACCCCTCATTAAAGGAAACATTTATTGACAGCCCTGACCTGCTTTCACGCTGGCAAATGCAGCTGGGGATACGTTTCATTTTTTAGAAATATTTTTATTCACATTAAAGGCCCCTTTACGGGGCCTTTAATGTTTGTGATAAACTTCAATTTTATCTTTAGGCCGGCAAACCTGACTTATACATATGGACTATACTGAAGTAGATATTTCGGCCTGGAAAAGAAAAGAAGTGTACAGGTATTTCAGGGCATTCGACAGCCCATTTTTCAATATTACAGCCAATGTTGATGTAACTGCGCTTTATAATTTTACCAAAGAGGGAAATCATTCTTTTGTCCTTGCCTGCCTGTTTAACTCAACAAAAGCGGCCAACAGTATTGAGGAATTCAGGTACAGGATAAGGGGTGAAAAACTGGTTTGTTACAATAAGGTTGATCCGGGCTGTACCATTTTTCTTGAAGATGAAACTTACCGCTATTGTTATTTCGTTTATACAGATGATTTCATGGTATTTCAGAAAGAGGGTATAAAAGTTATAAAAGAAATAAAAGCCAATCCTGATTTCGATCCCAGAACAGATAAAGATGATATTATTTATTATTCAATAATGCCATGGGTTAGTTTTACCTCCATTGAACATCCCAAAAATCATAACAGCGCTGATTCTATTCCGAGAATAGTATTCGGAAAATACTTCAGGGAGAATAACAGGTTACTGATGCCTGTATCAGTCCAGGCCAACCATGCGCTTATGGATGGATACCATGCAGGCCGGTATTTCAACCTTTTCCAGGATATAATAAACCGGCCCGGTTTGCAAGCTTAGCCTGAAAACTTACTCCGGTACTTCCACCACTGTCCAGTTCCCTTTACGCCGGTTCCAGAGTATATTGTAATCTTTACCGTGCTGGAGTTTGAATATCCTGTAGTTGTTGTAATATTTTAAACGCAGCCAGCCGTAATTGTAAATTTCAAACTTAAAAACAAAAGGCTGGCCGGCTTTTATTTCAGCGGGCTGAAAATTTTTACCATCATCACTCAGGTAAACTGTTTCATCTTTATTGCTCTGTATGAAAAGGGCTATCCAGCCCGGGTCGTTTTGAGATGTGGTTTGTGATCCCGGGTTGGTATTTCCAGGATTTGTATTTCCGGGGTTCGCCTGCCCTGAACCGGTAGTACTGCTTTTGCCTTTGTTCCATCCATTGGTTATGGAACTGATCCTGTCCCTTTTTGCAGGGTGGGTGGTACTTGCCCTGTCTGATGCAATGGACTGCATGGCGGCAACTGACTGTTCAAGCGAAGCGCCTAATTTCGCCATTACAAACCCCGAAAAAGCATCAGCTTCAATTTCTTTTGGCGGCGTGCTGCCGGTGCTGCTCACAACATGGTTGTAATAATGATGGCCCATTTCATGCGCAAGCACACTAATCGAAGCCCATTTGGTGGATGCGTATGCATCAAGGTCTTCAAGAAAATTATTATCGTAAATAATCCACCTCCTGCCGCTTATAATGGTGGCATAAGCATTCTGGATGCCGTTCTGCTCCCTGATGCTGAAGTTCTCCCTCCATTGAATGGTATCAAGCATGGTTTTTAAAATATCCCTTGCTTCATAAACCGATTGGAAATTGGTTTTCATTAAACGCGGCGGGATTTTAAAACCGCAACTGGTTACACGCTGCGCATATACAGAAACAGAAAAGACAACCATAGCTGTAAGCAGAATGAAAAACCGCCTGTTCATAATGTAGTTTTTTATAAATATATGGGATTGATGTGAAAGTTTTTCCTGCTGGTCAATTTTACCGGCTTTTGTTTGGAGTTATTGTTGCCGCTGGGAAATAAAGAAAGGAAATCTTATTTTAGATGCATTTTAAAAAACCCGGCAACATGACCGAATCAATGTCGTCCACAGCAAAACAGCGCAGCATGCTTTCACCTATTCTCGCAACCGGGTTGCTTGCCGGCTTTCTCGACGGCCTTGCTGCCTCAGTTCAGTATTTCATAAAAACCGGCAAAGGCCCTGCCCCTGTATTCCGGTTTATTGCCAGCGGTGTATTTGGAAAGGATGCGTTTGCAGGCGGCAACATCATGATTATATGGGGTGTGGTTTTCCATTTTATCATTGCCGCATTGTTCACCATCTTTTTCTTTCTGGTATATCCTAAAATAAAGATGTTTTCAAAAAACAGGATTGTTACAGGAATATTTTTGGGTATTTTCACCTGGCTTGTAATGAACCTCACAGTTTTACCGCTGAGCAATACGCCTCCGTTAACAAAAACCTTTTCAGGTGTTATGACCGGTGTCATTATACTTGTACTGGCAATCGGGATGCCTGTTTCGTTTGTTGCCCATCAATATTACAAGCATAAAATTCACCTGAAAAGCAACTCTTAATATCAGATTTTATTTCCGCTTCCTGACAAACCGGCAATAAAAACTATCGTTGGTCATCTCTGGTAAAATATATTCCGAAAAGCGTACAGCATCCCTTGCTGGTTTTTTGTAGCTTTATGCTCGTGGAAAATTTTCAATACCGCCTTGACAGAACAGCTTTTCAAATGTTGTCATTTGAAGAAGCTGATGCTGCTATGCAATCCCCACATGCGCTTGCAGAAGAGGAACGTTTCCGGTATTTCAACTACCTCATGAGCATTGCCTATCGTTTCCTTGGCGAGCCCTGGCCTGTTATGGATAAAACTGTTTTTGAAATGAGAAAACGCAGTTAATGGGACATCTTTTCAATCCGGACTTCAGGGATTTCCTGAAAGCATTACACAAACACCAGGTGGATTATCTTTTGGTTGGCGGCTATGCTGTTATTATTCATGGCTATGAAAGGGTTACCGCAGATATGGATATATGGGTAAAATGCAATGCAGATAATTACAATAAACTCAACATGGCCTTCCATTCTTTTGGGATGCCGGTGTTTGACATGACATTGAATAATTTTCTCGACACAGAAAAGTGGGATGTTTTCCGTTTTGGGCGCAAACCCGTAGCTATTGATATTATGACCAGGGTAAAAGGCCTTGACTTTGATGAAGCTTTTCAAAAAAGCAGCCTTGTAAATATAGATGATACGGAGATACGGCTTATTCACTATGAGCACCTAATTATTGCCAAAAAAAAGGCTGGCAGAGCAAAAGATATACAGGACCTCGAAAACCTGGAGTAATCCTTGTCAGCAAACTTATACAAAGCAGGATAAAATCAGAACACTCTGACTCTGCCCAACCGGAATATACTTTAACTTTAAGCTATGATAAACCCATCTGTTGCTTATTGTGATGTCACCCGGGTCAGAAGCGACGAACCTGTGGATGCTGCTGATATGATCACCATAGAAGAACCGCTTGAAATCTGGTTAGAGCATGGTAAAAATGCCGGTCGTAAAATAACAGCCATTTCTGTAACCATGCGTTCACCTGGCAATGATGCTGAACTGTCGCTGGGTTTCCTTTATACAGAAGGCCTCATAAAAAGTATGGCTGATGTAACAGATGTACATTCTGCGGGCAATGCAAATATTATACACGTGGCTCTGCATGAAGAGGTGGTTCCTGATTTACAGAAAACCGAAAGGAATTTTTACACCAGTTCCAGTTGCGGTGTTTGTGGCAAATCTTCAATTGAATCAATATATGCGAACCTGAATAACCTGCACTCAAAGAACACTGATTTAAAAGTTACACCTGAACTGATCCGCAGTTTGCCCGGTCTTCTGGAACAACAACAGGAGGCATTCAGACATACAGGCGGGTTACATGCATCTGCATTATTTGACAGCAATGGAAAATTATTGATGCTGAGAGAAGATGCAGGCAGGCATAATGCGCTGGATAAGCTGATCGGTTCATCGCTGCAAAAAGGTTTACTCCCACTGGATAACCATATTTTGCTTCTCAGCGGAAGGGTAAGCTTTGAACTGA
Source organism: Chitinophagaceae bacterium (assembly GCA_033763355.1). Taxonomy (GTDB): domain Bacteria; phylum Bacteroidota; class Bacteroidia; order Chitinophagales; family Chitinophagaceae; genus JANRKT01. The sequence continues at coordinate 12,629 of JANRKT010000099.1, read as the reverse complement.
TGCAAAAAGCTGCTGTGGCAGGCATACCTGTTATAGCTGCCATTGGGGCGCCATCAAGCCTTGCTGTACAAATGGCAAAGCAATGCGGTTGCACTTTAATAGGTTTTTTAAAAAAAGATCAGTTTAATATTTACACAGGAAAAGAACGGATCCTTCTCCATACAGCATTGCCAATATGAGCGAAGAAAAAAAATACCCGGAAGCTGAGAATCCCGAAAAATTTACCGGCATCAGGTTAACAAAACCCAAAACAGTTGCAGCCGGCATCCCCGCAGTTGCATCAAGCGTTAAACATGTGCTTTCTGAAATGGATGTGCAGCGGGCATTGAAAGCCTTGTTTAAATTAAACCAGAAAGATGGTTTTGACTGCCCGGGATGTGCATGGCCCGACCCGGATGATGACCGTTCTTCCATTGGTGAATATTGCGAGAATGGCGTGAAAGCAATAGCTGAAGAAGCGACAAAGAAAAAAATTACCGCTGGCTTTTTTGCAAAACATCCCGTTGAAGAATTATCACTGCTGAGCGATTATGAGATGGGTAAAAAAGGGAGGCTTGCTGAACCCATGTATTTACCAGAAGGGGCATCACATTATCTGCCCATTTCATGGGAAGGGGCGTTTCAGAAAATTGCACTACACCTCAATAACCTTTCATCGCCTGATGAAGCTGTATTTTATACTTCCGGCAGAACCAGCAACGAAGCGGCTTTTCTTTACCAGCTTTTTGTGAGGGAGTACGGAACCAATAACCTCCCGGATTGTTCCAACATGTGCCATGAATCAAGTGGCGTGGCGCTTACCGAATCTATTGGTGTGGGCAAGGGTACGGTAACACTGGAAGATTTTTATAAAGCAGAGGTGATTATAATACTCGGCCAAAACCCCGGCACCAATCATCCGCGTATGCTTACTGCACTGCAGAAAGCTAAAGAAAATGGCGCCGTTATCATTGCAATTAACCCATTACCCGAAACGGGCCTCATCAGCTTTAACAACCCGCAAACCATTAAAGGTTTATTTGGCGGAAACACTTCCATTGCCGATCTTTTTCTGCAGGTAAAAATAAATGGTGATATGGCTTTGTTAAAAGCCATTGAAAAATTACTGATAGCAGAAGAAGAAAAAGAGCCGGGAAAGATCCTTGATTCAGTCTTCATAAACAACCACACTGCCGGTTACAAAGAACTGGCTGAACACCTCAGCCAATACAGCATAGACGAACTTTCTGCTGTATCTGGAATTTCCATAAACCAGATCAATGCGGCTGCACAGGTGTTGATGCACAAAACAAAAATTATTGCCTGCTGGGCAATGGGGTTAACACAACAGGTAAATGCTGTTGATACCATTAAAGAAATTGTAAACCTCTTATTACTTAAAGGCAGCATAGGCAAACCCGGGGCAGGTGTATGCCCGGTAAGGGGGCACAGCAATGTGCAGGGCGACCGTACCATGGGTATTTATGAAAAGCCATCTGCAGCATTTCTTCAATCCCTGAAAAATGTTTTTGGTTTTGAACCGCCACAGTATAGTGGCTATGATACGGTGGAAGCTATACATGCCATGCATAAAGAAAAAGCAAAAGTGTTTTTTGCAATGGGAGGGAATTTTCTTTCAGCAACGCCTGATACAAAATATACAGCAGAAGCCCTGCGCAAATGCAACCTTACTGTGCATGTTTCCACCAAGCTCAACCGGAGCCACCTTGTACATGGTAAGGAAGCATTGATATTACCAACTTATGGCCGCAGCGATAAAGATGTGCTCAATGGCAAAGAACAATTTGTTTCCTGCGAAAACTCCATGGGTGTGGTGCAGTCTTCAAAAGGAAACCTGAAACCGGTATCTGACAAACTGCTAAGTGAACCTGTCATTGTCTGCAGGGTAGCAAAATCTGTATTGGGCAGCAAATCAAAAATAAGCTGGGATATTTTTGAACAGGACTATGACCACATCCGCGATGCCATTGAAAAAACCATTCCCGGGTTTGAAAATTATAATGAAAGAATAAGAAAACCCGGTGGTTTTTATCTTCCCAATGCTGCAAAAGAAGGCCGGTTCAATACCTTACAAGGGAAAGCTGTTTTTAATACAGCAGGTATATTAGTCAGTAAACTTGCAGCTGAGGAACTGATGATGATGACCGTTCGCAGCCATGACCAGTTTAACACCACCATATACGGATTGAATGACCGCTACCGCGGTGTGATGAATGAACGCCGTGTGATTTTTATGAATGAAAGAGATATTGCTAAAGCCGGCTTGCTGGCAGGTGATGTTGTTGACCTGTACAACCATCATCATGGCAGGGAAAGAACGGCAAAGAAATTTATCATTGTTCCTTTTTCTATTCCGCAGCAATGTGCCGCTACTTATTTTCCTGAAGCCAATGTACTGGTGCCTATTGGCAGCGTTGCCGAAAAAAGCAATACACCTGCGTCAAAAATGGTGGTGATAAAAATAAGGAAGCATATCAACGCTAAATGATTAACTCGTTTATCTGCCAATCACCGGCCAGAAAGCTGACAGGTTTTATACAAAACTGCTAAAGAGAATAAACATGCTGCTAAAGCACGTCAGGTTTAACTGACATACACACTTATCATTTCGGGCCTTTTGTTGCGTTATGGTACCTCATTCTTACCATATGGATACTGGTTAAAAGAAAAAGAATTGCCAGATTGGCTGAAGCCTGATAATAATTGAGGGAACCGTGATAAACAGCTCTTATAAATTCAAAAAATAATCTGCCATTTTCTTTCTGTCTTTCTCACCCGGCAATCTTCCTGTTGCAGCGCCGAGGTTTTCCTCAAGGTGCCACGCTTTTGATGTGGCCGGTATGGTGCAGGTAACTGCCGGATGTGAAAGAATAAATTTCAGGAAGAACTGTGCCCAGTTTTTTATATCATACTCATTTGCCCAGGCAGGCAATTTTTTCCCTTCAATACCATTGAACAACGCCCCTTCCCGAAAAGGCCGGTTAATGATTACAGCAATGCCTTTGTCTTTTGCAAAAGGCAATAACCTGTTCTCCGCCTCACGGTCGGCAATATTGTAATTAAACTGCACAAAATCCGGTTTCTCAGAAGTAATAAGCTGCATCAGTTCAGGATATGCAGAGCTTACATAATGCGTAATACCAAAATACCTGATCCTCCCCTTCTCTTTCCATTCACGCAGGGTTTTGATATGGGTATGTACATCCACAAGGTTGTGCACCTGCATCAGGTCCATTACATTTGTCTTCATCCTGCGGAATGATTCATTCATCTGTTCAATACCATCTTCCTTTCCGTTTGTCCACACTTTTGTTGCCAGAAAAGTTGATGAACGGATATTGAGTGATGATGAAATATCCCCAACCATACCTTCTGATGCCCCGTACATGGGTGATGAATCAATTACTGTTGCACCTTTCGATACCAGCATGCGCAATACATCTTTCAGCGGGGCCCTTTCCGCTTCAAACCTTCCCCTGTCGAAAGTGCGCCATGTGCCCAAACCGGTAACCGGGATCTTTTCGCCTGTAGATGGTATTATTCTCTTTTCCATTTCACCTGATGAAATGATATTGCTGCTGCTGTATTCAGCCCCTGCGAATTTTGAAAGTAAACCCATTGCAGAAAATGCACTGAGCTGAATCATACCACGCCGGTTTATTTTTGAAAAAGGGGCCATGAAAAGAATTTTCTTTAAACTAACTGTTTTAGTTTAATAAGGAAAGGTAAAATTTACAGGCGGGAAAAATTCAATTGCTATCTTATTAATGTAACCGTTCCTTTTATAAAATAAGCTTTACCAAGATAGTCCAGCGCTTTCACCACCCACACATAGGTATCAGGCCTTTGCTGCTGACCGTTAATATTTCCGTCCCATCCCCTTCCGTTGATGTTGGTTGAGAATACCATCTGGCCGTAGCGGTTGTATATCCTGAAGTATTCCATGTTCTGTATCCCCGCAGCAATGGGCCTTATCACATCATTTCTTCCGTCTCCGTTTGGGGTAAATGCATTGGGCACATAAATAACCGGGCCGCCTGCAAATACTTTTACAGTAAGATAAGCTGTCTCTGCGCAACCTGCTTCGTTATAAACATTCACCCGGTAAAAAATTCCTTCGGAAGGATTATTGAACAGCACAACCGGATTTGAAATATTTGTTGCTGATAAACCGGTTGATGGTATCCACTCATAACGTATCCCGCCTGTGGCCTGCAATTGCAAAGGCTGACCGGTTACTACTGCAGTATCTCTTCCTGCAAACGGATAAATGGGCGGCAGCACGGTTACAGTTACATCATCTGTACCGGGTTTGGGGCAACCTTTGGTATCGTAGGCAAAAAGCGTATAGGTAACAGATGTAACGGGTGATGCAACAGGGTTAAGGATATTGCTATTGCTTAAAGAAGAGGAAGGTTGCCATTTTACCGAGTTGCCATTGGTGCTGCCCTGCAGGTAAGCAAGTGTATTGTAGCAGATCATGGTGTCTTTGCCTGCATTAGCCAGCGGGTATGGAACAGTGCTTACAAATATATTTTCTTTTGCACTACAGCTACCGATTGATGCAGTTACTTCATAATTTGTATTGAGAGAAGTAAATGCTAAAGCATTTTTTGCTGACGGGTCAATAAACTGCTGTGCCGGCAGCCAGGAATACTGCAACCCGTCTGATACAACCCGTAACCGGATGGTATCGCCGCTGCAGATAACGGTATCATTCATTGCCTGCAGGTCCACATGATCGGTAACCCTCACCTTTACCGAATCAACATTAATACAGCCGTTGTCATTCAGCTCAACATGGTAAGTAGTGGTTGTAAGCGGCGATACGGTTGGTGTGGCTGTATTGGGGTTCACCATGTTTATCAAAGGAGACCATCTGAAATTTCCGCTGCCCTGTGCATTTAGCTGCACGGCATCCGGGATGCAAATTAAGGTATCACGGAATGCAAGGCTAACGGGAGGTTTATCAACTATGCCTATATTCTTAACTATTGTATCAATGCAGCCTTTGGTATTGCTTACAATTAAACTCACATTCTTGTTGCCCATGAACGGATAGGTAAATACAGGGTTGCGCTGTGAAGAAACATCATTTACAAGCGTAACCTCTCCAAAATCCCAGTTCCATGAGTTTACTGTTCCGTAAACAGAAGTGCTTGCATCGCTAAACTGTGTGGGCTTGTTGAAACAAATGCCCGTGTAATTAAATTGAGGCACAAAGCCGGGATAAACCCTTGCAACTGAAACAGCGGAATCAGAACATTGCTGGCCGCGGTTGATGGACAGCTTAACCTGGTACGTGCCTGTATCGGGGAAAGTAAAAGCTGCAGATGATAAGGTTGATGTAAATACAATATTACCTGCTGCATTTGTCAGTTCCCAATTATAAGAAGTTATCAGCGGGCTGGTTGAACTGTTAACGAGGTTTATCGCCCTTGTATCGCTGCAAAGCATGTATTCATCCGGTATGGAAGCAGCAGCTATGGAACATGATGTAATATTGATCTGGATGTCTTTACGCTGGGTTGCAATCACTTTCCCGTTCCTTATTTCCTGGACACAAACGGTTACCACATAAATACCTGATGATGGTGCAATGCCGGTTATTAGCCCGGTATTGGGATTGATTTTAACAGTGATTCCCAAAGGCGCCGAACCGCTGAAGGTTGGGTTGTTATATGGTACGGTAGGATAAGGTGGTGGTTGCGGGGCTACGCTTCCCCCCGCTCCGCCACCGCCGCCGGTGCTCTGGTATGCATCACAAAAAAAATAACGGAGCTCATCATTATCCCGGTCTTCGGCGGCAAAGCTGTAAGAAAAAGAGTTGTTGGCGCAAACAATAACCAGGTCGCTGCCGGTAAACTTTGCACTGTTGTTGGTTGCACCGTCAATTACATCTGCTATTCCCGGTATTTCTGCTGAATATGTTGCACCTATGAGGCCATAACCCGGCTGCAGGTTATTGATTCCCGCAATACGAAAATTAACCTGTGCAGCAAGGCTGTACCCTCCTGCCGAAGGCGGGAGAGTAACAATAAAATTATAATAGCCCACTTCGTAACAAACTGTTGGCGGGTCAGTAATACAGGGGTTGTTTGATGAAATACTCAGGGTTTCTGTTGATGAAAGGGCGGCATTTATATTGGTAACACGGGCGCCTGTACTTTTATCAAATATTCCTACAATAGCAGGGTTGTTAAACTGCCGGCCGCTGTTGCAGCGCATATAAAATTTTAATGTAAAGTTGTACTGGTATTGCCCGTTGGAAATGGATGAAAAAGTATAATACATTTCACCGCCTGTTATATGATCAGCCTGGGTGCTGAAACAAACAGCAAAGAACAAAAAGCAGGAAGTAATGAATTTTTTCATTGAACCGTAGCTGACGTGTAATGGTAACCCGGGTAAGGTTCATTCATCAGGAGCTTGGGCATAATGGTATTTGAATATACGGCTTTTTTAACAGAAGGTTGTGCCCCGGCCACGGGTGTTTTTCAACATTAAGGCTGCTAACCTTTAATAATCTCCCCGGAATGTCATTCCTGCCGCAAAAAAAGCTGGCAAGCATTTCACTAGTACTGTATAAATTATACTCATGAATTACTGCTGTTTAGTTAAATCAGTGTCGTGCAACGGCAGAATTGGTTTCAATTCTTTGCCCCGCTTTGTGTACAGAGTTAGCCTTATAAATAAAAATACATGGCGAGTAAACTCAAAAATTAATTAAAGATTGTAAGGGAACAGGCGAAAGCAGGGAAAAAAATGATCAGACGGAAACAAGAGAAGAAAAAACTAAGCTGCCAGGGTATCCTTTTTTACCATATTCAATAATTCATCTCTCAAAAAACCTTTCAAACTAAGATCCTCGTCCAGCAATGGCCAGTGGATCCCGGTGCCTTTGCCCGTAAGTTCATATTTGAGAAGTGAAGCTTTATCTGCAGATTTTAAATTTTTATAAGAAGATATCCGTTGACGAAGTACAGCTTTTGTATTTAATACAATCAGCATCACATCAAGCTCCCGGTGAAAATCAACGGCCTCGATACGAAGCCCTTCTTCATATATCAATTTCTCTATTGCATCATATTTATTTCCCGAAGTATTCATACCATTTTGTTTTAAATAACTCTGCGTGTTCAACTGTTATTTGCCAGATTTTCCTTTCTTCTTTACCTGTAAAGCCATGCATCCACGCAATTTCCAAAACCGGGTCCAACCATATTTTGCCCTCGCCATCAGCTTTCTTTACATGCACATGGGCAGGTTCATCATTTTCGTTGCTGTAAAAGAAAAATCTGAAACCCTCAAGCAGGAGTATGGTTGGCATCGCAACAAAATTAGTTTTTTTGCCCGGCAAATAAAACATCATGTCCCATAAATGCAAAGCCCCCCTTTTCTCCCCAAGTCTCTCGTCAGGGCCACTATGGCTTTACTGGTCAAGTACTTTATGCTGGCGGGATGTTCATAAAAAAACCTGATCCTTAGGGGAAGGATGAACTGATCCCTGAAAATAAACTTGCTCAAAAAACTTATTAACCTTTGCATAAATTGACTTATGAATTACTGCCGTTTAGGTAAATCAGAACTATTCATCAGCAGAATTGGTTTTGGGTGCATGTCGCTGGGAGAAGATGATGCACACCATGCCCGTTTGATACAACATGCTATAGCAAACGGCATTAACTTTTTTGATACGGCCGACCTGTACCAGAAAGGTTTTAATGAACTGTCAGTTGGTAAGGCGCTGAAAGAAAAAAGAAAAGAAGTAATCATTGCTACCAAAGCCGGCAACCAATGGCGGCCTGATGGCAGCGGCTGGGACTGGAACCCGCGGAAAGAATACATTCTTGCTGCTGCAGAAAAAAGTTTGCAAAGGCTGCAGACAGATTATATTGACCTGTACCAGTTGCACGGAGGAACAACCGAAGACCCCATTGATGAAACCATTGATGCATTTGAAGTTTTACAGCAGCAGGGCAAGATCAGGTATTATGGTATTTCTTCCATAAGGCCCAACGTGATAAGGGAATATGTAAAACGTTCGTAAATAACAAGCGTAATGATGCAGTACAGTTTACTGGACAGGAGGCCGGAAGAAAATTGTTTTGAACTGCTTTTACAAAACAATATTGGGGTGCTGGCAAGAGGCGCATTGGCTAAAGGGCTTCTTGTTAACAAAGCCCCGGAACCTTTCCTCGATTATTCTGCAGGGGAAGTTAAAAAAGCGCAGGATGTGGTTGCCTCCCTCTCCGGAACAAACAGAACCGCTGCAGCTACCGCATTGCAATTTACGCTGCATCATGCTGCAATCAGTTCAGCAATTATTGGTATTAGAACAATCGAACAACTGAATGATGTACTGGCAACAACACATGCCCCATTGCTGAACGAAAAAGAAATGGAAAAACTGAAACAGGTATTGCCGGTAAATTATTACAACCAGCACAGGTAGAAAACCTCAGGTTTAAAGCAATGGCCATTATAGCTAAAGGCTCAATAAATAAACCCGCTTTCTTCCTGGTCAATTAAGTTCTGTGCCACATTGTTATCAAATACTTCCTCCCTGTTGGCCAGCACCTGCCTCAGCAGGTCGTGAATGGTAACTACGCCCCTGAAATTGCGCCTGTCGTAGGCCAGCAGGTAACGTGCCTTGTTATCATTCATGCTTTTCATACACTGTTCAACGGTATCCGTAAGCGAAACCACAGGCAGGTTTACCGTCATCACTTGTTCCACCTTTGTTTTTTTACTGGATCGGCCTTTCAGGATCACATTACGGCTGTAATCCCTTTCGCTGAATATTCCTTTGAATTCATCATCGCTCAGCACAATCAGGTAACTGAGGTTTACCTTCTCAAGCATGGCAAGTGCATCAATAACCAGCGCATCCGGCTCAATTACATTGGTGGCAGGCGGCTTGCTGTGTATGATATCCTTTACTGTTCGCATATGGCAATGTGTTTTAAAATGCTGATTCGTTTCTGAATAATCAATAAAAATAAATGAAATTAAAAAAACAAAGCAGTGCTGATATAAAAATATTTAATCAGTCCACCACTTCATACAGTACAACCGGCTGCGATTTGTTTTTCAGGCTCACCTCCCCTACTTTTTTACAAAAGAAAGATTCTTTCACCTTTTCGTATGAAGATTCCGTAATGAGTATCTGCCCTTCCTGTGCCACGCTTTGCAAACGCTGTGCAGTATTTACCACATCGCCTATCACCGTATAATCAAGGCGCCGCAGGTTGGCAGAACCAATGTTACCTGAAATCATTTCACCGGTATGTATTCCTATAGCTACTTTAGGCATAAAAGACAATCCACCATTATAAACCGGGAGTTTGTCAATCTGCTGCCTCACTGCAAGGCATGCATCAATGGCCCTGTCAAAATGAAAATCGCCGCGGAATACAGCCAGCACAGCATCGCCAATAAATTTATCTATGTACCCCTGCTGTGCGATAATCTCTTTTACAATCACATCAAAATACTGGTTCAGCAAACCCACCACCACATCAGCAGGCTCATTTTCCGTAATACTTGTAAAACTGCATATGTCAACAAAAGCAACTGTAGCCTCAATGTTTTCATTTTCCATAAGGGATTTTTCATATTCCCTGCTGTTCATAAAATTCAGCACCGATGAATCAACATACATTTTCAATATGTTGTTTTCTTTGATGGCCTGCAGTGTTTCACGAAGCTGTTTTACATGCTCAATGGTTTTCTGCATGGTAATTTCAAGGTCTTCAAAATTTACCGGCTTTGTTATAAAATCAAAGGCGCCGCGGTTCATGGCAGTTCGGATGTTATCCATATCGCCATATGCAGAGACAATAACAGATTTAACCAGCGGGCTTGTTTCGGCAAGTTTTCCCAGTAAAGTGAGGCCGTCCATTTCCGGCATGTTAATGTCGCTGAGCACCACATCCACATCAGGGTGTTCCTGTATTTTAACCAGCGCTTCATTGCCGTTGGCCGCAAAAATAAACTCGTACAGGTGTTCCCTTATCTGGCGGCGAAACTTCTGTTTGATGAGTATCTCCAGGTCGGTTTCATCGTCGGCTACTAAAATCTTGGCCATTAGTGCAATGTTTTTAATTTCTCTTTCAGCAGGCTGAAGTCAAGCGGCTTTGTTAAAAAATCATCGGCCCCAAGCTGCATGGCCTCGTTATAATTTTCTGAATCTCCGTAAGCAGTAATCATCATTACCACAGGCGGTGGTGTCAGGTATTTCTTTTTAATTTCCCGCAGCAATTCCAATCCGCTCATGCCCGGCATATTGATGTCGGAAAGTATCAGCACCGCTTCGTGGTTGTGCTGGTTAAGGAAGCTGAGCGCTTCTTCGCCTGAAAACGCAAACACAAAATCCATTTCATGCTCACGTATTTCCCTCCTGAAGCGCTGCGAAAAAAGGGTTTGTATATCCCGTTCATCATCTACTACCAGTATTTTCATTATCGTTTATTTAAGGTTAAAACAGGATTTTTGAAGATAGCAATTTATACGGGTAATTGAATAATGAACTCTGCATACTCACCCTCTTTTGTTTCCACTTTTAATTCACCCCCGTGCCCTTTGGTAACAATGTCATAACTCAGGCTCAACCCTAGCCCTGTACCCTGCCCGGTTGGCTTGGTGGTAAAAAAAGGCTGAAATATTTTGTCCAGCACCCGCTGCGGGATGCCATTGCCGTTATCCTTAACACGTATTTCGGCCAGGTCCCCTCCGTTGCCCGAAGCGGGGACTTTGGAAGTCGTTACTGTTACATTTGGTTCGTAATCTGCTGCGGCAGTTTTCTTTTTTTCTGTTACCGCATAAAAAGCATTTGTTATCAAATTAAGCACCACCCTTCCTATATCCTGCGGAATAACATTAATCATCCCTATGGATTCATCAAAATTGGTTTTCATTGTGGCATTAAAGGATTTGTCTTTTGCACGGAGACCGTGGTATGCAAGGCGAAGGTATTCATCAGCAAGTTCATTAATGTCCGTTGGTTCTTTTACACCGCTGCTGCTGCGGCTGTGCTGCAGCATACCCTTTACGATAGCGTCAGCCCTTTTGCCGTGGAATTTGATTTTATCTTCATTGTCCCTGATGCTATCTGCGAGGTGAATGGCTTCACTGGCATTGCCTGTCTTCAGGGCCTGCTTCATTTCATCAATCAGCTCTGCATTCAGCTCCGAAAAATTGTTTACAAAGTTCAAAGGGTTCTGTATTTCGTGGGCAATGCCTGCAGTAAGTTCGCCCAGCGATGCCATCTTTTCCGACTGTATAAGCTGGTCCTGTGTCGCCCTTAGTTCTCTAAGTGTTCCTTCCAGCTCTTCTTTCTGTTTTGTCAGTTCGGCAGTTCGTTCCTTAACCATTTCCTCCAGTTCAGCCTTGCGTGCCGCTATTACTTTGTTTTCCTCTTCTTCCGTCAGCCTTATCTTTCTTTCCTTTTCCAGGGCCCTTCGCTGCTTATTGAAAATTACGAGCATTACCACCAGCCAGATAATGGCAAGCGGGGTAACGATATCAAGATAATGGACCAATGTGGCGGCCCAGTCGCTTTTGGAAAAACCAAAAACATCCTTGAACACAGAAATGATTATAAGTGGCAGGAAAGAAAAAACTATGCCACGGAGCGACTGAAATTCCTGCCTCAGCATGATGAAACAGATGATGCCAAGCAGTATGATATGCCAAACCCACATGCTTACATCCTCAGTTGAAAACGTTTCCTGCAGCACAAACAAAATACCGATGGCTACCATTCCCCACAGGCAATATTTCTGCCATTGCGGATACAAAGCATTTTTCTGAAGTATCCTCCTTACCTGCAGCAATAAAAGAAATGATATAAGGGCTTCCAAAAACATAATCAGGGCCTCAATTTAATGATAAATCCGGCCCTTTTGTATTCTTTATAACTTTAATCTGGAATATAATCAATCCTCCCTCAGCCCTTTTATCACCACATTGCCGGTTCCGTTTTTATCGCAGGGGTACAAAAAATCTTTTTTAAAAGCAACAGGGTTGTTGATGGTGGCATAAAATTCATCAAGGTATTTAACGGTGCTGTTTTTATATTTTTCATCCAGCAGCGGGCAGCCTGTATAAACAGCATAAATGTCATTCTTAAGCCGGTTGAACTTTTCAATTACGGGGTCAAATACTTTAATATCCTGCACACAATAACCCCTGTAACGGCGCTGCCGTACTGAAGACATCAATAGTTCTTCTGCAGGCCTGGCATAAGGTGCACTTACCATACCGGAATGGTCAAAATCATAGGGAACTGCCGTTGCCACAGCATTTGAATCGGGAGCCAGGAATTTTATGTTTTGCATGTACTGTGTGGACCAGTCTGTATTGCCTATCAGGTACTGGAACATTGCCATGGCTAAAAAAGCATCAGGCTGTGTTTGTTCCGGTTTTAATTTGCGCTCAACAGAAACGGTATTGTTTCTTTTGGCGAGCTGATGTTCTTCTTCAAGCAACATACCATAAAATGCGGGTGATGGCTTTTTACTTCTTTCATCTTCCAGTTTTACCCGCACAAGCCTTGCCCTGAAGCTTTTTTCCGTTACCAGGTTATATAATTTATATGCCAGCCATTCGCGGATAATGAATTCTTC
>JANRKT010000098.1:0-4014 GCA_033763355.1 Chitinophagaceae bacterium | reverse complement strand
TGTAAACCTGTTTATTCCCTCCATGCTTAACTGGAAAGATAAAAGGGTTAACATAGCTCAACTCAGTTTTGTTCCTGAAACCAAACAGGTGAGATTGAAAGTTGATTGTGCGGCCCCTGCAAGTTTTACTTTAAAAATCCGCAAACCATTCTGGGTAAGAAATAATCCTGTTATTTATGTCAATAAGAATCCGGTTAAAACAGAAAATGCTGACGGGTATCTGACCATAACAAGAAAATGGTCAAAAGGAGATATGGTTACGGTTGACTATGAAATGAACCTCTATACCGAATCCATGCCGGACAATCCCAACCGCATTGCATTTAAGTATGGACCAATTGTATTGGCGGGTCAATTGGGTAAAGAAATGCCAGACCCCGTTTATGGCACACCGGTGTTGCTTACTGATAACAGAAATATCAATGACTGGATCAGGCCTGCATCAGATCCATTGCAGTTTGAAATGAAAGGAACAGGAAAGCCTTTTGATGTAAAGCTTGCCCCGTTTTATAAAACCTATGACCAGTACTACAGTGTGTACTGGGATTATTTTACCAATGCTGACTGGGCCGCAAGACAGGAAGAGTATGAAGCTGAAAAGAGAAAACAAAAAGAAATTGAAGAAAAGACGGTTGATAATTTCAGGATTGGTGAAATGCAGCCCGAAAGGGACCATAACCTGAAAGCAAGTGAAAGAAGTTATGTAAGCGATGCTCTTGGAAGAAACGGCAGGGAAGCCAGAAGGGAAAATTATTTTTCTTTTGAAATGAAAGTGGAACAAAATATAAGCAACAACCTCCTGCTAACTTATATTGGTGATGATAAAGACCGGAAGTTTGACATATTGGTTGACGGGGTGAAAATAGCTACCGAAGAATGGAAAGGCGGCAAGACCGGTAAGTTTTATGATGTGGAATATAAAATTCCGGAAGAGATAATTAAAGGAAAAGAAAAAATAACAGTACGCATTGAAGCAAATTATGGGAAGACGGCAGGAAGGGTTTTTGGTGTGCGAATTATGACAAATAAATAAGCAGAAAGCCAAAGCATATCTTTGATATAAGTATTATTAAACCTCTCTAAATGAATTTTATAGCAATTGATTTTGAAACTGCAACAGCAGACAGAGACAGTCCTTGCGAAATCGGTTTAACTTTCGTTGAGGATAATCAAATAGTGGAAACGAAATCATGGCTAATAAAACCAATTTATAGTGAATTTGATTACTTTAATATTTTGATTCACGGTATTCAACCTTCTGACGTTGCTGACAAACCAGAGTTTAACGAGCTTTGGTCAGAGTTAAAGCCACTTGTAGAAAATCAATTTTTGATTGCTCATAATGCAGGATTTGACTTTAGTGTTTTACGCAAAACACTTCAAGCATATCAACTTCCATTTCCAACGCTAAATTATTCATGCAGCTATATTTTCTCAAAAAAGGTTTGGCACGGCTTGCCTGCTTACGATCTTAAGACACTTTGCAAAATCAATAGTATTGACCTTAAACATCATAGGGCAGGTGCTGATAGTAAAGCAACAGCAGAACTATCTTTAAAAGCATTCGAAATTGCAGGTGTTGTTTCAATTGACGATTTTCCAGACAAACTAAAGACAACAATTGGGCATCTTTACAACGGGGGTTATCTACCTTCTGAAACAAAAAGGACTAGCAAACCAAGGGATCTCACAAAAATAGTTAGTGACCCAGCCAAACATAATCCCGATTGTATTTTTTTTGGAAGAACAGTTGTTTTTACCGGAGTGTTATCTTCCATGGTTAGGTCAGAAGCACAACAAGTAGTTGCAGATATTGGTGGTATAATTAGCAATAATGTTAACAAAGAAACAGACTTTTTAATTGTAGGTCAACAAGATTATAGGCTGGTAGGTGATGACGGAATGAGTAGTAAACAAGAGAAAGCTATTAAATTGATTGAGAAAGGATCAACTCTTGAAATACTTTCCGAAGAAGATTTTTTGAGGAATCTATAGTAAAGAGTTAGAATTACGAAAAGAAAATCTGCTTTCCATTTGGTAAAAAAATCATAGGTATCCAAATATTTAAAAAACCCTATAGGGCAGGGGCATGAAAGCAACAATCATCGGCGGCGGCATCATCGGTTTAAGTTCGGCATTTTATTTAAAGCAATCCGGCTGGGATGTAACCGTACTGGATAAAAGTGATTTTCTTGACAACTGCTCCTATGGCAACTGCGGCTATATCTGTCCAAGCCATTTTATACCGCTGGCCACACCCGGCATTGTTAAGCAGGGATTGAAATGGATGTGGAATTCACGCAGCCCTTTTTATGTTGAACCACGCCCCGATTTTAATCTCATTGACTGGGGACTGAAATTTGTGAGAAGCGCCAATGCAAGACATGTGGAAAAATCCGCAGTGCCGCTCAGGGATATTGCCCTCATCAGCCAGCGTGAATATGAAAACTGGCTGAAAATTCCGGGGTTTAGTTTTGCTTATGAGCACAAAGGCCTGCTTGAAATTTTTCAGACGGAAGCAGGGGCTGAACATGCAAAGCATACGGTTGAAAAAGCGCATGAACTGGGGCTAACTGATACAAATCTTTTGAGCAAAGAAGAACTGAACCAACTGGAGCCGCATACTACCATCAATGCAAAAGGGGCCATCATGTTTAAATGTGATGCACATTGCTACCCGAATAAATTAATGAGCGACCTGATCGCTTATCTCATGGAGCAGGGAGTAAAACTCATGCCACATGAAGAGGTAATAAAAATTGAAACAACGAAAAATGCTGTTTCAAAAATTGTTACTCCAGGGAATATATACCATGCAGATATTATTGTAATGGCAGCGGGTTCATGGAGCCGTGCTGTTGCCAGGATGATGGGGTTGAAAATTCCATTGATGCCGGGAAGGGGCTATTCTGTAACATTGGAAAACTCACCGTGGAAAGTTAACTATCCTGCTGTATTGCTTGAAGGAAGAGCAGCCATTACCCCGATGCAGGGCAATAAAATACGTTTTGGCGGAACAATGGAAATTACATCCCACAAAACCCCTGTACGCATGAACAGGGTGCAGGGCATACTGGATGCAGTAAAAAGGTTTTATCCTGAGTTTGAAATACCGTTGCCATCGCCTGATAAAGTATGGTATGGTTACAGGCCCTGTTCAGCCGACGGGTTGCCTTATATTGGCAGGTTGCAAAAACTCAATAATGTTATTGTGGCAACGGGTCACTCTATGCTGGGCCTCAGCCTTGGCGCCGGAACAGGTAAGCTGGTAAGCGAATTAGCAAACGAACATGCCACCAGCATGAATATAACGCCGTTTGCAGTTGAACGTTTTAATTAAATTTGTTTTTATTAAAATCCCTCGCAGATGAAACAATCATTTTTTCTTTCCGCCTTCCTGTTTACTGTTGTAACAAGTTTTGCACAGGAACACAGCCTTGTAAAATTATGGGAAACAGACACCCTGCTTAAAGTGCCCGAATCGGTATTGTTTGATGCAAAGAGTAAAATATTATACATAGCCAATATTGACGGCCAGCCTGCAGAGAAAGACGGGAAAGGGTCCATAGGAAAAGTGGATTTAAGCGGAAAGATCATTGCAGTTGAATGGGTAAGTGGTTTAAATGCGCCAAAAGGAATGGGGAAATATAAAAACACCCTGTACGTTTCTGACTTAACCGAAGTGGTTGCCATAGATATAAAGACCGGAAAGATCATTCAGAAAATTCCCGTTGAGGGGTCTGTATTTCTGAATGACATTACAATAGATAAGAAAGGGGTTGTGTATGTATCAGATTCACGGGGTAAAAAAATATACAGGATTGAAAACGGCCAGGTAAGTTTATTTATGGAAAACCTGAAAGGGCCCAACGGGTTGCTCATGCACAAGGACGACTTTTATGTTCTGGACCAGGGCGCCATGTATAAAATCGGCGCTGATAAAAGCCTTATACTGATAACAGATGGTATGGAAAGCAGTACAGATGGCATTGAAAATGTAAAAGGGAAAGACTT
>JANRKT010000097.1:0-22119 GCA_033763355.1 Chitinophagaceae bacterium | reverse complement strand
TTATGCCCAGGCTGAATTTAAAGTGAAAGAGTTTAACGGCACAGTGCTGGTGATGCAGAAAGGAAAAGCCGTTTATAAAAAATCTTTTGGCCTGGCAGACCGGGAGTGGAATGTGCCCAATACAATAAATACAAAATTCCGCATCGGTTCTGTTACCAAACAGTTTACAGCAGCCTGCATTATGCTGCTGGCGGAGCAGGGAAAATTAAGTGTTGATGATAAACTCAGCAAATACATTCCGGATTATCCCAAGGGCGATAGTGTAACCATTCACATGCTGCTTAACCATACATCGGGGATTAAAAACTATACGAATATCCCGGAGTTCTGGCCCAGGGCAGTGTTACCCCTTTCCATCGATTCCATGATTGCATTGTTTAAAAACAAACCATTTGATTTTTCGCCCAGTACAAAATGGAATTACAGCAACTCGGGGTATTTTTTACTGGGTGTGATTGTTGAAAAAGTTTCAGGAAAAAACTTCAGCAATTATCTGCAGGAGAACATCATTAAAAAAGCAGGGTTAAAAAATACTTCGATGGACCGGCTGGATTCTATCTTGTCATTCCGTGCAAAAGGTTATGGCAAAAACCGCAGGGGGGCATGGGCGCATGCTGATTATATTTCCATGGAAGGCCCTTACAGCGCCGGGGCTATGGTATCAACAGTTGAAGATTTGTACCAGTGGACAAAAGCATTGCTGGGCAATCAGGTGCTTTCAGCAGCTTCTGTAGAAAAGATGATAACACCCTATATGAACAATTATGGTTACGGGATAGGAATTGACAGTTTAAAAACACACAAACGCATTTCTCATAACGGGGGTATCCCCGGTTTTTCATCACACCTTGCTTATTATCCTGAAGGTGATGTTTGCGTTGTTGCCATTTCAAACAATCAGTCAAATGCAGACAGGATGGGCATAGCCCTCGCATCCGTCATATTTGATCTTCCTGTTCAGAAACCATACATCCCAAAAGAAATAAAGATTGATGCAGCCATTCTGGATAACTACACAGGGAAATATATGGTTACAGACCTCCTTGAGCTGATCAAAAAGAACAATAAATTATACCGGCACCGGCAGGGGGCGCCGGATGTGGAACTGAAACCCGAATCAACAACAAGGTTTTTTTACGCGGATAACTCAGACCGTTTTATAGAATTTGAAACAGATAAAACAGGTAAGGTGATTAAAGCCTGGTTTATTGGCAACGGCGAAAAAATTGAAATGAAAAAACAATGAGTGCAGAAAGGGATATTCCCCGGAATAAAAACAATATGAAGCATCATATCATCAGGTTTATCATTTATGTGGTCGTTGGATTTGCTGCGGCATTTTTATACCGGTACCTGAAAAATTAAAGGCGTACAGAGAAGTATGAGTGAAGAAAATAAAAACAGCGAACCGGAACAGCAATCGGAAAAGATACCGGAAGGGTACGTTGCCGCAAAGGAGGCTCAACAAAAAATGTTGCAGGAAGGCAAAACCCCTGGTTGTAAAAAGAGTACATTTAACAGTAACAATTGCCGGCTGAACTTCTTAAATTTCCATTCCATTATTACCATCATTTCAAATAACAAAACACATTGTTGGATACATCGGTAAAAATATTGGTGGTGGAAGACGAGATGCTTATTGGTGCAAAAATTTCCATGCAGCTTACATCGCTTGGTTATGAGGTAACCGGGGTATTGCCCCGTGGTGATGAAGCCATTCTTCATTTGGAACAAAACAAACCAGATATTGTATTGCTGGATATAAATCTCAAAGGAACCATTGATGGTATAGAAACGGCTAAGCAAATACATCAAAAACGCAACACCCCCATCATTTACATCACCGCCAACTCAGACGAGGCCACGTTTAACCGGGCCAAAAGCACAAAGCCTTTTGCATTTATTGCTAAGCCATTTAAACAACTGGACCTGCAACGTGCCATTGAACTCACCATTAGCCGCATGGCAGAAAATGAAACCGGCCGGATGGAGGAACCATACAATGAAGAGCAGCCGTATATTTTAAGCGACCGTATTTTTGTCCGCCATAAAGAAAAGATGCAGAAAATTATGCTGGCTGATATCCTGTTTATTGAGGCCGATCGCAACTACAGCCGCATTTTTACAGTGAATAAAGAATTCCTGTTATCCATCACCCTCAAAACGATTGAAGAAAAACTTCCTGTAAAATTGTTTCAGCGAATACACCGTTCTTATGTTATCAATATTATGCATGTAGATGAAGTGGCAGAACATCATGTGATGATTGCGCAAAAACCCATCCCGCTTGGCACAGGTATGCGGGAGCAATTGATGCAAAGGTTGCAAACTTTTTAAAGGTGAATGGTCAATGGTCAAAAACAAACTCTTTTCTTTCTTCTTTTTGTTGTTGGTGTATCAGTATAATGCCTCTGCTCAAAAAACTGACAAGGAGTTCGTTGATTCATTACTTGCTGTATTGCCGGATGCAAAAGAAGATTCTGCAAAAGTGAATTTGTATGCACAACTAATGCTTGCTCATGTTTATTATAAGCCGGAAGAAGGTGTTCTGCTTTCTCCTCAGGCAATGACACTTGCCCAAAAACTAAACTGGAAACCCGGTGTGGCCAAAATTAAACACAGGACAGCAAGGCTTTTCTGGCGTCTGGGCCGTTTTGAAGAAGCGCTTACACTTCATAAGGAAGCACTGGAGCTGTACAAACAAACCGGCAACACACATGCTGCGGGCCGTGTGCTTATTGAAATAGGGCAGGATTATGTTGACAATGGAAAATTACAGGAAGCAAAAACATCTTTGACAGAAGCATTAAAGTACAATGAAGCGGCCGGTGATTTAGATAATATGGCAACAACCTATGACATCTTAACGTATTTGCATGATGTGGAAGGTAATTCGGCCGCCGCCACACAAACAGCCTATGATTATTTAAAACTTAGTGAAAGAATTGGTGACAAAGATGCAATTGGCCATGCAGCACACATGCTTGCCTCCAACTACATGGCATTGGGAAATATTCCGGAAGCTCTGAAATATTTTAAACAGGGTCTGCAGGTTTCAAAAGAAACAGGCAACAAGATTGAGCAGATTTATTACAACACTGATATTGGCGGCATTTATCTTTTGGATAAAAATTTTACCGATGCGCACCAGTATTATTCAGTTGCATTAACGCTGGCAAAGGAAGTGAACGATGTGCAATTACTTGCTTACGTGTACCGCAGGATGGGACATTATTACCGGGCAGTTGGTAATTTTTCTGAAGCGCTGAAAAATTATCTTTCTTCAGAAGTAGCCTACAAATCTATTTCTAACAAACAGGATCTTGCAGGTTTATATGCTGATATGGGGGGTGTATACACCAGCCTGAAAAAGTATGAACTTGCAAAGAAGTTTTTCAATAATTCAGTGATGTTATATGATACCTTAAACAGCAAATTATCAATGGCTGATTATTATAGCGGAAAAGAAAGACTTGACAGCGCCACCGGCAACTGGCAAAGTGCCTACCGGCATTACAAAGAATATATTGCCATAAGAGACAGTGCGTACTCTAAAGAAGCGCTGCAAAAATTAGTAGGCTCACAATTACGGTTTGAAAACGAAAAAAAAGAAGCGGTGATAAAAGCGGAACAGGAAAAAAAAGATTTGCTTGCCAAAGAAGAAATCAAGCGTCAGCGCAATATCCGTAATGCTTCTTTTGCTGTGCTGGCTGCAGTGCTGGTATTTTCCATTATTGCATTGTACCAACGCAATAAACTGGCTAAGGAGAAAAAACGCAGCGACCAATTGTTGCAGGATAAAGAACTGCTGCTTCGTGAAATTCATCATCGTGTAAAAAACAATTTGGAAGTAGTGAGCAGCCTGTTGGCTTTGCAAAGTGCACAGATAAGCGATACACAAACCAAAGATGCTATGCAGGAAAGCCAGAACCGGGTACAGTCAATTGGCATTGTACACCAGAAGCTATACCAGGGTGCCAATCTTGGCGCTATTGAAATGAAAGATTATTTCATCAACCTCAGTGAAAGCATATTGGATTCTTTTGGTGCAGAAAAAAGAGTAACTATTGAATGTGCAATGGAACGTTTAGATGTGGATATTGATACCGCTGTTCCGCTTGGGTTGATTGTAAACGAACTTTTAACCAACACGCTGAAATATGCTTTCCCACAGGGGCAACAGGGTAAAGTACTCATCAAACTGCAAAAGAAAAATGACGGTGTGCTGCAATTAGAAGTGAGCGACAATGGTATTGGCAAAAGCGGCATCACACAAGGCACCGGCTTTGGCGGGCAATTGGTTTCGCTGCTTACACAACAACTGAGCGGCACTATGAAAGAGGAAGTGAACGAGGGTACCAAAATTTATTTTGAATTTAAAACAGGTAAAGCTGCCTAACAAAGAGGATAAGAGGTTAACAGAATATTGTAAACCCCCTCTTCTTCTCCTAACCACTTTGTTTATTCTGACAAATAGATTAGGAGCCTGATTCTTTACAAAATAATCTATACCTGAATAAAACTCCCGTATATTCTTTGCATGTTGGCTTCTGCTATCCTTAGATTTTTTTCCGGTAAATAAAACCATTCATTGGGACAGTTCTGCTACCATTTCGTCCTTGCCTGCTTGTTTTCATTGTAACGGGTTTGTAGGTTTCAGTTGTAATTCATAACCGAACTCTTATCAGTTATGGAATCAATCAACAAAAATTTCCTCACTGTTAAAACCAAACAACAATGAACAAGAATTTTTTTTCCAAGATGAAACTGTTGGCATTGGTGTTGCTCGCACTTCCCTTCGCAGCCATCAGCCAAACCAAAAATGTAATTTCTACACACAGGGTATTCCCCAGGGTTGATAAGATTGTGGAATTTGAAAAAGCCCTTGCTGCCCATTCGCAAAAGTATCACACCGGAGATAATCATTGGCGGGTATTTGCCATTCAATCAGGTCCGGATATTGGCGGTTATCATATTACCGAAGGGCCCAAAAGCTGGGAGAGTGAAGATGCAAGAGGCGATATCAGCCCCGAACATCAAACGGACTGGAATAAAAATGTAGCAATTCACTTAACTGACAGGCAGAGCGGCGGCTACTCCGTTTACCAGGAATCATTAAGCACCATTGCTTTGGGAGAGTTTACTGACAAAATCCAGATTTCACATATTTATCCCAAACCAGGAATGGGTGAGCATGTAGAAGCCATTCTTAAAAAAGTAAAAAAAGCATGGGAAGCTGCCGGTGTAACTGTTGCGGTTTATACAGCCAGTGGCTCAGGCCCGGGGCAATATACATTAACAACAAGGTATAAGCAGGGATTAAAAGAAAGAGCATCCGGTTTTCGCAAGCCGTTTAAAGAAGTGTATGAGGCTGCAAACGGCGAAGGGTCTTATGCACAGTATTTAAAAGATGTGGCTGAGTACGTAAGCGAAAGCTGGAGTGAATTGCTTTTTATGCGTAAAGAGTTAAGTTCTAAATAACCCATTCTCCGTGTTGATTGATAAACAACCTCATCATATTGAAAAAAGTGGTGGGGTTTGTTTTATTGTTCATTTAAACGGAGCAGTCTTTTAGTTGGTGAAGACACGAACCATGGCTTAAAAAAACGGGAAAGCCAACCTGCCCCGCAGCGATAAGCCTGCAGCGCTGCAGGCGGGGAAACCAAAAAGAGTAGGCACAAAATTAAAATGAATTAAAAATGAAAAAAATTGTTGCTCAATTTAATGTTGTTGGCTATAAACCTGAACAATACAGCCAGGTAATTAAAGACCTTGAAGCTGCAGGAAAATGGAAAAATCCGGCTCTCATTAATCATGTAGTGGCTCATCAAACTGATGGGTTGTTAATAACAGATGTATGGGAGTCAGAAGAAGCATTAAATGAATTTTCTGAAACGCTTGTACCCATTCTTGTAAAGAACGGTGTTACGCCAGCACGACCTACCTTGCTTCCACTACTTAGTATTAATGCGTAAGTAGTTGAGTACTGCCGCCGGGGTTCCTGAAGGCACGAACCCCGGCGCAAGGTACTTTGAATGGCAAAGAACAGGTTTTGAAGATTGCGTTTTAAGAATTAGATTTAAACATTCTTTTCCCTCCCGGCCCAAATCCATTTCCGCATGAGAAAAGTGTAAGCGCTTTCCTTTTAAATTCCTGTACTTTTTATGGATGTTTTTGCATAAGCAGAGGCTTTTTATTTTATAAACTATCAATATGAGAAAAATATTTGCAGCCCTTGTTTGCTTTCAGTTTGCATTTAGTGTATCAACCGCTCAAACTACAAAACCCGCCAAAGGCATTGCCGGTATATGGCGGTTGGTTGAGTTTACTGATTTTGATTCTGTGTCCAATACATGGGTGCACCGTTACGGCAAAAACCCCAAAGGATATTTTATTTACTCATCCGGCGGCATTCTCAGCATCAATGTTTCAGGCGATTCGCCTCTTAAGATAACAGAAGAAGGGGCTAAAAATTTCAATATAAATTTTCATGAATTTTTTAGTAGTCATTCTTTCGGATACTTTGGTACTTATACATACGAACCTGCAAAAGGGCAGGTGATCCATCATGTTAAGGGAGGAACGCTTCCTTGGTATACTGATACAGAACAGCCCAGGCAAATTGCACTAAAAGGAGATACCGCTATCATTGGAGATAATATAAGAACAAGAAGGGTGCTGGTGCGGGTGGAGTAACTATTCAAAAAAATAAATCACTATTAAATCATGAAACAAATCCATTCAATCATCGCAGCAACCTGCCTTTTTGCTTTTTTCTTTATCGAATGTAACACAGCAGAAAAGCAAAACACCACATCTGAAAAAGAAAATAAATCAACTCCAGCTGAAACACCTGAGTACTTTCTGCTTCGCCCTGAAGTAGAGAAAGCTTATGGCTACAGCCATGCTGTGAAAATTGGTAATGACATTAAAATATCAGGCGCTGTAAGCATGGATGATAAAGGCAATTTAACAGCACCGGGCGATTTGGAACAACAGATGAAAAACTGTTATGCTGATTTGGAAAAAATCTTGCAGCATTATGGCTGCACATTTGATGATGTGGTGGCGGAGAATGTGTTTACAACCAACATGCAGGAATTCATCAAAGTATCCGGCTACCGAAACGGTATTTACAAAAAACAATTTCCCACCGGTACCTGGCTGGAAGTAAAAGGATTGGCATTAGTTGGTCAGTTAATTGAAATTGATATGGAAGTGCATAAAGCAAATTGAAAAATATTATAAAACGGGGAAGCCGAAAACCGGTTAGAGTAGGCAATAACATTAAAACTTCTAAACAATGCCAACAGTTGTAGTGCGCCACAAAGTAGGCGACATTAATACCTGGCTTAAAGGCCATAACGATCGGGTAAACATTTTTGCCCCCGCAATAACAGGTTTTAAAACTTTTCAGGATACTGACGACCCCAATTCCGTGGTTTTAGTCGTGGAAGTTACCAATTTGGAATTGCTGGGAGCAATCATCAACGATCCGAAAAATCAGGAAGTAAAAGACCGGCACACGGTAATTGAACCCATCACCATGTCTATGGAGGTTGAATTGTAATCAATAAACCCAGGTGCTTTGCAAGAGGCTGAATATTTTGAACGGCCATTTCTTCAGCCTCTTTCACGCAGCGGTTTCATTAGTAAAAAAACATCAGAACATGAACACTGATATTGTCTCCGCTATTAACCCCTCAGATAAATCAGCTTTAATGCGGTTTGTTTTATTGGAACGAAAACCAATGAAAAACTATCTACATTACATTTCTGAGATAGATCATGATGTGGCAAAAATGCTGACCCCCGTAAGACTGAGATGGCTAAAGAGATGGAGTTCGGTTTGTTCATTGTTTCAAAATCAGGAGAAGATGTAGGCCGTTGTGCTGCCATCATCAACAAAAAGTTTCAGGCGCAGAAGCAGGCAAGCGCCGGGTTCATCGGTTTTTTACCAAAGCAAATATTCAATAAATAAAACAAGGCATGAAAAAACAACTCTTTATTGTATTGTTATTTTGTTTCAAGCTGGCAGTTGCACAAAAAAATAATTACAGTACTGCAATCAGCACAGCTTCAGATAAAATAGAACAAAAAGTAATTAACTGGCGGAATGATATTCATGAAAACCCTGAACTGGGAAACAGGGAAGTTCGTACTGCTGCACTCATTGCAAAACACCTGCAGTCACTCGGCATTGAAATAAAAACAAATGTTGCAAAAACCGGCGTACTGGGCATTTTAAAAGGGGATAAGCCCGGCCCTGTTATCGGGTTAAGGGCTGATATGGATGCCTTGCCTGTAACAGAGCGAACGGCCATACCATTTGCATCAAAAGTAAAAACCATTTACATCGGTCAGGAAACTGGGGTGATGCATGCCTGCGGGCATGATGCACATGTGGCCATACTGATGGGTGTGGCAGAAATATTAGCCGGCATGAAAAAAGAATTAAAAGGAACAGTGAAATTTATCTTTCAGCCTGCTGAAGAGGGGGCGCCCAAGGGAGAAGAATACGGGGCAGAGCTGATGGTAAAAGAAGGTGCATTGGATAATCCCAAAGTTGATGTGATTTTTGGATTACACATTAATGCACAACTGGAGGTGGGCAAAATCACTTACAGGCCCGGCGGTATGTTTGCAGCTGTAGGTGATATGAAAATTACTGTAAAGGGTAAACCATCGCATGGTGCAGAACCCTGGGCTTCTGTTGACCCCATTTTGGTTTCGGCGCAAATTATTTACGGCCTGCAAACCATTGTAAGCCGTAATGTAAATATTACAGAAAACCCTGCAGTAGTTACCATTGGCGCCATACATGGAGGCAACAGGTCAAATATCATTTCTGAACAGGTGGAAATGCTGGGTACGGTAAGAACGCTGAGTGATGCAGACGAAAAGCTGGTGTTTACCCGTATCAGGCAAATAGCAGAAAAAACAGCAGATGCTGCAGGGGCAACAGCAATAGTAGAGCTGCCTTATTCCGTTCATTATCCAGTTACATTTAATGATGTATCACTTACGGCTGCTATGCTGCCTTCGCTGCAAAAATCAGCAGGCAATGATAAAGTAATGCTTGTACCTGCAGAAACAGGATCGGAAGATTTTTCATTCTTTGCACAGAAAGTGCCCGGGCTTTATTTTTATATTGGTGGTTTGCCCAAAGGAAAAGATAAATCCAGTTCTGCCCCGCACCACACCCCTGAATTTTTTATTGATGACAGCGGTTTTAAAACGGGCCTGATTGCATTATCCAATCTTGTGTTTGATTATACAGAGATGAATAAAAAATGAAAAGTATAACATGAAAAATATAATAAGCCTTTTTTTAGCGCTGATGGCATTTGCAGCTGCAGTTCTGCAGGCACAACCCATCAAACAGGTAAAACAAATGGCTTATGCCGATTCAACACGCCTTGTTGAAATGTTTAAAGACCTTCATCAAAACCCTGAATTAGGTTTTATGGAAGTACGCACTTCCGGTATAATAGCCAAAGAATTAAAATCACTGGGCTATGAATTAATAACAGGTATTGCAAAAACTGGTCTTGTGGGTATTTTAAAAAATGGTGATGGCCCCATTGTAATGTACCGCGCAGATATGGATTGCAATTCAGTAAAAGAAACAACCGGCCTGCCTTATGCCAGCACCAAAACCATGAAGAAAGATGACGGTACCGAAGTGCCCGTAATGCATGCCTGCGGACATGATGCGCATGTAACCTGGATGCTGGGTATTGCAAAAATGATGTTGACACTAAAAAATGATTGGAAGGGAACATTAGTGATACTGGCACAACCTGCCGAAGAACCATTAACCGGTGCAAAGGCAATGGTGAATGACAAGATGTATGAAAAGGGTGTGCCCGTGCCGGATTATTTATTTGGTATGCACACATGGCCCATTGCAACGGGCAGCATTATAAATGGTACCGGCGAAAGGGCTGCTGGCAGCGACCAGCTGGATGTAACATTTTATGGTGTGGGTGGCCATGGCTCCACACCCGAAGTAACCAAAGACCCTGTGGTGATGGCCAGCAATGCGGTGATACAATATCAAACCATCATCAGCCGTAACATTGCTGCACAGGATGTGGCGGTGCTTACCGTTGGTGCCATACATGGCGGCGGCGACAACAATGTAATCCCTGCTTCAGTTGTTGTGAAACTGAACCTGCGCTGGTTCACAGAAAAAACAAGAAATGTTTTATTGGATCGAATAAAAAGAATCAATGAAGGCATTGCAGTTGCCAACGGTTTGCCCAAAGAAAGTTATCCTTCCATTTTGATGAAAGGCAGTGTTTATCCGCAGGTGAATGAAGCTTTTGTAACTGCTAAAGTAAACAAAGCACTAACGTCAGTGATTCTCCCGGAAAAAATTTTTACCAACACATTGCCCATTATGGGTTCGGAGGATTTTAATCATTTGGTGTTGGGCAATGGCAAAACTGTTTGTGATTATGTGATGGTAGGCACAGCTTATCCCGATGCCTATACAAAAGCGGTGAGTGAAGGAAAGCGGGCGCCTTTTTATAATCACAACGGAAACTACCAGGTTGATTTGGCTGCCATTCCATTGGGTACTGCAATAGGTGCAGCTGCATTACTGGAATTGTTTAAAAAATAAGAATGGAAAATAAAAAAGCAACATTTATAACAGCACTTATATTTTTCTCATTTACACTCCCTGCACAGGTACAGGTAAGCAAAGAACCACGGCATAAAAATGCTTTGGAAAATAAATATGTCCGGCTCCTGGATGTAAATATACAACCCGGAGATACCAGCTTGTTTCACATTCATTCGACACCTTCTGTATTTCTGCATTTTACAAATACAGTTGTACGCTCACAAATAAAAGGTAAAGAATGGGTAACAGCTAAAAATACAGAAGGCTATGCTTGGTACAGATCATTTGAAAATGATACACTGGTACACAGGGTGAGTAATTGTGATACTGTTCCGTTTCATGTAACCGATGTTGAGCTCCTTTCACCCTACAAGCCAGCCAGAAAAATACAACCACTTCCTTTTAACTTATTGTTTGAAAATGAAAAAGTAATCGCTTACCGGTTAACAGCAGGAGTTTTCAATAATCAAATCATTAAAAACCGTGGACCAATGATAGCAAAAATGGTAGCAGGTAGCGAAGTAACCATTTATAACAAAAAAGGCAAAGAACTTTCACAATTGAAGGCAGGAAAATATATGTACATAAAACCAGGTTCCGCATTTTATTTTTCCGCAACGGGAAATGCAGCAATAAATATGGTACTGTTTGAGATTAAATAGCATTCATCACTTCACCGGGTTTTAAAACCTGGCGACAAAAAATAAAATATGTTAAGACATTTTTTCAAGGCAAAGACTGTTTTGCTTGGAATATTGCTATGCTTTTGCATAACAGGAACAGCACAATCAACCATTGAGTATGATATAGTTTTATACGGCGGTCGGGTGATAGACCCGGAAACAAAACTTGATGCAATAAGAAATGTTGGCATCACCAACAACCGCATTGCACAGATTTCAACTGAACCATTAAAAGGAAAACAAACCATCAATGTAAACGGGCTGGTGGTTGCTCCCGGTTTTATTGATTTGCATGTACATGGCCGCAGCAATGTGGAGCAGGAATACCAGTTGCATGATGGCGTAACAACTGCATTAGAGTTGGAATGGGGCATTGAGCATATTGGCAAGTGGTATGAATCCAGAAAACGAAAAGCACTGATTAATTATGGCGCCAGTGTAAACTGGCCTTTTGAGCGGTTTAAAGCAATAGACAAATACAAAGCCGGTGTGGACAGTTTGCTTCAAACCACATTGAAAGGGGAAGCATCCATCGGAGCAATGACCAATACTATTTTACGGGCCGCCAATGAAGCTATTTCTCCTGCTGAGATGAGTCAAACACTTGAAAACATCAACGCTTCCCTTGCTGAAGGCGGCATTGGAATCGGCGCACCCATTGGTTATTTGCCCAAAACAAATCCTGATGAAATGTTCCAGGTTTATAAACTGGCGGGTGAATTGAATGCCCTGGTTTATTCTCATGTAAGAAATCCTGATATTATTTCTATACAGGAAGCAATTGCCATTGCCACACTTACTAATGCTCCGCTGCATATTGTTCATATCAACAGCATGTCCTTAGGCAACATTGCCCTTTCGCTGGAGATGGTTAATGCAGCAAGCAAAAAAGGTTTTGACATCAGCACCGAATTGTACCCATACACCGCTGGTTCCACTTCACTGCAAAGCGCCATGTTTGATGAAGGCTGGCAACAACGCTTAGGCATCAGCTATGGCGATTTACAATGGGTGGCCACAGGCGAACGGCTTACTAAGGAGACATTTGATGCCTATCGTAAAACAGGCGGCGTTGTTATTCTTCATGTGATGAAACCGGAGTGGATTAAAACAGGCATAGCCGCACCGGGTGTTATGATTGCCTCCGACGGAATGACCTATGCAAAACTGGCCCACCCAAGAACCGCCGGAACTTTTTCAAGAGTATTGGGAAAATATGTACGTGAAGAAAAAGTGATTGATTTAAATACAGCTATTGAAAAAATGACCTTGCTGCCAGCAAAACGATTAGAAAGTATTGCTCCCTCCATGCGTTTCAAAGGAAGGATACAGGTGGGTGCTGATGCTGACATCACCATTTTTAATCCCGATACTATTATTGATAAAGCCACTTTTGAAAAGGGCCTGGAGTTTTCTGCAGGCATTGAATATGTAATAGTAAACGGAATTTTTGTGTTGAGGAGTGGAAAAACAGTAACAGGTGTTTTGCCGGGACAACCAGTGTATGGAAAGTTTAAAAAATAAAATCAGTTTCAGTATGAATAAAATAAATCATCGTCTTCATTCAAGAAGAGATTTCCTTGGCGTATTGGCTGCTGCTGTTCCCCTATTATCGTTTGGCAAAATAGAACCGGAAATTATTTTATACAATGGGAACATTTTCACAGTAAACCCCAAAGAGCCAACCGCACAGGCATTGGCCATTGCAGATGGAAGACTAATAGCCGTTGGCAGCAATGACGGCATTCTCAGGATGGCAACCGCCAAAACAAAAAAAATCGATTTAGGGTATAAAACAGTTCTCCCGGGCTTTATAGATGCACATACACACCCCGCTTATTCCGGCATCAAACATTTAAAAATGGTGGACTGTGATTTACGTTCCATCAAAGATATTAAAGAAACCATCCGGCAAAGAGCAGCTAATACACCAAAAGGCAATTGGGTAGAAGGGTTTAAGTATGATGACACTAAAACCAATGAAGGCCGTAAAATAAATATAGCCGATTTAGATGATGCTGCTCCGGAACATCCGGTGAGAATTACGCATCGCGGCGGACATACCTATTATTGTAACTCCCTTGCTTTTAAAATCGCAAACGTTAATGAATCCACGCCGAATCCTCAGGGTGGAGAATTTGAAAAAACAAGCGATGGAAAATTAACCGGCTGTGTAAAAGAAACGGCTGCTGACGTTTTTGATAAACTCATTCCTGATATAGCTACCCGTGCTGAAAAACAGGAAGGGGTGAAACTGATTTCAAAGATGATGGCAAAAACCGGCGTTACATCTGTCACAGATGCTGGGGGTACACCGGATTTTTTACAGGCTTATGAAGATGCATATGAAGCAGGGGAGCTGCATGCACGCATTTACTGCATGATCCGGTACACACATATTGATAAGATGATGGCTGCTGGTGTAAGAACAGGTATGGGAAATGACTGGGTAAAAATTGGTGGAATGAAAATGGCTTGTGATGGTTCTATTTCTGAACGTACAGCAAGGTTATCGCAACCCTACACAGGCCGCCCCAATGATTTTGGCATTATGATGATGGATGATGAACAAATGTATCCCTATGCAAAAAAAGCATATGATGCCGGCTGGCAAATTGGAATTCATGCAAACGGTGATGTAGGTATTGATACTACGCTCAAATTATATGAACGCCTCAATAAAGAAAAACCAAAGAAAGACCCGCGGTTTAGAATTGAGCACTGCACAATAATAAATGATAACCTCATTCAAAGGATGAAGTCATTAGGTGTAATACCTACTCCTTTCTCCACCTATGTTTATTATCATGGCGAAAAAATGAAAGCATACGGTGAAGAACGATTGAAAAATATGTTTGCACTAAGAAGTTTTTTAAATGCAGGTATTCGTCCCACACAGGCTTCAGATTATCCACCAGGGCCATTTGAACCAATGATGGCTCTGCAATCAAGTGTTACAAGAACAGATATAAAAGGAACTGTTTGGGGAGCTAATCAAAAAGTTACGGTTGAAGAAGCCATTAAAATTGGTACCATTAACGGGGCATATGCTTCTTACGAAGAAAAAATAAAAGGTTCCCTGGAAGCAGGAAAACTTGCTGACCTTGTAGTGCTTGGCCGCAATCCATTTAAAGAAAACCCGTCAACCTTAATTACAATTCCCGTTGAACGTACCATGACGGGAGGTAAATGGGTGTATGAAAGCTAAACAATTTTCAACAGCAACAGATATGGCTGATGAAACAAATAGGTTGTTCCAAACTATATTAAATTTAGATAAGGAATAATACAACCATGCAGGAAGAAGAAAACAAAGAACAATCACCGGCAGCAGATGATGCACAGCAGCAACACCAGTTGAACAACCCTTCAACTGATGAGCCCATTAAACCTGCTGCTGAAACAAGCACAGAAGCTGAACAACCACAAACCAGAAACTCCAAACCAGAAACAGAAGACATGGAAGTACATCACCACACCCATCACGAACATGGTAAACGAAACTGGAAAAGCTACTTCTGGGAATTTTTAATGTTGTTCCTCGCTGTGTTCTGCGGTTTTTTAGCTGAGTACCAGTTGGAGCACAAGATTGAAAGGGATAGGGAGAAACAATATATGTTTTCTTTGTACCGTGATTTAAAGACGGATACCTTAAACCTGAGTGCTTTGATAAAAGGTACACGGGATGATATTGCCAATAATGATTCCCTCTTCGATATTTTTAGAAGCAAAAAATATCTGCAGGAAACATCCGGTGCTTATTTCTTTGGCAGAAGAGTAGTAACGCTAAGACCATTTTATCCTACCGATGGCACCATCACTCAACTTGAAAACTCCGGTGGTTTGCGGCTTATAAGGAGCAGGGCTATTGTAGATAGTATACAATCCTATAAGCTGGCAGTTTCATTTTTAAAAAATATTCAGGAATTTGAGAGGGAACACTTTGTGCTTGCACGAAGTTTAATGGGGAAAATTTTTGATGCCAATGTGTTTGATATTATAATTGGCGATGGAAGTAATTCGTTTCAAAGACTTGGAAAAAATTACCCGTTAATGCCATTTACTAAAGCGGATTTAAACGATTTTCATATTCCTATGAATTTCATTAAAAGAAATAAGATGACACAGCTCGTTCTTATAAAAAGTTTACAAAAAAAGGCATCAGAGCTGATGACATTACTTGAGAAAAAATATAAAGTTCACCGGGAATAAAAAACTTACGCTTTTGCTTGCAAACGAGCAATAAGATTAATGGCTGATATCAAAAATGAATCAACCTATAAATAAAACATGGAAGAAAACAAACCCATTCATAACGAAGACGAGGTAAAGCCACCAAATAATCAACAACAGTTGAACCCTCCTTCAACTGATGAACTCATTGCTCAAGCCGAACAACACATAACTCCTAACCAACCACCCGTAACTGAACAAGATATGGAAGTACATCACCACTCACACGAAGGTCACGGAAAGAAAAACTGGAAAAGTTATTTCTGGGAATTTTTAATGTTGTTCCTTGCTGTGTTCTGCGGTTTTATGGCAGAGTATCAGTTGGAGCATAAAATAGAAAGAGACAGAGAGAAAAAATTTATTCAAACATTTATTGAAGACCTAAAAGTTGATACGGCTGCCATCAATGCAAATTTAATTTTCAGAAAAAGAAAGGGAGCTCAATTAGATTCTCTCACCTATTTATTAAGCGAACAAAAGATAAAAGGGTATGAAAATGATCTTTATTATCTGGGCCGGTTACTGGTGAGAACAACCCGTTTTCAAAGTAACGACAGAACCATTACCCAATTAAAATACTCAGGTTCGTTGCGGTTAATAAGAAATGAAAATGCAGCAGACAGTATTATTTCCTATCAAAAATTAGTTGATTACATACTTGAGAACCAGGAAGATGATCGTATAGAACGCAGGGCAGCCGATCCATTTCTTACACGTATATTTAACCCCTTTGTCTTTGATAAAATGCTGGATGAACTCAATAATGTAAACAAACCAACCGGCAACCCTCCTTTACGATCTTATGACCCCTCTTTACAACAAGACCTTGCTTTCTGTATCAATCAACTCAAGGGGAGCAATATCATTATTACAACAAGACTTGAACGATTGAATAAAAAAGCAAAAAATATCATTGCCTTTTTACAAAAAGAATATCATCTCAAATAAATATGAACGAAAACAAACCCATCAGCAGCCCGGAGGAACCAAAACGGCAAAACAAGGAACAAGAGTTTAAGGTAACATAACCATGACCCATACACACACTATAATATCAGCCGACGGAACGACACTTGCCCTTTATGAAAGAACGGTAATTGAAAAATCAGGTGCATCCGTGCTGCTTATACACGGCATGGGTGATCATGCAAATGCCCTGCCTTACCGCTTGTTAGGCGATTACCTGCTCAATGGCAATATGAACTTTTTTTCTTTCGACCTGAGGGGTCATGGCCGCTCAGGAGGTAAAAGGATGTATGTAAACAGCTGGATGGATTATATGGACGATATGGTCGCAGTTTGCAAACATATCCGGTCTGTCTGCAAATGTCCGCTGTTTATCTGTGGGCTTAGCCTTGGCGGACTTATTGCGGTTTCTTGTGCCCAACAGCATCCCGGTGAATTTAAAGGTATCATATTGGCCTCACCTGCTCTCGACAACAGCGGATCGCCTACGCTTGTGAAATTACTATTGCCCGTCATCAGCATGTTTTTTCCCGGCAAATTGATCGATTTGAAACTTGACTTATCCGGCATCAGCCGCGATGCAACAGCTGTTGCGGAATATACATCAGATCCGTTTTGGCAAAACAAAGCCACACCACGATTAGCCCTGGCTACCCTACAGGCAATAAAGGCTTCCAAACAATACGCAGCAACTATGCAAACGCCCCTGCTTTTATTACAGGGCGCAGATGACAGGATTGTGCCACCGGGCGGCGCACAGGCTTTTTACAACAATATAGAGATGAAAGAAAAAGAAAAGCACATATACCCCGGGGCCTTACACAATCTTTTTATAGAGACAAACCGGGAAGAAGTGTTTGCTGATATTATTAACTGGATCAATAAAGAACTGCAACACTAAAAACGATTCATCTGCCCCAACATGTAGTATTTAAAACCGCAATGCAAAGATATCTTGACCTGTAAAAAATGAATCATGAAAAAAACAGCGGTAATTATCTTACTTATCCTTATTCATTCTTTCGTTTTTGGGCAACAACCACGTGCCAGGGATATCGGAATACCTTTCGATGGCACACCCGGAAAATTCAATGCCATTACCGATGTAAAAGGTGTGGAAGTAGGCTACAGTACCATTATTTCCGGAACGGGGAAAAATATAAGAGGTAAAGGTCCTGTGCGTACCGGCGTTACTGCTATTTTACCAAGGGGCAGAAACAATAATCCTGTTTATGCAAACTGGTATGCACTCAATGGCAATGGTGAAATGACCGGAACAACATGGATAACTGAATCTGGCTTTCTGGAAGGACCGGTGATGATAACCAATACCAACAGTGTGGGTGTGGTAAGAGATGCTGTATTGAAATGGTATGTAAAAAAGGGCTGGTACAAAGAAGATTTCTGGTACACTTATCCCGTAGTGGCAGAAACTTATGATGGTTTCCTGAATGACATTTATGGTTTTCATGTAAAAGAAAGCAATGCATACGAAGCACTTGACAGTGCAAAGAGTGGTTTCATTAAAGAAGGCAATGTAGGAGGCGGCACAGGCATGATGTGTTTGGGATTTAAAGGTGGTACAGGCACCTCTTCAAGGGTTATAAAAATTAAAGATTCAACTTATACTGTCGGGGTTCTGGTGCAATCAAATTTTGGAAGTAAACGCAACTTTACCATTGCAGGAGTGCCGGTTGGAAAAGAATTAAGGGACACCATGAATTACGAGTTTAAAGCACCACCTTCTTATCAGCCCGGTGATGGCTCTATTATTGTAGTGCTGGCAACCGATGCGCCATTATTACCACAGCAGTTAAAAAGAATAGCTGCTAGGATTGCACTGGGCATAGGCAAAGTTGGTGGACGCGGCGAGAATGGCTCCGGTGATATTTTCATTGCATTTTCCACAGCAAATCCAGCTGCTTTTCAAAGAGAAAATTTTACACAGGTGACTGAATTACCCAATGATTTAATCAACCCGTTATTTGAAGCAACCGTTCAGTCGGTGGAAGAAGCCATCATCAATGCCATGGTAGCAGCCGAAACCATGGAAGGTATCAATGGCAACAAGGCATATGGGTTGCCGCACAAGCTGGTGACAGATGTATTAAAAAAATACAACAGGATAAAATAACCGTTTAATCTGATAAATTATTAAATGAACAGCTAAATTTAAATATGAAAAAAATACCTGCTGCGCTTATTTTATTTATCTCACTGCCTGCTTTTGCCCAAACCCAATTCAAAGTAAATGAGCAACGCATCGAAAGCCGCATTTTGGAACTGGCCAGGTTTGGCAAAGATGCTGATGGCAGAGGTTACCGTGTAGCCTTTACCAAAGGCGATGTAGAAGCAAGGGCATGGTATATGGGCCTGATGAAAAAAACAGGATTGGAAATAAGCATTGATTACGCAGGTAATATTATTGGCAAAAGAAAAGGGAAAAACCCTTCATTAAAACCTATCGCTTTCGGTTCTCATATTGACATGGTGCCCGATGGCGGTAACTACGATGGTTGTGTGGGTTCTGTCGTCGCACTGGAAGTCATTGAAGTGATGAATGAAAATAACATCATTACAGAGCATCCGCTTGAAGTAATCATTTTCTCAAACGAAGAAGGCGGCACCATTGGCAGTATGGCCATGGCAAGCGGTTTAACAAAAGCGGGATTGGAACAAAAAAGTCAAAGCGGTTTAACAATGGCGGAAGGCATCAAAATTATCGGAGGTAACCCGGACAGTATCCAATACAGCGTTCGTAAAAAGGGGGACATTAAAGCGTTTCTTGAATTACACATTGAACAGGGTGGTATCCTGGAAAAAGAAAACATACAGATTGGAGTGGTGGAAGGTATTGTGGGTATTGTACATTGGGAAGTTACAGTTGAAGGTTTTGCCAATCATGCAGGCACTACACCCATGAACATGAGGCAGGATGCATTACTGGCTGCTTCGCAGTTCATCATTGCTGTTAATGAAGTTATCAACAGTGTAAAAGGGAACCAGGTGGGAACTGTTGGAAAAATTGCAGTACAACCAGGCGCTTACAATGTAATTCCGGGAAAAGTAATTTTAGGATTAGAAATAAGGGATCTCTCAGCAGAAAAAATTGAAACCCTGTTTCGTGAAATTGAAAAGCGGTCAGCAACAATTGCAACCGCCTCTAAAACAAAAATCAGTTTTGTGCGCCAGGCCAATGAATCAAAACCCGCATTAACTGATAAAATATTACAACAAAAAATCTATGCATCAGCCAGAATAGCGGGCTTTACCACTAAATTTATGCAAAGCGGGGCCGGGCATGATGCGCAGGAGATGGCACTGATTGCGCCCGTAGCAATGATATTTATTCCCAGCAAAGCTGGCATCAGTCATTCACCCAAAGAATTTTCAACAGCAACTGATATGGCCAATGGGGGGAATGTATTGTTGCAAACCATCCTTGCAACAGATAAGTAACTTACAGCTCTTTTATGACCAACCTTTCCGAAAACAACCAGCGCATCAGGTCAGTTGACCTCCTCAGGGGCCTTATTATGATCATAATGGCGCTGGACCATGTGAGGGATTTTTTTCACGGCCCGGCGCTGGTGGAAGATCCGCTCAACCTTAATACTACCACCCCTGTGCTTTTCTTCACCCGGTGGATCACACATTTTTGTGCGCCTGTTTTTGTTTTTCTGTCCGGCACATCAGCATACCTGCAATCGTCACGTAAATCAAAAAAAGAACTGAGCCTGTTTCTCATTAAAAGGGGCTTATGGCTCATCATTGCTGAAATTACATTCATCAACCTCATCTTTTCATTTGATTTTTTTTTCAGCGCATTTACACTACAGGTTATCTGGGCCATCGGCATAAGCATGCTGATGCTGGGTTTGCTGGTATGGCTGCCTTTTGAATGGATACTGATAACAGGCTTGCTGATCGTAATGGGCCATAATGGGCTTGATTTTTATGAACGGGCCAATCCGGATGCGGGTAATTTTGTTTACAACCTGCTGCACCGCTTTGGCGTACATACTTTATGGGGAAAACACCAGCTTTTTATTCTTTATCCTTTTATGCCATGGACGGGCCTGATGCTGCTGGGCTATTGCCTCGGCAGGGTTTTACGCAACGGCAATGAAGCCTACAGGAAAAAATTTCTTGTGGTTGCCGGGCTGTCGGCAATTGCACTGTTCATCCTGCTGCGGTTTATTAATATTTATGGCGACCCGCTTTCCTGGTCGGCGCAAAAAAACAAGTTCTATACTTTTCTTTCTTTTATCAATACAAACAAATACCCTCCGTCATTACTTTATATGTGCATGACCATTGGCCCCGCTTTGCTCTTAATGGCATGGTGGGATAATATTCAAAATGCATTTACCAGGGTTATTTCGGTTTATGGCAGGGTGCCTTTCTTTTATTACATCCTTCATTTCTTTACCATCCACTTTTTCAGCGCCATAGTTTTTTTTATAAGAGGGCATTCTTTTGCCGAGGGCGCAAACAACCCCACACTCTTTATTAATTTTATAAAAGCAGGCGAAGGCTTTTCGCTGGGTATGGTTTATATTATCTGGATGGCAATTGTAATCATGCTGTATCCCCTGTGCAAATGGTATGATAAATACAAAACCAGCCACAGGGAAAAATGGTGGCTGGGTTATTTGTAAAAACCAAAAAAATCATGTTGCAATCGGCTATTGCCACACAGTTTATAATATTAATGTATGATTTTTGCCTACCCGTATTGCAATCCGCCTGGGGAATACTTTGGACAAATCCGGAATTGAATTCCGGATTTGTCCAAAATAATTTGGGCATTATAATTTCAAAAAAATAATAGCACTCATACTTCTAACGGAATATTTTTACTGAACGCGGGAATCTCATCTTAAAGTTATTTTTGATTATGAAGAAACTTCTGACTTTTCTTTTACTCCCTTTACATCTTTTTGCGCAGCCTTTTACCAAAACCGAAATTGCCCGGTGGGAGCAGCAGGCCAAAAAAGTTACTATCATCCGCGACAACTGGGGCATACCCCATATCTATGGAAAATCGGACGCTGATGCAGTATTTGGTTTGATGTACGCCCAATGCGAAGATGATTTTAAAAGGGTGGAGATGAACTATATTGAAAAGCTTGGTCGTAAGGCTGAAGTATCCGGAGAATCTGAATTATACAATGATCTTCTCATCCGCCTTATTATTGACAGTGCAGAAGCAGTTGCAGATTATAACAAATCTCCCCTGTGGCTCAAAAAATTATTAAACGCTTATGCAGATGGCATCAATTATTATTTATATAAATACCCGGAAGTAAAACCTGCATTGCTCACCCGCTTCAGGCCATGGTACCCTTTGCTGTGGACGGATGGCAGCATCGGCGCTATCAATACAGCCGGTATATCTGCCAATGAAGTAAAGAATTTTTATTCGGGAACTGATGCGCCACTGTCACTGAACGAAAAAGCGGAAGAAATTGAAGCGACAGGTTCAAATGGTTTTGCCTTTTCACCCGGGATTACGGAATCTGGAAATGCCATACTTTATATCAATCCGCATGTCAGCTTTTATTTCCGGCCTGAAGTGCACATGGTAAGTGATGAGGGCCT
>JANRKT010000096.1:0-5333 GCA_033763355.1 Chitinophagaceae bacterium | reverse complement strand
GTAGATGAGTTTATGCAAAACCTGGTTTACCCCCTGAAGGATGTGCTGCAATATTTCAGGAAATTTATTTTACGTGTGCACCCGGAAATTGGTGAAGGCATTTTTTATAATGCCCCTGTATTTTATTATACCGGAAAAATGAAACCGTTTAACCTAAAGGACTATAAGAGATATATTGCAGGAAGCAATTTATTTAAAAAGGATACTTTACGGATAATATTTTTACGGGGAGCAAGTGTAAAAGATACCACAAACATTCTGGAAGGCGACTATAAAGATGGCAGGAGGCTTCTTTCTTTTAAAAGTATTGAAGATGTTAAAAGCAAAGAGAAAGCATTGAAAAGTATTATAGAAGAATTAGTAAAAAATATTGACAAGTAAACCTGTCATTCATCTAAAATAAAAAAGCTGCTCCCTGCCGGCGTTTGCAGCAATGGTTCATGTTCCGGTCATCATTAAAGCAGCATTAAATGAAAGCAGCAGTTTACACCCGATACGGCCAGCCTGATGTACTTCAGTTGAAAGAAGTGGAAAAACCAGTTCCGAACGAAAATGAAGTACTGGTAAAAATTTATGCAGCATCTGTAAACTCATGGGACTGGGACCAGTTGCATGGCAAACATTTTATTGTACGTCTCATAGGCGGGTTGCTGAAACCACGTTATAAAATACTAGGCGCTGATATTGCCGGAAAGGTTGAAGTGGCTGGCAAAAATGTTACCAATTTCAGACCCGGAGATGAAGTATTCGGAGATATTGCCGGCAACGGCTTTGGCGGTTTTGCCGAATATGTTACTGTTCCTGAAAAACTTTTGGCAAAAAAATCTCCGGCCATGTCATTTGAACAGGCGGCTGCTCTGCCGCAGGCCGGGCTTCTGGCCTTACAAGGGCTTCGCTACAAAGGAGAGATAAAACAGGGGCAGCAAATACTGATCAATGGCGCAGGCGGTGGCGTGGGTACACTTGCCTTACAGTATGCGAAAATGTGCGGTGCAGAAGTAACCTGCGTGGACAATGCAGATAAATTTGATTTGCTCCGCAAACTTGGCGCAGACCATCTTATAGATTACAAAAAGGAAGACTATACATGCAACGGACGGCAATATGACAAGATACTGGATGTGATTGCACACCGCAGGATACCTGATTACAAGCGGGCATTAAAACCCGGCGGCGTATTTGCCATGATCGGTGGTTCAATGGGAGGGCTGCTGGTACAACTGATGCTTTTCGGGCCTTTGTTGTCCCGGCTTGCCGGCAAAAAATTAGGCCTCATGGGATATAAGCCCAACAGAAATGACCTGGATAACCTCAGCAGCCTTTTTGAAGAAGGCAAAGTGGTGCCTGTTATTGATAAACTTTTTACTTTATACGAAGTGGCCGGTGCATTCCGGTATTTCGGGACAGGGGCTGTTAAGGGCAAGATTGTTATCACTACAAATTATAGTGGAGAGCAGTGATACAACAACAGTGATAATATTTTACCTGAAAAGAACAATGAATATCAGGTGCGGTATTACCCACTATCACTGATAACAGAAAACAAAAAGGAAAAGGTATTAACAATAAAAGGTTTTCAACGCTGAGAATTTTTTTTAAAAAGGCAGCCACTTTCATTTTTCATTCTTGTATTTTACCTGCAACTCCTCCCATTCTGTAGTGCCATCTTTCTCACGGGTAAAAATAAATTCACCGCTCTCCCCTATCACTATTTCTGCCGTGGTATAAATGATGCAGCCATCCAGCAAATGCCCGCCAGTGGCTTTACCTGTACTGTCTGCCACTGCAAGATGAAGGTGCGAACCATTTATACTTAATGTGCCTGTAAGGGAAAGGATTTAAAAATGGCCTTTGCCTGAAGCAGCGGCAGGCTGATTGGCAAACCTGAGACTGTATTGCGTTAAACTGCCGGCTGCTGTTATCATCCAGCCGGCCTTGATATTCTTTTCAGCAACAAACTGCTGAAGGGATTTTTTTAATTCCTCTCCCGGCTTTAAACGAATGGCATGTGTTTTTCGCTGCATGGGCGATGTACTGCAGGCCGCAAGCACTAAACTACAAACAATAAGTGGTGTAAAAAGGGGCTTTTTTATCATCAGTTTTTCATTTTTACATTTGTTTACCAATTCATGTAATGCCGGCTGCGTAAATAAGTATGCTGTTAAAGGATTTTTAAAAGCGGGCCGGTGTCGCCGGGCTTACCAAAACCCGGTTGTTTAAGGCTGTAACTTGCATCATATTTACAAGGTCATAAAATGAAAAAGCAATTTATTATGAGGACTTCAATATTTGGTGCGGCAATGGTGATTTTTTCGCTGCTTTCGTGTGCACAGAAGGAAAGCCCCAAAACGCAAAAACTAACAGCTACAAAAACTACAGCAAATATGAAGACAGAAAAGGTTACGTTTGGCAACGGTTGTTTCTGGTGCACTGAAGCTATTTTTCAGCAATTGAACGGGGTAATTAAAGTAACCAGCGGTTACAGCGGCGGGCATGTAGAAAACCCAACCTATGAACAGGTTTGTGAAAAAAATACCGGCCATGCAGAAGTATGCCAGATAGAGTATGACCCTTCCAAACTGAGCTATGATGAAATACTTGAAATATTCTGGCAAACACATGACCCCACCACATTGAACAGGCAGGGAAATGATGTGGGCCCGCAATACCGGAGCGTAATTTTTTATCACAACGAAGAGCAAAAGAAAAAAGCGGAGCACTACAAAGCAGAGCTGGATAAAAGCGGGGCTTTCAATAAGCCTATTGTAACAGCAGTGGAGCCTTTTAAAAATTTTTATGTGGCTGAAAACTACCACCAGAATTATTACAATAACAACGGCTCACAGCCCTACTGCTATTTTGTAATCAGGCCCAAGCTGGAAAAGTTTGAAAAGGTATTTAAGCATAAGCTGAAGCAGTAAAAAATAACCCCGGGAAGAATCCCGGGGTCTGTTGATTTAGGGCTCAGGGTATAACTAATTACGTACAAGTATTTTTTGGTTATAGACTCCGTCGTTTGTTTTTAGCACAGCAATATAAGTACCTCCGGGCAAATTATTAAAATTTCCTTCATGAAAACTATTAATTCCTTCGGCTATATTAAGATTTTGCTGTTTTATCACTTTTCCTGAATAATCCACCACCATAAATGAAGCCTGCTGGCGGGTGGCCGAATGTATGCTGATATTGGCTGAACTGCTGATAACAGTGGGGTAAACCTGGAATGATTTTACGTTGGCTGTTTTACCTTTTATCACCAGCACTTCGCTGTAGCTTGATTTATCATTTACTGATACAAGCTTTAACCTGTAATACACAGAACCATTGACTTCAGCAGCATCAGTAAAGCTGCCGGAGATGGCGCTATTACCGGAAGGGCTGATATTTATATTGCCGATTGCAGAAAACTGGCCGGCTGTATTTGCCCTTTCAACAGTAACATTCTTATAATTTGCTTTTGCAGAAAGCTCCCAGTAAAGGTCAACCGTATTTTGTTTCCTCACAGCCTGGAATTTAAACAGGCCGTTATCTGCAAGGAGGCCACCAAGAAAATTGAATCTTTTAAAGTAAAGGCTCCTTAAACGGGTTTGGAGGGAATTGGACTGGTTATCTGCTCCAACCCGTACCGTAAACGTACTGAGGTTGTTATTGGTAACGGTAAACATTACACTCTGCTGTACCGTGTCAATTCCGTTATACACAATATTGGTATTGTTTTTACCAGTGTACCAGGCAGCTCCGGCATAAGTAAAGGTAAGTTCGGTATATACAAGGTTATAATTAAGATAGCCCCCGCCCATGTTGATCTGGTCAAATTCATAAAGCAGGCCACTGCCACCGCCACCATCAACGTCAATAGGGGTAACAGCTATTTCCGATTGTGTTGCAGGAGTATTTGTGCCGGTGGTAACAAAAGTAACCTGGAATTCAACATAGCCGTTACTGCTTGCAGGAACCCTTATTTCTGGCTGAAATGCTTCCTGGAAACCGTCAGAAGTACGGTCAATCCTGAAGAGGGTGACGCCATTCGTCATGTTAGTGATCTGAACAAGGGCATCATACCCTGTTTTAATGTTAGGAAAACGGTAAACCGCTCCTATAGAGTTGCTTGTTCCGCTTTGCAATACAGGGTTACGGAAATCGTAATCAGGCTGAGATAGAACTTTTGACTGTGTACCGGCCACTGCCAGTACAATAAAGAACAGA
The DNA here is from genome assembly GCA_033763355.1 of Chitinophagaceae bacterium. Taxonomy (GTDB): domain Bacteria; phylum Bacteroidota; class Bacteroidia; order Chitinophagales; family Chitinophagaceae; genus JANRKT01. Next base: position 1,127 of record JANRKT010000096.1, on the reverse strand, counting down.
ACAAGTGTTTTAAGTGTACCATTCGCTTTCATAAGTTACGTTTTCAAGGGTTATAGAAAGTGTACGAATGGTTTTTATAAGGACTTTTATGGATGGGTTTTTAAGAGGATGTTGTTTTTTATTATGAAGACTTAAAATTTAATGATTTTATCAAAAGATCATTCGCATTAAAGTTTCACTACTTTTTGCTGCTGAACGCTGTTGCCCTGTTTTACCAGTGCGATATAATTTCCTTTCATCAGCTTATCCAAACCCTGTACAGCTACGCTGTTGTTGCCTGCCTGAAGGTTAACAGCCTGCTGGTAAACTATCCGGCCTGAATAATCAGCTATTTGAAATACAGCAGAACCGCTGTTTTCTGTTGTTACATTTACGGCAACAGATGATTGTATGGCAGTAGGATAAACTTTTATCTGTTTTGCACTGTTACTGTTTCCGCTTTTAAATACAAGCACATTGCTGTATTCGGTTTTACCGGCAACAGTTATCATTTTTAAGCGGTAGTAAACATTACCGTCGTTTATTTTAAAATCGGTATAAGATGCTTTAATATTTTTGTCAGCGGATACAACTGTCGTTTCATTTACGGCAATAAAAGTGTTTCCGTTTTCACTTCTTTCCACAATTACTTTGATGAAAGAATGGCCAGATGCCAGTTCCCAGTTAAGATTAACCTTATTGCTGCCTGCAGCACCTGTAAAAGAAATAAGGTGGCTTAACGGAAGCAGTGCAGAAACGGGGTAGATAAACCTCCTGAAGTAAACACTCCTCAGCCTGTTTACGTTACTGCCGCCCTGATTGTTCACACCTGTTCTTATCCTGAAAGAAGATAAATTGGTATTGATAACGGTAAACATTACACCTTTTGCGCTGGTATCAATGCCGGAGTAATCAACACCCCCGATATTGGTCCCTGTAAACCATCCTGAAGCATAGCTTATAGAAAGTTCAAGGCCTGTAACATTATAATCAACCACACCATTTACCCTTTGTATCTGGTCAAATTCTTTTACATTATTATCGCCGTCAACATCAATCGGAGTGGCAGCCACCATAGTTTGTACAACAGGTGTACTTGTGCCCGCAGTTACAAACTGGATATTAAACTCTATATAACCATTGGTATT
>JANRKT010000095.1:0-4077 GCA_033763355.1 Chitinophagaceae bacterium | reverse complement strand
TGTGGCGCAGTTTAACTTACTGGAAGAAACAACCTTTCAGGAGAGTGTGATGAGCTTTATGCCGGCATCCCTTCAGCATCTATTGTGATTTGTCCCTCACACACCTGAAACCCACTGTGGCATTTCTTTCAAATCCCTGTGAAACCCGCAGAAGAAACTGCCGGTAATGCAGTTCCCTTGGCCCGCCCTGTACATACCACCAGCTTGATGACGGCTTGAAATAAGAACCTCCCTTTAAAATGATGTAACGGTAACTTCCGTTCATATACACATCGTTGGTGAGTTGCCATACGCAACCCACAAGGTCCTGCAGCCCGAACGGATTGGCGCCTTTGGGATATTTGCCAACAGGGTATAGTTTTCCATCACCCAAATTGCAAACTGCGGAATCAATCCCTTCAACAGAAGCAACTGTGAGTGTTTCTGTAATTTTTTCCTCTTTACGTTTAACGGGTACAGCTTGCTTCCACGGCCATTCATTCAGCGCTTCAGTTTGCGCAGCGTATTGCCATTCTGTTTCTGTTGGTAATCTTTTCCCGGCCCACTTTGCATAAGCCTGTGCATCCTCATAGCTTACATATACCACAGGAAAATTTTCTTCTCCATTTTTAATCTTTCCTTTTACCCAATGCTTTAAAAAATTTACTGTATCAGCCGGCTTATACTTTGTTGCCTCAATAAATTTTTTGAACTGCATATTGGTAACAGGATGCTTGTCCATGTAAAAGGATGGCATATCAAATATGCTGTCAACACCCTGTTCAGGATAGGGGATAAACTCATCTCCATGTGATTCTTTAAACAAGAATTTACCAGGTGGTATTTGCAGCATACCATCAGTTGAACCTTTCAGCCCCGCAGTTAATCCAACCCAACTGGTTTTTCTGAATGTGCCCGGTTTAACCGTTACAACTGTTTCATCCATCAAAATATCTTGATCAAACAGTTGTATGATAAAATCTCCTTCAAATCTTCCAAACTGTTCGCTCAGCCTGATGATGTGGCTGCCCGGTTTTAATGATAATGGTTTCTTATCATAACCAGGATGCCCGGCCCATATTTTAATTGTTGTTCCTTTATCCGCAATGATGCTCAAATTGTCCCCGTTTAATTTTGCAGTTATCAATTGCGGAAGCTGAGCTATGCAATCCACTTCTCCTTCATTGTTGGTGCCCAGGTATTTTTTATGAAATGAGTTTGTTTCGGCTTCAATTCTCCACTCACCATTCATCATTTCCGGTTTTAATAATTTATGATGCCAGAGGTCAACGAAGTGAAAACCCTCCTTTGGCTGCACCGCAAACAACAATCCTTTATAGCCCTGCGGTATAATGCTGTAAACAGTATAAACAATTTTATCAGCATACTTCCACTCGTTAGCCCATATACTGTCTGATGAAGTAGTAATGAGTGGGGTGTATTTCCCGGAAGTAAAATTGAATGTGTTTTCCCTCAGTATTCTTGAAGTCCGCCCAAGATACTTGTATTGTTGTTCTGCATGGTCTGGCTGACCCGGTGCAAACATATTGATCTCCGTTCCGTAACCATTAAAGAATGAAGTAGCGAATTCTCTTTGAATCGGTTCCTTATACAATTCAGCAACACGGAAAATGGCAAACTCTTGCTTAATAAATTTATTGAGGTTAAGCATGGGCACATAATACAAAGCATTGTGCACCCTGCCCGCAACAATGCCCGGCATGTCTTCCGGTACTGCCATGCCTTCGCTGTACATAATCACACCCGGCCTTACTTTATCTGCCGCCTCCTGTAATTCTTTGCTTGACGCTCCTCTTGTATCAAGCACCACACCATCTGCTGATGTTGCTTTTATCAGATTACCAAGTCCAGCCAGGTGCCCCTCGCTTCTTGTGCTTTCATCCCAGGGATTGTAACAAATAAAAAGTTTCGTTCCCTGCTTTCGCATTTCATTTGAAAGTTGCTGCAGTTGTTTTGTTCCTCCGGGCAGGTCGCGGAACAAATCAAACTGGTTGCGCTGATCAAGCCCCAGAGAAGGCCATGTAGGCCATATACCAATCACCTCATCACCTCCGTATAATTTTTTACCCCGCTGTATGAATTCATAGAGGCGGTATTTTTTATCCGCCTCGTCATAAAAAAATTTGTCCCATGCCTGCACCAGGTGCATCACATAACTATGGCGTATCCATTGCAGGTCTTTTCTTTCAAAAAGGCTATTATCAAAAAGAGTTACATCATACAAATACTTCTGCTGAAACATCAGCCTTAAACCTTCCTGCCAGTTGCCTTTATATTCTTCTTTCCACCTCCTGTATTTAACAGAACCTCCGGGATACAGGACAGTTTCAAATCTTTTGCGCTGGCCTTTTTGAATGCTGTTTGCTTCACGCCTCATTAAAGCGCAAATATTGTTTCCACCGGCATTTTCAATACAACTGAAACCCAGCTCCCATGCATTATCCGGGCAAACCACATTTACCGGTATCTTACCCGGTATAAACAAATGTGTCCTGCTTAGCCGGTGTTCACCATAACCCGTTATATAAACATGATTAGGTGAAGCGCCGAAGGGAACAACATTCCGTATTTCAATGGTATCATTTGAAGTGTTTTCGAAAAGTATTTCATCAAACAATTGTTCTTTTTGCTTTTCATGAATACTATAGCGGAGCCTGTTATCAATTACAGCGGCCTGTTCAGCAGCAGCAAAAAACTTTTTGTTGATTTCGATACTGAAAAGCTGGTATTGGCTTTGGGAGTAAGAAATATTGCGTATGAAAACAAGAATGCAAAAAAGAAAAAAGCCCCTCATGTATTATTGAATCTTTAATTCTTATGACAAGTTACAAATTATGTGAAGCGGCAAAACATAAAATCCGGTAACTTTAATTTGGTTGCTTATTCTTCATACTGATGCTGGCGTCCCCGCCAACATCTAATAACTTTAATTAATAATAAACTTGACATGGAAAAAACAATCTCCCGCCAGCAATTTTTACAGCAAACTGCTATGGCCGGGGCAGCTTTCCTGCTTTCGTCTGTTGAAGGCTTTGCAAAAACATCTGCCCAGGGAAAAATTAAAGTGGCACTGATCGGCTGCGGAAGTGTATCCAATATGTACCTGCCCCATCTTTCAAAATCACAACATGTGGAACTGGTAAGTGTATGTGATATTATTTATGACAGGGCCAAACAACAGGCTGGGAAGTACAATATCCCAAATCATTATCCTCATATTGATCAGCTGTTGTCAGGCGCTGCTTTTGATTTGCTGGTAAATACAACCGATATGCAGGAACATGGCCGTTTAAACAAACAGGCTTTGCTTGCAGGCAAACATGTGTGGAGCGAAAAGCCAATGGCCAATACCTATAAGGAAGGAAAAGCATTGCTTGACCTTGCCAAAAGCAAAAAGCTGCGTATATGGGGGGCGCCTGCAGTGGTAAACAGTCCGCAGTTTGCTTTCATGAGTAAGGCCATACAGGAAGGCAAACTGGGTAAAGTGGCATGTGCACATGCACACTACGGCCATCTTGGCCCCACATGGTCTGCTTTCTTTTATGAAAAGAATGGCGGCAGTTTACCCGACCTCGGCGTTTATAACCTGGCTACGCTTACCGGTTTGCTTGGCCCTGCAAAAGCTGTAATGGCTATGACAAGCATTGTAACACCTGAACGAACGGTGGACAACAAAGGAAAAATAAAGGTTGAGGCTGAAGATAACACTATGGTATTAATGGATCATGGCAACGGGGTATTATCTCATGTGCAATGCGGCTTCAATTATTTTGATCCTTACGGACATGAAGGAAAGGGGCAAAACAATTTTACCATTGTAATCTGGGGAACCAAAGGCAATATGGGTTTGGTGGGTTACGACTGGGCCCCTTTTGGTGTTGACCTGGCCACGTCATTTACTGACCCACCCGTTCGTTATGTTGAAGACGCCGGAACTTATGTGTGGCAGCAGGGGGCATCAGTTATTGCAGAATCACTTGTTACCAAAACAGAACCATTAATAGCTGCAGAACATGCCTTGCATGTGCTGGAGATTATTGAAGCGGCAAGAGAATCGGGGCAAACTGGTAAGAAGGT
>JANRKT010000094.1:0-6294 GCA_033763355.1 Chitinophagaceae bacterium | reverse complement strand
TGAAGGGGTGAAAGGATTTTAAGAAATCCCTTAATTTGAGTGCAATGTAAGCAACACCATGAAATCATTTTTCTATTTTATTCCGATTGCTTTCCTTACATTATGTGTAAAGGGGCAGGGCATTCAGCAAAAGCTTTCTGCAGCCTATAAAAAATTTGAAAGTGACAGCCAGTTGAAGCATGGCATCAGCAGCCTGTATGTGGTGGAAAGCAAAACCGGTAAAGCGGTCTTTGAAAAAAACGCTCAAATTGGATTGGCGCCGGCAAGCACTCAAAAAGTAATTACCAGCGCAACGGCTTTTGAATTGCTGGGAAAGAGGTACAGGTATAAAACAGAGTTTGGATATAAAGGAACCGTTACAAAAGACTCTTTCCTTGTAGGTTTTCTGTCTGTTAATGGCTCAGGAGATCCGACTCCGGGAAGTTGGCGATATTCAACTACAAGAGAAGATGGTATCTTTTTTAAGTTGATTGAATCGCTTAAAATCAATTCAATATTCTATTATGGGAACGACATTGATTGGGATAACGGTTTTTTTGACAGACAACCATTGCCAGATGGCTGGATATGGCAGGACATAGGTAATTATTATGGTGCCGGACACTGGAGCATAAATTGGAGAGAGAATCAAATCAATTTGATACTAAAATCAGGAAATCGGATTGGGGATTCGGTAAAAATAATAGAAACACAGCCACATACTGAATTAGGAGAAGCTGTCAATAACATGGTTTCTGCTGAAAAAGGGAGTGGCGATAATGCTTATTATTATTTTTCTTTGGGCAGCTATCCTCAGTATATTAAGGGTTCAATTCCAATCTTAAAAGATAGCTTTTCAATTTCTATAGCTACTCCGAATGCTCCTTTATTTTTCCAGGAGCATTTTAAAGAATATGCCAGCAAATATGGAGTTAAAAAGTTAATTACTGTAATGGATAACTTCAATGGCTGGTTAGATACTCTCTTAAAAAGTAAAATGAAAATTATTTACACCCATTACTCCCCGCCACTCGACTCCATGAACTACTGGTTTCTCAAAAAAAGCATTAACCTGTATGGAGAAGCATTTATTAAAACAATGGCCTTTGAAAAAACGGGGTTTGGATCGACAGAAAAAGGAGCTGAGATTGTAAAAGATTTCTGGAAACAAAAAGGTATTGACAAAGCTGCCATAAATATAGTTGATGGCAGCGGGCTCTCACCGCTTAACAGGGTAACAACTGATGCTTTGGTGAAAGTGATGCAGATTGCAAGGGCAAGGCCATGGTTCAATTCTTTTTACGATGCATTGCCTGAGACCAATAGTATTAAAATGAAAAGCGGTTCAATCAGCGGCGTACGGAGTTATACAGGGTACATTAAAAACAAGCAGGGAATTGAATATACCTTTGCATTTATTGTAAATAACTATAATGGTTCTGCTTCCTCCGCAGTTAAAAAGATGTGGCAGGTGCTGGATGTGTTGAAATAAGACGGGAAGACCGTAAGTCAGAAAAGTCAAATGAGTCAAACAGGTCAGATAAGTTAGATAAGGCAAATAGCTTAGTGGGGGCAGTAATCTTATCTTATCAGAGTACTTGTTCCTTTCAAAAAGAATTTTTTACCATTGTCCGCATTGCTGTAACTCAGGTGCCACACATAAGTACCCGGTCCCTGGAGCAATCCATTGATCGTTCCATCCCATTTGCGTGTCCAGTCATTGGTTTTAAAAACAAGCTGACCGTAGCGGTTGTATATCCTGAAATCAAGATTGGCAGCTTTATATGCATTAAGCGGGTAGAGGTAATCATTCAGCCCGTCGCCATTAGGGGTAAATGCATTGGGCACAGCAATAAGGCAGGTTTTTAAAACTTTAATGTTACTGAATGCTGTATCAAGACAGCCTGCATCGCTTTCCACAATAAGCCTCACATTGTAATCTCTTTCAACAACGTCTTTGGGATACAGTTGCGGCAATGGTATTTGCAGGCTGCTTGTAATGCCATTCCCGAAATCCCAGTTCCACCTGGTTACACCGCCGGTACTTTTATCAATAAATTTTGCAGTGTCTTCGGGGCAGAGCAGGTTATTGGTTTCAAATGAAGCGTTTAATTTGCTTGCCAGGAAAACAGATGCCGTTGCTGTATCGCTGCAAAAACCATTGGATACAATAAGCGAAATGTTTTTATTACCAAATACGCTGTAAACAACTGATGGGTTTTGCACAGTGACTGAACTGCTGTTATCAAAATTCCACAACCATTGGTTTACACCATTTCTCCCGTCATGGAAAAATGAAATGATATCCAGTTTGCAGCCAGGTGTAAGTTGATAGGTAAATGCAGCGGAGACGGTATCTTTTACGGTGAATGGCAAAGTTGAACCAACAGGTGTTTCCAGGCCACACTCATCAAGAATGGTATTGCCGTCGCTCCCCCTCACCAATCTTATTTGATAATTGCCCTGGTTAGCAACCGGGGCGGAAAGGTTTACCGTAATCACATCAGTAAATCCATTGTTGCATGTAACTGCTGCATTAACCACAGTTACGGGTGTTGGCCCCGTTACAATAAAATCACTCCCGTTTGCAGCAACAGAATTGCAGCGGATGAACTTTTTGAAAACCAGTTGCAATGATTGAGGGGCACATTGAACGGCAGTTAAGCTGTCCATAGGAGTGGGGGTTGCGGCAAGAACTGTAAAAGGAGCAGTGGAACCCGGGGTAATGTTCCTGTCGCAGTTATCAAGTAACGTATTGCCGTCAGCGCCATTTTTAATAACAAGATCATAATTACCCGATGGCAATGCAGCGCTTAATGTAAGGGTTACAGAATCCAGTTCAAAACCATTGCTGCAACCAATGCCTGTAGCGCCGGTAACGTTGGCAACAGCAGGAGCAATACTGAAATCACTCCCGTTTGCAGCAAGGCTGCTGCATTTCATTTTCTTGTTAAGCTTTAATGTTATCTGTGTACCGTCGCAGGTTGTTTTTGCATTTTGCATACCGGGCAGGGTAGGGTCTGTAATTACGGCCGTGCCTCCTCCGAATGACAAGCTGTAACCGCTTTGTGAATCTGTATAATGGCTTACAAGCAGCAAATAAGTATGGCCTTGTTGCAGAGTTGGCATCCGGCTAAAAGTAGGAACACCTCCATTGGGAGCAGAGGCACATTGAATATTGTTCTGCCCGGCAGCTGAGGCGCCGGTTAACCCATAGCTACCAGACCAGTTACCTACAACAAATAAACTGGCATTGGTATAAACTTCATCAGCATTGCGGCCAGTAATATCGAAAATCTGCCAGTCATAATCATCGCCCAGGTCATTGGGTGTGATTACAAAACCTAAGGTACCACTCTGATAACAAGTGAATCTGTACCAAAATGGATTTTTATCAGTATAAACCGGATCGTTGGGAGAGGTGCAACCTGGTACCGGAACAGCCCGGTTTTCACATATCGGCACAGTAACCTGGTTAAAGGCGGTAGTGCCGCAAACGGGAAAGGCAGTGGAAGGAGTTTGGCCAAGTGTAGTGCATGGTGGTTGCGTCTGGGCAATAATAGCAATATTGCAAAACAGGGTGAGGATTATGACCAGCGTACTTCTCATCAGCATAGCTTAATTGACCTGTAAAAATATCAAATCGTTGCAAATACTCCGAACCTTTTGTCAGGTAAAATAAAGCAGTAATATTTTATAAGAATCATTGAATTGAAGCCTGTCTGCAATTGTCATCAGTTTTTACTGCCTGTTAAGGACTGAGTACTGTGTACTGAATACTGCATACCGGTGACTGCCTACTGCCTGCTGAAGTATTGCTCAAGTTTAACTTTAAGCTGTTCCGGCATATTGCATTTTTCTTTTGTAGCCGATTTGATGAAATAAAGAACCACTTTGCCTATGGTCAATAGCTTCCCACTTTCATTGTAAACTTCCTGCAGAAATTCTATTCGGTGGTCCTGGGGCAATTCTTTAAGAATGGTTTTAATGGTGAGCAGGTCATCATAATGTGCCGGCCTTAAAAACCTGCAGTGCAGTTCAACAATCGGCATCATCACACCGGCTTCCTCCATTTGCTTGTAGGTAAACCCCAACCGGCGTATGCTTTCAGCTCGGGCCACTTCAAAATACTGGGCATAGTTGCCATGATACACCACATTCATCTGGTCGGTTTCGGCATACCTTACCCTTATCTGAGTTTCGCTGACGAACATTCTATATTGCTTTTTCAAACTAATGAACCACAGGATCAACAAAACCTGATAGGGTTGTGATTCCGTTCATTGCTTAATTGAAGAAAGAATCTGCCAGGTTTTCTCAATGATATACCTGAGACTGAGAACTGCTGCCTTTGAATTACCATCCTACTTTCCCATAATGCCATCCACACTTGCTTTACCCGGCCCGCAAAGCAGTATAACAATATATCCCGCAATGAACAACATGCCATGTTCACCATCGCCAAATACTTCTCCTTTATGCGCTTTAAATACCACGACAAACATTTCAATTATCAGGGGTATTGCAAATAGCCTTGTGAAAACGCCCATGATTAAAAAAATAGCGCAGAAGAATTCGGCAAAAACAACCAATGCAAGAGAAACGGTTCCGCCAAGGCCGAGAAAACTCATAAAGTCTTTTTTATACTGGGTAAAATGCACCAGCTTATCATAACCATGCGGAATCATTAAGCCTCCCATACCAATGCGGAGTATCAGCATGGCGATATTAAATGAAAGCGCTGAATATTTGGTACTGATGAGTTTCCTGATCATAGTTGATTTTTTATTTTCAGAAACGCAAATGTAATGAATACAGGAAAGTGATTTAACAAAATATTATTGGCTGTTCCCTCATCTTCATTCAACTTTGGTTCAGTTTTTATCCACAGTGTAAATGGAATAATCTTTGCAAAGGAACGGATCAGTAACTTTAGACGGTTTAATTTTTTTATAACACTTGTCCCGTGAAAAAATCAAAATATGCAGCACAGTGCTGCCGTTTCAAACGCAACTCAGTATCTCAATGAAGAAATCATCCCTGTTACTTTTAATTATTACCTGGCCTTTTTTAACCATTGCCCAGCAAACCCGCATCTTCACCGATCCACAGTTCAGTTTCAGGCAGGCCAAAGAGTATTTTCAGCAGGAGCAGTACAGCCTTGCCTATCCCATGTTCAGGGAACTGAATGAATCGCTCCGTGAAACAGACATGAGCAACCACCGCCTCATGTATGAAGAAGTTAAGTTTTATACAATTGTCTGCGGGCTGAAACAAAATGAAAAGAATTCGGTGCAGGAAGCAAGGTCGTTTGTTGATCTGCAGATCAATCATGCGCTGGCACAGAAAATGGCTTTTCATCTTGGCGAATATTATTTCCGCAATGACGAAATCAGGAATTCCATCATTTATTACGAGCAAACCAATATTGCCAACCTCAGCAACCGTGAAATAGCAGATATGAAATTTCACCAGGGATATGGATATTTTACCCTGCAGCAGTTTGATAAGGCAAGGCCGTTGCTCAACACCATCAGGCAGTTGCCCGATGACCCGAATTACAGGGATGCCAATTATTATTATGGCTTTATAGCTTACCGCGACAGGAGTTATTTTGAAGCGCTGGATGCTTTTAAAAAAGTGGAGAATGACCCGGTTTACCAGAAAACGGTTCCTTTCTATATTACTACCATACATTATTTCCAGGGGCAAAAAGATAAAGCGATAGAATACGCAGAAGGGATGCTGAAAAAAACAGGTTCTTATTACGATACCGAGTTGCGGCAGTTGCTTGGCCATGCTTATTTTGAAAAGAAAGAATACGCAAAGGCGTTGCCTTATCTTGAAGCATATGCAGCCAAGGCTGAAAAAATTAGCAGGGAAGATATTTACGAACTGAGTTATTGTTATTACCAGGTAAAGCAATACAATAAAGCCATTGATGGTTTTAAGCAACTCAGTAGCGGAACTGATTCTTTAATGCAAAGCGCCATGTACATGCTTGGCGATGCCTACCTGAAAACCGGGCAAAAAGCAAATGCACGCAGCGCTTTTTCTTTTTGTGCCGCAAACAACAGCGATGACAGGCAGAGGGAGGTTTCAAAATTCAATTATGCCAAATTATCTTATGAACTGGGTTACCAGGATGTGGCTTTGAATGAACTGCAGCAGTTTGTAAACCAGTATTCTCGGTCAGAGTACAGTACTGAAGCAAGGGAACTTTTGGTGAATGTGCTTGCCAATACCAATAACTATAAAGATGCGCTGGCATTGCTGGAAAGCCTCCCCAAATCATCTGATGTGGTAAAAAAAGCA
>JANRKT010000093.1:0-12170 GCA_033763355.1 Chitinophagaceae bacterium | reverse complement strand
TGCCATATTGGAAACAGAAGCATCAATCAGTATGTAATCCGTTTTCATCCCCGATATCCAGCTTTTGTTAAATGTGCTGTAAGAGGTCCCTTCTTCGTTATGAAAAAGCTTTTTGGGGGTTTCAGTTAAATCTATCAGCAGGTCTGTTGAGCCATCCGGCAGGAACTTTTCCATACTGTGCTCAGCCCGGTAGCCTTCATAATAAAAGAAAAATTCTATGAACTGCGAAAGCGGTAACGGTGGCGTATAGATACGGTAAATCATAAAGATGGCTGCTTTTTTATAGTAACCCAGGCTCCCGATAAAAATAAAACAATTAACCCCGTGCATACAACAGGCGGCAGAAAAGTAAATGAAGCCATCAGCGCAAAACAAACTGTAAATATTAAAAGGCTGATACCCAAAACCCCTTTAAAGATAACAGCAGGGGCGTTCTTCCTGTACAGGTACAAATTGATAAACCCGCCCAATAAGCACAGCAAAGAAAAACAGGCGCTGAGTGCCGTAAACAAATTCATGAATGTAGGTTTGAACCCTGCACCGGCATCTATTTTATAAGTTGTAACAAGTTCCATCATTTGCTTTTCTATATCATTTGCAGGTGGCTGGCTTACAAACAACCCTATTGCATGAAAAACGGCTGTAAGCAGTTGCATCACCACAGTAGCCCATATCCAGAAAGAGAATTTAGAAAACATGAAAGTTGTATTTGTACTGATGTGCCGTGTACCTGTAAATACCGCAAGTTTTTAAGCAGCAGTAACAAATTTATTTAAAAAACCATTACCTCAGCAGAGCAACATTACAGGTTTGTAACTGAAAAACGCCATTGCGGCTGTCGCTCCATACCAATTGAAAACTTCCGTCGGGTTTGGCCGCAATACCCAAATAATGCCCGCCACCCGGAAACTTATTGGCAACATCATTATTGAGTATAGTTTTCGGGCTACTGCCTTTACCTGTTACCTTAACGGGCCTGTGAAATGAAGCCCCGCCATCAGTTGAGTAAGTAAAATACAGATCATTCTTTTTATCTCCGGGTTCCTGGTTATCCACCCATGATACACCTACAACTCCGTCTTTATTTATTGCAACAGACGGAACAAGCGCAAAACTTCTTTTCGGGTTGTCAAACAAATCAACACGAATATCTTTTGACCAGCCTGAACCCTTATCTGCTGAATAATTCAACCAGATGCCATCGTATTCATTTCCATAGCCAGCTGCCCTGATGAAATACAGCCGGTCTTTAAATGCTGAGGCAGTATTATCTCCAACCAGATGTGCATACCCTTTGCCACCGCCAAGTTTATCCGTAATGGGATATGCATCTGATAAAATACCCTCCTTATACCTGTACACCCATGCATTTTTCTTCCACAAAGAAGCGGGTATAATGATAGAGCTATCGCCAAGTACTGCTGCTTCACAAAAATTCAGCCTTTCGCCTTTGCTGTCAATTTCAGTAAGCAGTTCAAACGGCTTCATCCCATCACCGGCATATAATCTTATACTGGCCTCCATTTCTTTGCCAAAGAAAACCGTAGTGAAATAAAAGTTGCTTCCGCTGCCGGTAATCTTCGTTCCATCATGCCCTCCCGGCAACATCTGCACATCATTATTCCATGAAATGCCGCCATCGGGTGAATTGAAAAAAACAACAGGATATTCATCCCGGAAACTTCCCTTTGTGCCAATCCAGCTCATTGTTGTTTTTCCATCAGCCAAAATTGACACCCAGGGGTCGTAGCCCCACCAGTCATGTGCAGTTTCTTTCCAGCTTAGCCCGCCATCATTTGAAACAAAACTGGAGAGCCGGCAACTTTCATAAGGTTTACTGCTGTCAGTAACCACCATTGCCGAAACAAGCAAATGATTGTTGTTGCCCGGATGAACAGCAATATGCGGTTCCACTACTGCCTTGTTTTTAAACTGTGAAATAATGGGAATATTCGGACCGGCTATTACACTTTCCTGAGCTGGTAATCCCGCTACTTTATTATTACTGTTTTGTGAATTACATGCGCTGATGGAAAAAGCAAGCAAAAAGATGTTTATAAATATATGTTTTGAAATTTTCCTGTAGCTCATAATTCAAAATTTCATAATGGCAAACCGCTTACTGAACCTGCGTTACGCTGATGTTTACGATTTTTACTTTCTCAGCATGATTTGTTGTTTTTTCAAAATCCACTGTTCCCTTCCATTTTTTATTATCCGCATTAAAAGACCAAACGCTGTTATTGCCGGTAATTAAACCCTTCTTCCATTGTTTTGCTTCCTCTAACTGAAATTCGACAAGGCGGGCTAATTTATCAGCGGGCATATCTGTCTCCACGGAAATTTTAATCAACCATTTTTGCTGATTGCCTTCATAGCGGAGTGTGCTTGTATTATAAGGGCTGAAAACAGCTCTTGTTCCCGCCAGGTGTTTATCAGCCAGTAAACCCCTTACATATTTTGCACCTGGGTCCCAATTGTATTCCAGGTTAGTTGCAATGAGCTGCGCCCTTCCCATACCGAGTCGCTTAGCAATAACATGCAGCGAAGCGTCAATACCCGATGAAAGGCCGGCCGACGTGATGATTTTACCATTATCAACGTAGCGTTTATCAGAAACAATTTTGGCTTTGGGGGCCACCTGCTGCAGAGAAGGGATCAATGCTAAAAAAGTAGTAGCTTCTTTTCCATCCAAAAAACCTCCGCTGCCCAGAAAAAATGCGCCATTGCACACAGAAAGAACAGTTTCAGTTTCCATCACTGTTTTTTTTACCCAATCCATTATCTGTTTATCATCATGCACCACATCACCACCCGGCAGTAAAAGAATGTCGGCTTTGGGCGCATTTTCAAAAGTATAGTCAGGCAGTATCCGCATACCCATACAATTGATGATGGTGTCTTGCGGCGCCACGGTAAACACATTCATCATGGCCTGAGCAAATATTTCCCATGGTGCAGCAAAATCAATTATTTCAGCACCGGGAAAAATCAGGATAGCCACTTTAAGGCCACGCCTGCTCATTTCTTCATGTGAAAGCTGTGCACTTCTGTTTGCAGACGCTGTATCGCTTTTATAAGCAGCATACCTTTCCATGCCACATGATACACATGCGCCGGGTTTTTCAAAATACTTTCCGTCATCGGTGCAGCCACATGGCCCGCAGATAAACGCAATCTCATTCCTGCCGGATTGTTGGGCCATTGCATTTATTGCATTAAAAAGAAAAAATACCTGAATAAAAATTTTCCTCATACCGGGTCAAATTTTATACTGGTAAAATTACAGGTGCTGCCAAACCCGGAATTGTACAATATTGCTGTTTTGCCTTTTTAACTATTCCTTGAAAATACCCGGCAGAAAGAAAATCATTGTTTAAATGCTGAAGGGGAAATGCCATTTATTTTTTTAAAATGCCTGATAAAATGGCTTTGGTCATAAAAGCCGCTGTCATGTGCAAGATGGGTAAGTGAAATTTTTTTGTGTATTTTCTTTTTTGCCATTTCAATGCGGAAATTATGAAGATAGGCATAAGGGGTAAGGCCGACAGACGCTTTAAAGCTTCGCAACAAATGAAAAGCGCTTAAGCCGGTGTGAAGGCTGAGTTCGGAAAGTGAAAAATTCCGGCTGTAGTTTTCCTCAATAAATTTTTTCGCTGTTTCAATTTTCTCTCTGCAACTGTTTTCTGTTTTGCTTACGGGCCTGCTGTCCTGTGTTTGTTCAGCCAGAACGCCTAAAAACTCCGTCAGCGATTGTTCAGCCGCCAAATCGTTACCAGGAACAACCGAATTTTTTACCAGCGCCTCAAATTTCGGAATAATTGATTTTGCAGAATACACTACACCATTAAATGATGGCAATGCCGGCAATCCCAGTTCTTCCGCTTTTTTAATTAAAAATTCCCTTGTGGGACAAAACGAAAAATAAGTAAGGCGCCGGCCGGAAAACGAATTTCCGGTATGGATTTCCCCGGGGTGGATAACTAAAAAATCACGGGATGTGATGGTGTATCTCTTTCTTGTAAAACCTCCTTCATTAACCCCGTTTAATACGCTGAAAAAAACATAATGCCCGTGAAAATGCGGCTGAAACCGGTGTGCAGAATACTCGGTTTCCGTAAAGAAAGCTTTTTCTGCTCCGGGAAAATGCCAGATACGGGACTTTATTTGGGGTTGTCCTTCCATCGGCTTTAATGATAAAGAAGATGTTTTGGTTTAGATATGTTTAAAAATTTAATATCCTGAAAAATTCCACCCATGGCCCTACCTCTTCTTTATATTGTTTTCCCATTACCCTTGTTATTTGAGCAATATGCGTTAAATCATGCACTACCCACGTGGACAGGAGCTGGCGCAATGTTACTTCACCAAGCACAGGGTGCATTCCCTTTTTATCCAAATCGTTTTCGGTAACGTTTAATGACAGGAGCCAAATGAGATTTTCTGATCGCAGCTTTTCAAATTCATCAAGCAACTGCAACAATGTTTTTCCTTTGCTGGCTTCAAACTGCGCAAACCGGTCAAAGGGTACAAAAGTTTTTGAAACACCATGTTCCAGTATCATGGTTGCCCTGTCAGGCCAATCGGTTTTTTCCGCATGTATCAAATGGCCAACTACATCATAGGGTGAAAAAGTTTCAGCGCCCTCATTGTTTATGATCCAGTCATCACCCAGGTTACTGAGCAATGCCTTCAAAACAGCAGGAGTCCGTTCCAGTATTTCAATTGATTTTTTTACGCTGTATTTCATACCCGTTCTTTACAATATTAATGGGGGCATTGTCCGTTGCCGTCTCTGTCTGTCAGCGCAACTTTCGCAGATTGAACGATGAAATTTCCGGAGTCAAATATTAATGCCACAGCAGAAACCCCATTGGGTCATCCAATCATTTAAACAAACAATCAGAAGTTCATTTCTTTCTGTTAACGGGCCGGGTTTGTTTTGCAGCTTTCTTTGCCGGCTTCTTGCTTGATTTTGCAATCTTATTAAACTCCAGGCCAAGCTGCACCCAATAATCCAGTTGTTTTTTTGTTTTCAGCACATCCTCACCTACAAATACAAATCCCCTCATTATTTTTCCGGTAAAGTTCATTGGCTCACATCCCTCTTTTTCTATTACTTTATCAAATACAGCAGGGTCGAGCCTAACCATTATCCGGTCTTCATGTACGCCGACACACATTTTATCATTTACCATAAAACAAAGGCCTGCGAACATTTTCTTTTCCTCAACATTTTTATGTGTCGCCGCAATAATCTCCCTTATCCTGTCGGCTAATTTTTCATTATACGCCATAGCGGATAATATTACTGGGGTACTGAATGAAGGCCTATGCGGTTTCCTTCTGTGTCCATAATAACAGCCATAAACCCGTACTCAGGGGAAATTTCTGTTTTGGGAACCATAATTTTTCCGCCGGCAGCCTCTACTTTATCCAATATATTTTGCACATCCGGGTTACCGTTCAGGTAAATTAACGGCCCGTCGGTTGCCGAAGGTTTATGAAAACCATCGCTGTTAACAACAGCGCCGCCAACCCCTGTCATCATATCATCCAGCGGGAACATCCGCATTTGGATATTGGGCAAATCCAGCGGGCTTAGTTTGATACCAAAAATGGTTTCATAAAATTTTGTTGCCCTGTCCAGGTTAGTGGTGCCGATTTCGAACCAGCTGATTGCATGTTGCATGTTTTAAAGTTTTAGTTTTTATATTTTTGCTTCATGTATTTAAAAGAATGGCTGACCAGCTCTTTTAATATCCCGGTATCTATATCGGCCAATTTATTAAAATAAAGGCAACCTCCCCCGGTCTTATGTTTTCCTAATTTTTTCAGAAGCTCGCTATAAGCAGCAAAACCGGGCATTATATAGATTGTCATATTTTGTTTTCTTGGCGAAAAGCCTGTAATAAACCACTCGCCGCTTCTTCCTGTTTTTGGGGATTCGTAAATGTAGCTTCCAAAACCAATGATACTGGAGCCCCACATTTTTGGTTTTTCACCTGTTATCTTTTTCATCATGCTTAATATCTCCATAGCGTCTTTTCTTTTGCCCTCATCATTAACAGTCTCCAGAAAAGCTTCCACGCTGGCATCATTCTCTTTGGTCTTGAGTACTGCCAGTTTTTTATTGGTTAATGTCTTTCCCATCTTTCAGTTTTGAAATATTAGCTGAAATGGTTGTTTTCTGTTGCTCCGGCGCCTGGGCCAAAGCTTTCTCAGCATATTCCTGCGCCTTTTTATAATCTGCTTTGGCTGAATAAGCAAAGCTCATTGCATTATTGATGGCAAACACATCCCCGAATTTTGTTTTTGCCGCTTCCAGTGTTTCCAATGATTTATCTGCTCTTTTCTGAGTAATCAAAGCACGGGCATATCCGGCATACTGATTTACGGCTGCCATGGTCAGGGCTTCTTTCATTACCGAATCGGCTTGTGTGAGGCGATTCAGCTTCTCATAACCCACAGCAAGGTTTCTTAAACTCGGGTAACTCTTCTGCCCGTTAAAACCCGCAACAGCCCGCTGCGCCCAGCCCAAAGCCTCCTCCAGGTTGATGTTTTTATTAAAACACCATTGAGAAGCCTGTATCATGTTGGTACTGTTAAACCCTTTCTGGCTGGTTACCTGATCCTTCAACCTTGCCAGTACAATATTATCAACATCCACTTCCACTTTAAAAGGAACAGCAATTTTTTCCCACTGCATGGCAATTACACAATGTTTTTCGCCGTGTTCAATAAATTCATATTTCAGCCATTCCACACTTTTATCAAGCGTTACCGGTTTTACGTTTACCCTCAGCGCATCATATTTTTCCTCATAATAAAAACTGCCCCATGCATCATGCTTATGGGAAAAGATCAGTGTTACATTATCCGTTCCCATAGCCATGTGCAACCCATAAATTCCGGCTTTCAGTTCTTTCCCTTCTACTTTTACATCATGTTCAAAAGTAACAGTAGTGTTTTCATTGGCGCCTGCCCGCCATGGTGCAGTGTTTTTATTGGTGATAAAACTAAATGTGCTGAAGCCATAAGTTACCACATTTCCTTCGCCATAAATCTTCCCTTCTCTTTTACTTACATCAGGCCTTGAGTAATTGATTTCAATGCTGGTAATTCCTACTTCTTCGCTGATGCTTGCCCTGGGGTTGCCTGCAACCGGGGGCACATCCATTTGTGCGGTTGTGACAGCGGCAAACAGAAAAGAGGCGGTTGTAACAATTAATTTTCTCATAAATGGCAGTTGTTGATTTTGATATAACTTATTTTGAGGGTATCGGGGGATTGTCTGTGTTCCATATTTCTCTATACAGCTTCCATTTGCCGTCCTCCTGTTTCCAAACGGCTATAAATTTTCCTTTATCAAAGCTTCCTCCTTTTCCATCAGGGAAATTATATATGCCTTCTTCTATTACTGCGCCGGAGCTGCCATAAATATCAGAGGCTGTTACTTCAATTTTAAGCTCTTTGTTTTTACCATCATTGTAATTGTATTTCCGAATGGCATCCCTGCCTTTTATGGCAGGCATTTTTTCCGGCATGGCCTGTGCGTCTGTGCAATACCTGTCTGCATAAAATACAGTATCGTTATTTACAAACCTGTCGCCATAGCTTTTGTTCATTTCAGTAATATGGGCTTTTACCTGTTCAATATCAAATTTGCTTTCTTCCGGTCCGTTCTTTGTGTTTTCATTATTACAGGAAACAATAACCGGCAAGGCTGCAATAAATAAAAGCATTTTCATTTGTTTATTTTTATTGCTTTTTTTGGCCAAATGGAACCTGCCAGCCGGCAGGCTGGTTCGCCAAATAATCATCCGCCTGCGGCGGATAAGCATTATCATGGCTCATTTCATATTTACAGTTTTGCTTTTGTTTCTTTCAATCCTTTTAATTGCAGGTATTCCAGCAATTCCTTTGCATCATCTCCCCCTTGCTGCGCATGGTGCAGCAGCGTAAGCCCATGCGGACCCCTTGCATTCAGGTATTGCGGCCATGTTTCAAGGTAGGCTTTTACTATTTGTGTTTTGCCCAGCATGGTAAGTACAAACAGGTTTGTTCTTGCACCAAACCCTATCAGGTAATTGGCAACTTCTTTGTTGCCTACATGGCCTGCTCCTTCAATGCCTGATTCAAAATCACCGTTGCCCCAGTCCCATGTGCTGTAAATTAAAGTGGGGTGCTCAGCAAGCATTTGTTTTACTTTATCCATATTGCCATGCCCGGCTATTACAAATTCTTTTACTTTATCTGCCGGAAGCGGGTCAGGTTTCGGTTGCTGCGGGGTTGTTTGCGCTGATAATATGTGCGGCACAGTAATAAGCATCCCTGCACCAGCCATGGCCTGCTGCAAAAAGTTTTTACGGTTCATAAAAAAAGGTTTCCTTAAAGTTCTGCAAACAAACACACAGTTGCGAACCGCCTGTCATTTCTTTCGCCTGTATTCAAGGTCATATTCAGTGGCCCAGTTCCTGCCGTCGTCTTTACTTATTTCACCATGTTGCCTTACCTTATCCGGGCCAAGGTTGTAAAAGGTAAGTTTTCTAACGGCCAGTGTATCCTTTGAAAAGGGGAAAGGCTTTGTTTTAAAAATGATTTTATTGTTTTCATATTTCCCCTCTGAATATTCAGCTGATCCGCCCACGTTATCAACCCATGTTTGCTGCCATTGTTTAGTATTGTTGTTATAGGTATTAAAACTTTTGCCTGCATAACGGATGCCCCGGTTAACAGATGCACTTGTCCATTCCTCAAGAATGATACAACTGTCCAGCACCAGGCTGATCTTACTGTCTCCGGCTTTTTTACCGTTTACACCAAATGCTTCCCATTCTCCCAGCCAGAAATCAAACTGGCGGTAAGCGCCGGTTGAACAGGGCTTTTGTGCAAAAACAGAAAGGCAAAGGGAAAAGAAGATTGAAAAAGCAATACTGTTTTTCATACGCAAACTGTTTTTATGCAGACTGGTATTCCTGCAGGAAAGCTGTTTTATTCATCAGCGGTTATTTCCACTCATCAACTCCCCGCAATGGCAGGTGCATTCATTTCATCAACGCCATAAACCGATGATGGCCCCCATTAAAGTTATAGCAATGAGTAAATAACCACCATTTATAAAAATATACCGTGCAGATTTATGTTCAAACAGCGCCACAACAGCAAAGCCGCAGAACGGCCACAGACCCGCTAAAAAGCCAGCAATGGTTCCCCATGTAATATCTGTCCGCTGTGCACAATTGGCCGGGCAATCAGCCGGGGAATCAGCCAGGAACATGGCGAGGTTGGCGGCCATAATCAATGAAAGCACAAAAGCCCATCCGTAAATTTTTGCAGCATTGCCCTTTTTTACATCTTCAACAGTAAAATTGTTTTCCGTCATCCATGCCTTGCCAAAAAGCGCAGGTGAATACCAGATGCCGCCCAGCACAAATGCGGAAATGCCTGCAACCAATACGGCCAGCCAGTTGATTGTACTCATGTCCATAGAAAATGTTTTAGGGTTAAAAAAGAAGGTTATTATATCTAAACTATTTTTTAATTTTTACAGTACAATCTAAAACCGAACAAACTTGGAAAACGGGCCGACCAGCAACAGGTTATTGCCGACGAATCAGCGGGGGGAACCATTCCGGCCCAATGATATTGGTTTCCGGCTGGTGCTGACTCCTTTTTTTGGTATAGCCATACCCCTTATTACAGGTATGATTAACCCCGGTAATTTTTCACACTGGCAGATCAAACTCAGTTTTCTTTATACCATTGCCATTGCTTTTTTAATATGGCAGGGCAACCGTTACCTGCATTTTTCACTGCGCAGTTATTTTGACTGGTATAAAAAGCCAATACGGAAAATAGCTGTACTGCTGCTTTCAATTATTTTTTATACTGTGCCGGTAAGCGTTCTGCTGCTTGTGGGCTGGTATAAAATTTTTGAACAAGGGCAGGTGAACTGGAATGTGATCTTTACTTCTTCACTAATTATCATGGTTTGTGTGGTTTTCATAACCCATGTATATGAAACGGTTTTTTTGGTAAAGGAATCAGAAAATGAAATCATCAGGAACGAGCAACTGGAACGGGCCAAAGCGGAGGCTGAACTGGAGGCTTTGAAAAACCAGATTGACCCGCATTTTATTTTCAATTCGCTTAATACGCTCAGCCATTTAATTGAAGAAAAACCGCTGAAAGCAAAACAATTTAACGATAACCTTGCTGATGTCTATCGGTACATTTTGCAAAACAAAGGCAGGAGCCTGGTATTGCTGCGTGAGGAAATGGAATTTTTGCTGAAATATTTTTCACTGCTGAAAATCCGTTTCGAAAAAGCAGTTCAGCTGAACACCAATATAGCAGATGCCGCCCTTGACACTTATCTTGTTCCGCCCATTTCGCTGCAGGTACTGGTTGAAAACGCCATAAAGCACAATGAGTTTTCTGATGTAATGCCCATTACAATTGAAATTACATTTAAAGATGATGAGCTTGTTGTTTACAATGCCGTGCATAAAAAAAACCTGAAGAAGCCATCATCAAAAATAGGGCTGAACAATTTGCAGGAACGGTACAAATTAACAACGGATAAAGAAATAGCAATAGAAGAATCGCCTGGCAGGTTTACGGTACGCCTTCCGGTATTAAAGATGTAGCTGTTAAAAGCAGGCATTAAGAATAACAAAACAACCCGCTATGAAAGTTATTATTATTGAAGATGAGAAACCCGCAGCGGAAAAATTGTATAAGGCGCTTACAAAGCCGGGCAGCAATATTGAAGTGCTGGCAATTTTGGGCAACATTAAAGAATCGGTTTCCTGGCTTAAAAATAATCCCGGGCCGGAACTGATATTTATGGACATTGAATTGACCGACGGGTTATCATTTAAAATTTTTGAACAGGCCCCTGTCAGTTGCCCGGTTATTTTTATTACCGCTTATGACGAATACTGGCAGGAAGCATTTGAGCACAGCAGCATTGATTATTTGCTGAAGCCATTAAAGCAGGATAAACTTGAGGCGGCCCTGAACAAATATGAAAAGCTGAAACAGTATTTTGCTTCCAATTTTAAGGACCTGGTAAACTGGCACCGGCAACCACAGGGCAATGGTTTCAAAAAAAGGTTTCTTGTTAAGAGAGGAACGGATTACATCAGCGTAAGAGCAGAAGACATTGCCTACTTTTATGCTGCGCATAAACTGGTTTGCCTGGTTGATAACAAAAACCAGAAATTTATACTTGACCAATCCCTTGCCGATATTGAGAAACACATCAGCTCTTCCCTTTTTTACAGGGTGAACCGGAAATACCTTGTAAACATGGGCGCTATAAAACGCATTAAATCTTACCCCAAAAGCAAATTGCAGCTGGAACTTGACCCGCCTGTGAACGAAGAGATTGTAATAAGCCAGGAAAATGCAGCGGCCTTTAAGGAATGGATGGGGAGATAAAAAATGTTCTGCATAATTCAGCACATTGCATCTGTCACTTTTCAGGCGCAGCCATTGGCGTCACCGTCAGCGCTTTAAAAGATTAATGCCCGGATAATTTAATCCCCGTCCATATGCTTTTATGGATTTGCCGATATTCCTCTGAAAAACATGAAACGGTCAATTCCCCAATTATCAGTTATTCATCAGTTCAGCGGGTTTATTAAAGCATCCGCCTCCGGCAGAAGGCTTACCCCATCGGGCAAACGGATCAGCAAAGGTTCCGTTACAAATTATGGTTATGTATTACGGTTGCTTGAAGAATATGAAACTGCACATTCCGTTAACCTCCGCATCCGGCTGCTGCACAGGGCATCTATGCGGGTACTGCAGCAGGAAAAAAATTACTGGGCAAGGTTTTTTGTTCAGTTTTCAAATTTCCTTTACCGGGATAAAGGATATTATGATAATTATGTTTTGGGTACATTCAAAATACTCAAAACATTTTTTAATTACCTGCAAAAAGAAAAGGGCTTCATTACCGGCAATTACCACAAATCCTTCCGGGTGCCCGTGCAGCAGGCTGCACCGGTAGTGCTTACGCCTGAGCAGTTGCAGTACCTGATAACCGATAAGGCATTTGAGGAATCGTTGAATACATACCAGCGAAGGGCAAAAGATATATTTGTATTTGGCTGCACAGTGGGGCTGCGTGTATCCGACCTGATGAAGCTTAAAAAAAC
>JANRKT010000092.1:0-3934 GCA_033763355.1 Chitinophagaceae bacterium | reverse complement strand
TTTATACTGTAAAAAAAATTCCAAACCATTGGTAAGGCTGTTCCCGATATTTGTTTTATAAGTGTAAGACTGTCCTGTGTTGTCCTGCAACACCAGTGTACCCATACGATTTTTATACGCCATCCTGAAATAACTGATGTCGTACTGCAGGAATTTAAAAACCCGGCCCCTTACACCCAATTCAGCATTATAACCAAAAGCGTCTTTCAGATTTTTATCTATTTGTTCATAAGTTGATGCCGGAACAATATCTTTAAAAATCACAGGCCGGTAGGACTGCGACACACCACCATATAAAGTATTTTCCTTATCCAGTTCTAATTGTGTACTGATTCCCGTTA
Organism: Chitinophagaceae bacterium; assembly: GCA_033763355.1. Taxonomy (GTDB): domain Bacteria; phylum Bacteroidota; class Bacteroidia; order Chitinophagales; family Chitinophagaceae; genus JANRKT01. The sequence continues at coordinate 3,593 of JANRKT010000092.1, read as the reverse complement.
AAACAAAACTGTGCCTGATATTAGTTGGCAATGGGTTTACAGTATAATACTTTATTTCACCATTCATTTTTGAATCGCCGTTTTCAAACCTGATTCCCGGAGAAATTGTCCAGCGTGGATTTATTTGAAAAACATTTTCTGCAAACAATGCAATATTGTTTGTTTTAAAATGAATGTCTCTGCCAAAGCCGGGTTCTGCAAGCGACAAATCATAATCTGCTGCGGTGGTTCCTTTACCCAACTGGCGCCGGTGCAAATCATTATTCATATAGACTACGCCCGCCGCCAATTTGGTTTCAAATTTCCCGATATGATATTGATGCAAGAGCCTGGCTTCAATTGTTCTGCTGTTGAAATTATCAATATCTACCTGCCTGTTTTTATGTTGACCGGTTGCACGGTTAACAGTATCCGGCACATCAGCAAAGGCATCAAACATTACACTATTCCTGCTTCCAAATACACCCGATGCTGTAAAGTTTATTTTTGTCTGACCGGATATTTTCCAGTTGAGAAAGATGGAAGGAACATAAATATCAGGACTGAAATAGTTCCTGCTTCTTGTACTCATTTCCGGATTCGCATTAAACATGCTATCATTTAAAGGACCGGGAATATGATAAAGGTATTTGGAACGGCCAAATTCAGTTCTTAAGGAAACTTTATCAGAAAACTCATAATTGAGTTGCACAAATTGAGAAGTAGCATCAGATTGACTATTGTTCCTGTAGCCATTAGAATGCCGTTTGTAATAATAAGCGTAGTAAGAGAACTTTTTATACGTTCCGCTGATGGCATTATAGGTGCTGAACAGGTTAAAAGAACCTGCCGTATTGATGCTTTCCAGTGAAAACACTTTTGACGTATCAGGTTTTTTTGTTACGTAATTTATCATTCCGCCAAATTGAGCGCCATATTGTAAAGAGCCCGTTCCCCGGATAAGCTCAATTTTTTCATAACTCTCCATTGGTGCGCTGTAATGGCTGGCGGGGTATCCGTACATATCGGAGTTTAGCAAAACTCCATTCTGCCGGATATTATATTCCCAACTCCTGTGAGGGTCAAGGCCACGGGTGGCAATGTTCAGTTGATTGCCGCTGCCATCCATATCATACACAAACACACCCGGTATCTTTGCGAAAAGCTGTCTTCCTGTTTTCAGGGTAATATTGCTATTCGTTCCTGCAACTGCAATGACTTCGCTTTTTTTCCCGCTGTTTAAAAAACCGTTTTGTTCTTCCGGCAGGCGGGTAATGTCTCTGCGCTGCCATGCTTTTATTATTACTTCCCTGAGGTCTTTTGACTTTATTGTATCCTTTTGTTCCTGCCCTAAAGAGCCGGTAAAGGAGATGATCCCGAAACAATAAAATATTATCTTTTTCATTGATTTTTTTTTAACTTTAGTCTGATACGATTAAAAAGTTTAAATAACGCCGTGAAGAATCACGGCGTTGTGTTGTCTATTATGACCCTTTATTAAAACTCTTTATTCTGCGCCATCTGTTTTAGCTCTTTGCACGGCATAGTTGCCAACATTTCTCCCCACAACCAATCCTACACCACAATCGCTTTTATTGTAATGCAGCCCGCCAACAAGCCTTGATCTTGCAGCTTCCTCTGCCATAGCTTTATAAGCGTTGGCCCTTTCGGGGATAATATGGGAAAGAATTGCAGAAGCTGCTCCGCTGAATGTTGAGTGCCCCGATATGTACGATGGAAAATTGGGAATACCTGTAAGTGATTTTATGGCAGGGTTCATTTGGGTGGGCCGGGGATTGAAATAATAGTATTTGGTATCCCAGCACACAATCGCTGCATCCATTTCCGCCATACTAACCAATGCCATATTACGTGCCCAGCGCACTTCACTGAAATTTTTTGTAATAAAATCTTCAGCTGCAATCTGGTTCCAGTGGCCCGGGGGTGTGGCTGTGCCAATTCCATCGGACCAGAAATGCACAATGCGGATATTCTCACGAGTAGGGTTTGAAGTATAATTATATACTTCTTCAACTTCCGTTTTCATTTCATTGCTGGAAGTTGAAGGAGGCGGGCCGGGACGAAGTGATATAACAGTGAGTGAGTCAAATAAGAAAGGTTTCACTTTCCCGAACAATGGCAGCATGGGAGGACGTTTAGGTGTTTCAAGGCTGTACCAGGGAATTTCGCCTTTCGCAATTGCATCAGTTTCCATCTGCGTCCATTGTGCCTGGTTGCCTGCTGCAGCACCTGCCCTGTCGCCCCTTGCACGGGTGACAAATTTTTGTGCAACCGCCCTGCCCAATGCTTCGCCTGCTTCAATATCGCTTCTTACATTAGCGCCGGCTATAATCCTAGCCCGTTTGTGTTCTTCTGCTTTTTGCTGAATAAAATCCTGGTCGCCAGGAAAAAGAAGTTTCATCAACTCAACTGCGGCGCCGGCAACCACTGCATCTTCTGAGGGATATGAAGGCAGATCAGATTTGGGTATCAGTACATTTAATGCAGGATCTACTTTGTAAGGAGCAGGCCTGTTATATAATTTTTTATAATGCCATGCTGCAACCAAAGCATCATATTGCGCTGCAGCCACATAAGCATAGGCCCTTGCCGCATAAGGCGGATTGGCAAAAGGAAACTGCGGATATGCCAGCGGGTTGGTAGCGCTTGGAAAAGGGTAAGTACCGTCCGGGTTTTGATAAGGAGGTAAGTTTCGTTTTGCTACAAGTTCTCTTAATATTTCGTTCCAGCGAAATACAGCGCCGGCACTCCAGTACTCTACTATTTTCTTTTCTTGTCTTGTCAATTTTTCCTGCCAGGTTTTAATTTCATTAACCTGTGCAATATAATCCGGAGTGGTAGTTGCTGCTGGCGCTGCAACAGCAAACTCGGTTGGCCCGGTAAGCAAAACCGGCTTCCATGTTCCCGCATTGATGTCAGTACTGGCCGGAGCCAAAGCGGTAAGATGTTTAGTTCTTTCAAAAAAATCTTTTGAGCAGGAAGACACAAAAAAAACTGCGCCTGCAAATATTACCAACATGGAAAAGAATATCTTTTTCATACCATTTCTTTTTAAAGATTAAGATTTTGCTTTTTTACCAAAATAAAAAGCATATAAAATGCCGGCACCTATTGATTTGGACTGCCCCACATTCCTTCCGGCTACTGTATAACTGCCGCCGGCCGTAAAAGCAAGGTTAGTATGCTGTTTTATGGTGTATTTAATATTCACGCCAACTGAAGTGGCATTCATCCTGTTGCTGGGGAACGGCATATTGTTTCTTGTAATATCAAAGCCGCCAAGCGTTGTCCAGTTGCTGAGCAATGCCTCTGCCATCAGGTATTTGCCGCGGTAACCGGTGCGCAACTGGTATTGTGCGGCATTGGGCATTTTCACTTCATTGGTTAAATGCAGTTCGGTATCGTAATAAGAATCCCTGTCGAGTTTAACATTGCTTCTCCATACGTATGCCGCCGAGCCTGTAACAGTAAACTTTCCCCTCTGGTAATCCAGCATTCCCCTTGCAATTAGGTTGGTTGAGCCCAACCCGATTGATAATGGTAAAAAATCAATTACATAATCCGATAAAGGTGTGGAAAGGCCTCCAATAGCA
>JANRKT010000091.1:0-7217 GCA_033763355.1 Chitinophagaceae bacterium | reverse complement strand
AGCGTTTTGACGGAGACTTATATAAGCAGGGGTGTTTATCCAGTTTGGTCTTCCTGAAATACCATCTCCATCCGCATCATTTTCATCAGCCAATGCCAATATTGTTGCATCGCTGACTGCGTCCAAAAATCCGAGGCCTGTGTTGGCCGGCGGCATAAACCGGGAGGATGTTGCCCCCATGGGAATTTGCTCAGGAAAAAATCCGGGCATCGCCCTGTGTTGTAATTGGGGGCCCCCGCTGTTTAAGAATTTATTACCGGTTTCATCTGACTGTCCAAATCTTGTGAGTGTAGTAAAAGGATGCCCTTTGCCATCTCCGGCGTGGCAGGTGCCGCAGGAAGTTGCAACGAATAAAGGCCCGAGGCCGGTTTCTTTAGTAAACACTTCATCGTTAAAAGCTACATCCCCCCGGAGAAACAACAGGTTTTGATCCGTCGTTAGCCCCTCCACCGGCCCGTCAAGCAGTTCATCATCTGCCGGGGCTTTGGGCATAAGTTTTTCGCAGGAAAAAAGCCCTGCCAGGAACAAAGTCATTAAAACCGCAGTATATTTCATTTTTAGAGCGATAAAAGTTAATTTTTAGACTTACCTAAAAATAAGTTTAGACAAATTTAGATTTTATTTTTGTAAAACCAAACAATTGATTGGGCAGATTCAGAACTTCTTCATTCCGGCAAGAAAATAAACCATAACTGTTGCTGCAGCCAGCGCAGTGGAAAGAAAAGCTGCTTCAGGCCCGAAACTGAACCACAGCCACCCTGCAGCTGAACTGGCAATCAGCAATGCAATGCTTTGAAAACCGGTATAGGTGCCGATTGCAGTTGCCGTTTCTGTTTTGGGTACCAGGTTGCTGATCCATGCTTTTGAGATGCCCTCTGTTGCCGCAGCATAAATGCCATAGCAGAAAAATAAAAGGAGAAAAACCCACGCATTGTGGTTAAATGCAAAACCTGTGTAAGTAATCACAAAAAAGGCCAGCCCAAAGAGAAATACCCTTTTCAACCCTGCTTTGTCAGCAAGTTTACCCAGCGGATAAGCGAACAATGCAAACACAAGATTGTAAAACACATAAATTCCTATCACCGTTTTATCATCATACCCCGCTTCTTTAATCTTCAGCAAAAGCAGCATGTCAGAACTGTTAAACAGGGCAAAAAGCAGCAGCCCGGTTAAAAGTTTCCGGTAAGCAACAGGGCTCCTTTTCCAGTAAAGAAATGCTTCAGCAAGTGAAACAGTTTTCTTTTTATTTACCTGCTGCTGTTTTCTTTCTTTTAATATAAAGGTGAGGATAACAGCAATAATTCCCGGAACAAATGCAGCAAGAAAAAGTGTTCTATACTCACCCGGATAAAAATACAGGAAGGCCAGCGCTGTAAGCGGGCCCAGCACAGCGCCGAAAGTATCCATTGAACGGTGAAAGCCGAATACGGCGCCTTTGGTCTGAGCTGTGGCTTCATCACTAAGCATAGCATCCCTTGCCCCTGTTCTTATCCCCTTTCCCAAACGGTCAATAGTTCTTGCAGAAAATACCCACCATATGCTGGTAAGGAATGCCATCATGGGTTTTGATACAGCGCTTAATGCATAGCCCAACTGAACAAACGGCAATCTTTTGCCTGACTGATCGGATAACTTTCCAAAATAACTTTTGCTTAAGCCGGCAACTGCTTCCGCTACTCCTTCGAGAATACCAATAAGCAAAACAGAAAACCCGATATGCTGCAGGTAAACCGGCATTACCGGATAAAGCATTTCGCTGGCAAAGTCGGTAAAAAGGCTTACCAGTGATAATATCCGGATTGTTCTTGTAATGATCTTCGGGGAACCATTCATTACAGGGAATTTTCAGAATGGTTTATTCTTTTACAGCAAAAGGAAAGGTAATCTTAATTTTCTCCCATGATAACGAAATGGTGCCATTTTTATCCGACTCCTTTTTTACTTCATACAGCAGTTCTTCCTGTATTGCAGGCAGTATTTCAGGTTTAACGGTGACCCGGAATACATCTTCTTTCCCGTTGTATTCATCAGCACCGTGCTGATCCCAGTTCTTATTGAAAATAACGGTCCAGTTATCTTTTCCCGGAATGGTAAATAAAGCGTACTTGCCTGCCGGCAAAACATTATTATCAATCACCAGGGCTTTGTTGGTTTCAAGTGATGTGGCATTGTGGGCGCCGCTTACCCATACCTTATCGTAAGCAACAAGTCCGCCCCAAATTACACGACCCCTTACAGACGGAGAAGAGTAATCAATGTGCACATGTGCATCACCTACCATCGCCATTGTGCTGGTATGGGGGCTTAAAGGTTTTTTAGCGGTTGTATCTTTTGCACCCTGCTGCTGATGCTGATGATTGTCCGGAACGGACTGGCAATTGATATAAAAAAGGCAGACAACCAAAGCGGGAAAAAAAATTCTCATATTGATATTCTTTATTTGCACCGAAATTAAACAATTGGCGGATGATGTACTTTAAGAACATTCATACCGTTTCCTGATCCCCTTTTCCGTATTCATCTTTAAGCTTGCTTTTAACCAAAATTATACCCTTATCATGTAATTTATAATTAAAACAACAACAGCCCTGATTTTGCTTGCTGCATTTGCAGCGCAAACCTTTAGCATGTGCCTTATTGTTCCGGACTATTACAGCAACAAAACGGCATTTGTAAAAAAATGTGAGAACAAAGCCCGCCCCCAGTTGTTGTGCAAGGGCAAATGCCAGATGCTGAAAAAATTGAAAGAGGAAGAAAAGAAAGACAGTAAAACCCTGAACGCAGGCTTGAAAATAAAAACGAGGTCATTTCTTCCCGCTCTTATTTTGCAAGTTACCTGTCTGAAAACATAAACAACCCGGGTTGCTTCCATGCATTGCATCATGCAGGTTTGCCAATAGATTTTTCCCGCCACATTTTTCATCCTTCCGCCCTCATTTAATCAATTCATCCATTAAATCAGCCATCCTGTTCTGTTTCCGCTTCTGCGGGAGGTAGCTATGCTATTATTTTCGTAAAAATTGATTAAACATTTAAACCAATGGCACACCTGTACAAATTTCTTACCGCTTGCATTATACTGCTGGCAGCACAAGATTTATCTGCACAAAAAATCATCAAAGGAAAAATAATTGATGCAGTTACCAAAGAACCTGTTGCCGGGGCTACCCTTCATTGCGCAACAGAAGGCTGCAACTGCAGCTCAACATCCGGTGCAACAGGCGAATTTGAAATGAAAATCACTGACTGCGAAAAAATATCTGTTACATCTGTGGGATATACTGCAGGAGAAATTTCTGTTTCATCAGGTAATTTTGTCATTTTTCTTAACCCGGCCCACTCATCATTACAGGAAATCGTTGTATCAGCCAACAGGGGTGAAGGCGTGAAAAGATCAGAAGCCCCTGTTGCCATTGCTTCACTCAGCAGTAAAACATTGCAGGATACAAAACCCATAACGGCTGACCAGGTATTGAATAAAGTAAGCGGTGTAAATATGGTAAGCCTGGGCAATGAACAGCACCAGATGAGCATCCGGCAACCCATTACAACAAAAAGCCTGTTTCTTTATCTTGAAGATGGCATCCCCATCCGCACCACAGGCCTTTTCAATCACAATGCCCTGCTTGAAATGAACCTTGCAGCCACACGTTCCATTGAAGTTATCAAAGGGCCTTCTTCTTCGCTTTACGGAAGTGAAGCCATCGGCGGCGTGGTAAATTTTATCAGCATGTCGCCTTCAGCAGTTCCGGTATTAAGACTATCTGCACAAAAAAATAATATTGGTTATAAAAGAGGCGACCTTGTCAGCAGCTACAGCAAAGGCAAATGGGGTTTTGTATTAAGCGGATATTATGCCGACAAACGTAACGGTTACCTCGAATACAGCGATTATCACAAAGCGGCATTGACTGCAAGGATTGATTACAGGTTTTCAGATAAAACAACATTATCTAACAGCATAACCCGGGTTGATTACTACAGCGACATGTCAGGCGGCATTGACAGCAGTATGTTTGCAAGCCGCAGCTTTAAAAACCTGCAAACATTCACTTACCGGAAAGTGGAGGCATTCCGCTACCATTCCACCTTAACACATGAATGGAATGATAACAGTAAAACCACAGGTACTGTTCTTTTCAGGGATAATGCTATCGGCCAGAATCCCGCCTACCGTGTTAAAGATGATTACAGGAAACAGGGCAATGTGTTTGTGGGCAAAAAAGACCTTGCTCATGGTGAAATCAATAAAAGCAGTTTCAGTAGTTATTCACTAATTGTACAGCACAGGCAAAAATTTAACCGGAAGAAAGCGGTATTGATCGGGGGGGCAAACATTGACCTGAGCCCTTCAAAATACGTTGCTGATTATATCAGGATAAAAAAAGATACCATTACCAAAAAATATATAAGCTACCAGCAACCCGACAGCGTCCTTACAGATTACGCTACAAAACTGAATAATTATGCTGCTTTTGCAAACTTTGAAATGAGCCCTGTAGAAAAATTAAGAGTGGTTGTTTCACTTCGGTACGATTATTTCCATTACAATTTCGACAATCACCTCAGGCCTTCCTCATTCAGCGGCTCCCGTGATACTGTTAACCGTTTTAACCGCATCAGCCCTAAAATCGGTTTCACTTATAACTTCTCATCAAGAACGGGAATTTATGCCAATTACAGCGAAGGGTTTGTGCCACCACAGGTAACAGAAATGTACACCGGCGTAAAAGTTCCGGACCTGATCCCGGCCATTTTTTACAATTATGAAGTGGGTGGATGGATGGAACTGATAAAAAATAAACTTTCTGCTGATGTAAGTGCTTACAAGCTCAAGGGCACCAATGAAATCATTTCAGTTAAACAGGATGATGGCTCGTTTACCAACCGCAACACAGGTAAAACATTGCACAGGGGGATCGAGTTTGGCCTGAATGTAACTCCGGCAAAAGAGATTTCATTCCGTTTCAGCGGGGCTTACAGTAAACATGAGTTTGTTGAGTTTATTGAAAAGGGGAGCAATTACAACGGCAATGAAATGAACAATGCACCCAACTGGCTGTACAATACTGAAATCTGGTTTAAGCCATCCTTTTTAAAAGGCCTTCGCATCGGCGCAGAGTGGCAGCATGTGGGAAATTATTTTGCTGACCCGCTGAATACTGCAAAATACGAGGGTTATAATGTACTTAACCTGAGGGCAGGCTACCGGTTCAAAGGTTTTGAAATATGGCTGAATGTGATGAACGCAACTGACAATTATTATTCTTACAACACATCCAAAAGTTCTTTTGGGTACAGTTACCAGGTTGCTGAACCAAGAAATTTCAATGCCGGTATAGCTTATGATTTCAGTAACCTGTTTAAAAATAAATACAAATGAAATACTTCGCTGCAATAATATTGTTTACGCCTCTTGTTTTCGCCGGCTGCTTTGGCATAAGCAATGAAAAAATTATCGAAGCAGGCAATGTGCAGCTGGTTGATTCCTTACCCGGCCAAAACCCTTTTATTACAAAAGACAATAAAGGTAATGTTGTTGTAAGCTGGGTAAGGATGATCAACGACTCTTCTTCCGTCTTTTCTTATGCAGTGTCTCCAAACGAAGGCAGGTCATTCAGCAAGTCTGTTGTTATTCCGTCAAGCAGCAATATCCATCCCCATGCAGAAAACCTTCCGAAAATAATTTTTAAACCTTCCGGGGAAATAATAGCATTGTGGGGCGCTTCAAATCCAAACCCCAAAAACAAACATTCGGGCCTGGTTTATTATGCCCAATCATTTGATGAAGGAAAGACATGGGGTAATCCCAAAACACTTGTTAACGATACTGGGGGATATGACCAGCGTTATTATGATGTTGCCCTGTTGCCTGATGGTGAAGCAGCCATCATCTGGCTGGATAACCGCAAGACTACATCAAAAGAAGGTTCAGCGCTTTATTTTGCAGTTACCAGCGGCAGCAATGGTTTTCAGAACGAACGATTAATAAGTGAGCAATGCTGCCCCTGCTGCAGAACTGATTTGTTTGTTGACAGCAAAGGTGGTATTCACGTTTTATACCGGGGTATTGTGCAGGACAGCATCAGGGATATGGTTCATGCAGTTTCTGTTGATGCGGGAAAAACTTTTTCCAAACCGCAACGCATCAGTAACGACAACTGGGTTATCAATGGCTGTCCGCATACCGGCCCTGCCATGACTGAAAACAGCAATGGTTTGCATTTTACCTGGTTTACGGGTGGCAGGAATAAAGGATGTTATTACACAAAGTCATCAAATAACGGAACCGGCTTTTCTGAACCCGACAATGTCAGCACAGCGGGTTCTCATCCGCAGATAACTCCGGTAATGAAAGACGCACTTATGATTGTGTGGGATGAAACTTATAATGTAAACGATAAATTTTATAAGCGCATCGGAATGCAGGTAAGGCCTGCAAAAGACGGCAAAGGGCGGAAGCTATTCATAACAGACGATACTTCAATAGCCAGTTATCCCGTGGCAGGATCACTAAATGAAACGAAGGCGCTGGTTGCATATACAGATAAACGAAAAGAGAAAAACTATATAGCATACCAGTTGATCGGTTGGAAATAGAACGCATGAAAAGCGCTGCGGGTTTACACTCAATGCAATTCATAACTGTGCCTTGCTTTTTTCTTCCGGAAAAACGGAGAACTTACAAAGAAAAGCGTAAACCCTGAAATTACAGTTACCAGCCCGAAGATGGAAAAAATGCGAAGCAGAATATTGCCAATATGGTCCCTGCTTTCATAATCCATAGTGTGCATCATCCAGAGGAAATCAAATATTCTCCATTTATTGTTACGAAATTTCTGAACTGTTCCCAATTCACTGGCTACATATACAGTTGTTTGGGAAGGATGTTCAAATGTAATAGCGTATGCAGGCAGAGGATTTTCCCGGTATTCATGGTGGCTGTTTGCAGTGGTCAGGTATTCAACTGTTTTTATTTGGGGTTCGCCATTGAATCTCATTTTGGCAATTTCAATGGCTTCTTCCTTTGTCAATGGCCCGCGGAGCCGGCCGGTTTCTGCATTAGCGAGGTGGTTCATGGGATGCATTTCGTGCTGATGGTTAGTTTGGTTATGAATAGCGCTGATGCAGCGAACCTGGTAAAAAGGTTTACCCATTATCTCAACCAACTGAATAGAAACGATTGAATCAATCTGATGAACCTTTTTTATAGTATC
>JANRKT010000090.1:0-28171 GCA_033763355.1 Chitinophagaceae bacterium | reverse complement strand
TTGGTCTGAACAATCTTTTCAGTAATTTTCCAAGAGTAATTATTGTTAACCTCGGAACAATCGTGTCAGTACTGAATGTTCTTTTGTATTCACTTTTCACCATTGCTTTTTTATGCCGGTTCAGGATACGGAAGTCTATATAGTAATTGTGATCAGCATTGTGCTTGCTCTTATGCTGGTGGGGTTTATTGTAACCATACTGTACCTTTATCAGCGCAGGCAGCACCGGCAGGAGCAGGAACTGGTGATGTTAAAAGACCAGTACGACCGGGAATTATTAAGGTCTCAGCTTGAAATACAGGAAGCAACCCTTGAAAACATAGCGCAGGAACTGCACGATAACATCGGGCAGATCGTATCGGTTGCAAAAATATCTTCGGCTATTCTTCCCATTGAAAGCAGCCACCCGGCATACGATTCTGTACTGAACATCAAAGAACTGCTTACAAAAGCATCAGCAGATATTTCAAATCTTACCAAAAGCCTGCATACCGACCGCATAGCGCAGATTGGCCTGCTTGAAGCCATACGTTTTGAGGTGCAAACATTGCGTAAAAGCGGTTTGGTAAAAGTTGAGTTAAACGTGCTTGGGGACGAATACAGCTTTGAGCAGCAGAAAGAAATATTTCTCTTCCGCATGTTCCAGGAAATGATGAATAATATTTTGAAACATGCCAAAGCTTCACTGGTGGAAATTGATTTGAACTATGACAGCGATGAGACATTTATTATGCAGATAAAGGATGACGGTGTGGGGTTTGATGTAGATGAAAAAAAGCAGAGTGAGGCAGGGTCAAGCGGGGTCGGGCTTAAAAGCCTGTTTAGCCGTTCCAGGCTTATAGGCGCTGATGTTGATATAATCAGCGGGCCCGGAAAAGGCACAGTTATAACAGTAATATTACCTTTGTCAGGGGAAGGTTAATAAAACATATGGCCAATGCAGTAAAAAAAATACAGGTAGCTGTTGCCGACGATCATACCCTGATGCGAAATGCGCTGTCAAGACTTGTGGCCACATTTGAAGATTATACGGTTTTATTTGAAGCCAACAACGGGCTGGAAGTAAAAGAAAAGCTCAGCCAGCTTATCATTCCCGATATTGTTTTGCTTGATATAAACATGCCCGGGATGGACGGGTACCAAACGGTTAAGTGGATACATAAGAGCTATCCCCAGGTAAAAGTGCTCACCCTTTCCATGTTAAATGATGAAACGGCAATTATCAGGATGCTGAGGCTTGGGGCCAAAGGGTATATTCTTAAAAATGCCGATCCTGAAGAGTTAAGGCTTGCACTTGATTCAGTGATGAAAAAAGATTTTTACCTTTCTGAATATATTTCAGGCAAAATCATCAGCGGCCTGCATAAAGATGCCGGAAGGGAGGAAGCGCCAGTGGTGCTGTCAGAGAAGGAAAAAGAATTCCTGGTGCTGATATGTTCAGAGCTTACTTACCGTGATATTGCGCTGAAAATGTATGTAAGCCCACGCACTGTTGATGAATACCGTAATGTATTGTTTGAAAAATTGCATGTACATACAAGGGTAGGCCTTGCCATGTATGCAGTAAGGCATGGGCTGGTGGAGGTATAAAAGTTTTTTATTTTACTGATAACAGCTTCTGCACATAAGCCACCTGACCAGCGTGATAAATATTATGCTGTATCAGGCCATTCAGCAAAAAACGGAAATTGTAATTCCTGTAATCAACAATTTCTTTCAGGAAATCATCATTTTTGGTTTGTAATTCCTGTATGATCTCTTCATGTACTTTTTTTAATTCTGCCAATCCATTCTCCCGGGTATGCACCGCAGGTTTTATTTCACGCCAGTCAAGTTTTTCAAATGCCCGCAGGTCCATTGCTTTGTCCTTCCGGATTCTTTTTAAAGTAAACTCAGCCCATGTAAGCATATGGTACAGCAGTTCAATCATGGAGTGACCGGTATTTTCGGGCTTCATGTAAACAACGGCATCATCAATATCTTCCAGTAATGAATATACGGGTCTGCCATACCAGGGCTCGCCAGTTAAAACATTCTGCATGTTGCGGATAATGGACTGTACTTCTTTGTTCATTTAACCGGGTTTAAAAAAAGTTGTGCGATAAAATGTATTTTTGGAAAAACCTGTTTCTATTGGCAAAAATAAAAACATTCTCTGCAGGCCTGTTATTTTGCTGCCTCATCTTTTCATGCAGCAGCGTGAAAGTTTATATCGTACGCCATGCTGAAAAAAGTGCTGAACCCAAAGATAACCCGCATCTTACCGCCGCAGGGCAGCAAAGGGCGGAGGCGCTTTCTTCGTTACTGAGAGATAAAAAAATAAGCGCCATTTATTCAACCGAAACCAACCGCACACTGGAAACAGCCGCCCCGTTAAGCCGGGCAACGGGCATACCTGTGCAGCCATACAGAAACGACACGCTTAAAAAATTTCTTTATGACGTACTTGATTCCCGCAAAAATTCAGTGATTGTGGGGCACAGCAATTCAGTTATTGGCATGCTGGATACTTTAAAACTGAAACACAATGTAAAGGAGATACCTGATAACGATTACGATAACCTTTTTATCATAACCCGCAAAGCAAAAAGACTCCGCCTGCAGGAGACTATATACGGTAAGAAGTCCCCTGCCCCCGGCGATACGGCAAAACCGGTTATGCACTGATCTGCTCTCATTGCAATTCACTCCCGCCGGGATACAACTCACAGCTTTTTTTTGATGATTTGCATGTTATATATTCCCCATAACACGGGTGGAATGTTATAATTACAAAATCAAAATCATGAAAAAACATTCTTCATTTCGCATGAGCTTGCTGGCTTTTGTTGCTGCCGGCATATTTGCAGCGGGTTGCGACAAAGATGACAACAACCAGCCTGCTCCCAAAACCATTACCGATATTGTAGTTGAAAACACCAACTTTTCCATTTTAAAAGCAGCTGTTACAAAAGCTAATCTTGCCAGTGCTTTGTCAGGAGGAACCCTTACAGTTTTTGCACCCGATAACGCTGCTTTCCAGGCTTCAGGTATAACCGAAGCAGCTATTAATGCTCTTCCGGTCTCCAGTATTGACAGCATTCTTAAATATCATATACTTGCTTCAGCCGTTGGTTCATCAGCAGTACCTACAAGCGATGCAGTGGGCACATTGCTGGGCACTAAATTGTTTGCTTCGAGAAATGCAAACGGGGTATTTGTTAATGGTATTAAAGTAAAATCGGCCGATGTTTCCGCTGCCAATGGTGTAATTCATGTAATTGAAAAAGTGTTGATTCCGCCCACCAAAACCATTGCACAGATTGCAGCAGGCGATACCAATTTTACTTACCTCGTTGCTGCCGTGCAAAAAGCCGGTTTATTAAATGCCATTTCTAATCCCGGAAAATATACCGTGTTTGCACCTACAAATGCGGCTTTCAGGGCCGCAGGTTTCAATACCATTGCGGATATTAATGCTGCGCCAACTGCAACCATTGAAACAGTGGTGAAATACCATGTGCTTACCACCAATGTATTTGCAGGGGACTTAACCAATAATGCTACTGTTGCCACATTGCAGGGCGGTAACCTTACCGTAACGCTTCCGCCTGCTAAAGTTAAAATCAGCAGCAGTGCCAATCCTGCATCAGATATCACAGCAACAGATATTACCGCAACCAACGGTGTAATACATGTCATCAACAGGGTATTGCTTCCGTGAAGTAAGGGAACCCCATATTTTCTAAACTTTTGAAAAATGGCAATCGGGTTGGCGGCGAACCGCTGACCCGATTGAATTGTTAAGAGAATATTATATGTTCAGCCACCGCTACCGATATTTATTCATCCTGGCTCTGGGTCTGTATTCTTACCTGAATACCCTCTTTACAGAAACTTTCAGGTATTATAATATCAAGGAACCCCATCCTTATATTATAAGTGCATTTGTTTCCGTTTGCCTGCTGGTGTGGGAAGGCAACCGTTTTACCGAACGGCTGCTGGGCAACCGCCTGTACCGGCAACAATATAAAATTCACCCGCTGCTTGTTTTTTTCAGCATGAGCCAGTTGGTTGCGCTATGTGCAGCATCTCTTACTTATTTTATCGTTGGTAAATGGTGGATCGGTAAAACCGGTGATGAAGCGCTTGTGGGAGCCAAACTGATTTTTCTCTTCACTTTCCGCATCAACCTTTTCCTGCACTGTATCAATACCATTGTTTTTTTCCTGAAGCGTTACAAACAAAAACAACTGGAAGCAGAAGAGCTAAGAAGGATCAGCGCTCAGGCGCAACTGCAGGCTGTAAAGAGCCGGATTAACCCGCATTTTCTTTTCAATAATCTGAATGTACTCTCCACACTAATTTTGCAAAAAAATCAGGATGCCAATACTTTTATAGAACAGTTCTCTGCAGTTTACCGCTATATACTCCGCAACCAGGATGCTGAGCTGGTGCGTTTAAAAGATGAACTGGAATTTATAAAACCTTACCTGTACCTGCTTGAAAAAAGATTTGGCGAAAACGTAAATGTGATACTTGATATTCCAGCCAACTATGCAGAAAGCCACATTGTACCGGTGGCGCTGCAGATGCTGGTAGAAAATGCCATCAAGCACAACATAGCTTCATCCAAAAAACCACTGGCCATAAAAATTTATGTAAACGCAGATGATTATCTCGTTGTACACAATAACTTCCAGCCCAAAACGGAAAAAGAACCCGGTACCCAAACTGGGCTGTATAACATTAACCAGAGATTCCGGCTCATTACGGGCAGGGAAATCATCGTTCACAGGAATAATATAAGCTTCACGGTATCTGTTCCGCTGATAAAAAACGAGCTTGTATAAACCTTTTTTTTCCCGGCTTGTTTTTAATTGAACAAACTGTTTTATGAAGGTTTTAATAATTGAAGATGAGCCATTGGCAGCTGAGCGCCTGAAAATGCTGCTACATCATTTTGACCCATCTGTACAGGTTGAGGATGTAATAGACAACGTGGAGGATGCCGTTGAGTTT
Source organism: Chitinophagaceae bacterium (assembly GCA_033763355.1). Lineage (GTDB taxonomy): Bacteria > Bacteroidota > Bacteroidia > Chitinophagales > Chitinophagaceae > JANRKT01. Next base: position 23,170 of record JANRKT010000090.1, on the reverse strand, counting down.
TTCAATACACGCCCCCATCCGGACCTTCTTTTTCTGGATATAGAACTTGCAGACGGCATCAGCTTTGGCATTTTTTCAAAAGTGCAGGTACATTGCCCGGTTATATTCGCTACCGCTTACGATCAGTATGCCATCGAGGCTTTCAGGTTGTTCAGCATTGACTATCTTTTAAAACCTGTAACCGCTGAAGCCATAGCAAGGGCAATAAATAAATACCGGTCAGTTACGCAATCTGCAGTATTAAGTAAAGAAGTGCTGGATATGATCCGGGCATCGCACAAGCCCCACCCCGGGTATAAAAACCGTTTTCTTTTAAAAACCGGTACACGGATGTTTTTTAAAGATACTTCAGACATTGCCTACTTTTACGCGGTTGATAAGACCGTTTACCTTGTTACAAAAGACGGCAACCGGCATACCATTGATTATACGCTTGAAAAATTACAGGAACTCCTTGATCCTGCTGAATTCTTCAGGCTCAACCGCAGCCTTATCTGCAGTGTTACATCCATCAAAGAAATAAAAACACATTTCAACAGCCGCTTGAAAATTGCTTTAAAAGCAGGCGCCCAAACGGATGAAGCAATTGTAAGCCGGGACAGGGTGCAGGCCTTTAAAGCATGGGCCGAGTTATAATTATCTATACCATTGAACTGAAATGCTTGAAATGATAGCCCGGATTTATATTCCTTTTATTACAGTATTTGCTTCACTTGCTGCCTGCGCACAAACGATGCAGAAAGAAGAAAGCTTACGCAGGTTTAGCCACTATACTGAAATAGGTGCACTGGCAACTGCCAAAACCACACCTGATAATGTAACCACTGCTGCCTTTTCTTTTCAAACAGTAAACGGATACCGCTTAACGCCGCAGATCTTTACTGGCATAGGTGTTGGGGCTGATCTTTTTGCCACCACCACCATCTTTCCGCTGTTTGGAAGCATACGGGTTGATATGGTTAAGAAAGGAGATATTGTGCCTTATTATTTTGTTGATGCAGGTTATGGTTACAATGCCACCAACAGTCCCAACAGGAGTTACCGCGGGGGCTTTGCTTTTGCAACCGGCGCAGGTTTAAAACTGAATCTTATAAACAACAAAGGGTTTTTGGTAAGTTTCGGATACCGTTACCAGCAGGCTTCCGTTATTGAAAACCACATCAGAACAAATGCCAATTATAACCGCATTGCACTGAGAGCGGGATTTTATTTTTGATTGGGACCTCAACTTTTACCTGCTCAGGTGCATACTCCTTTCTTTATACAAATGCCTGAAGTAAGGATCTTTTAAATCTTTGATAAACCGGATAGCTTCACCGGTTGATTTCATCTCCGGTCCCAGTTCCTTGCTCACACCCGGGAATTTTTCAAAACTGAAAACCGGTTCCTTAATGGCATAACCCCTCAGTTTTTTCTCAAACTTAAAATCCTTCAGTTTGTTTTCACCCAGCATTACTTTGGTGGCCACATTCAGGTAAGGTATCTGGTATGCTTTGGCAATAAAAGGTGTGGTACGGGATGCACGGGGATTGGCTTCAATTACGTACACCATTCCGTCTTTTATGGCAAATTGAATATTGATGAGGCCTTTGATGCTGAGGCGGAATGCAATCTTCTTAGCATAATCTTCCATGGTATCTACAATCAGCGGCGATAAATTGAATGCAGGTAACACAGCATTGCTGTCGCCGCTATGAATACCTGCCGGTTCAATGTGTTCCATTACGCCCATAATGTGAACATCTTTTCCATCACAAATGGCGTCAATCTCCGCTTCCTGGCAACGGTCAAGAAAATGATCAATAAGGATTTTGTTTCCGGGAATATGTTTCAGCAGGCTTACTACTGCTTTTTCCAGTTCATCATCATTAATTACAATCCTCATTCTTTGCCCGCCCAAAACATAAGACGGACGTACGAGAACAGGATAACCTACTTTGTTAGCAACCTCCACGGCTTCATCAACCGTGTAAGCTGTACCATAGCGTGGATAAGGTATGCCCAGCTCTTTCAGCATATCACTGAAACGGCCACGGTCTTCGGCAATGTCCATGTTATCGAAAGACGTGCCGATGATTTTTATTCCTTTCTTGTGCAAAAGCTCTGCAAGCTTTAAAGCGGTTTGTCCGCCTAACTGCACAATTACGCCATCCGGTTTCTCATGCTCAACAATTTCCCACAGGTGTTCCCAGTAAACAGGCTCAAAGTAGAGTTTGTCAGCCATATCAAAATCTGTAGAAACAGTTTCGGGGTTACAGTTTACCATGATGGCTTCATAGCCACATTCTTTTATGGCAAGCAAACCATGTACACAGCAATAGTCAAATTCAATACCCTGGCCAATGCGGTTGGGGCCGGAGCCAAGTACAATTATTTTTTTCCTGTTACTTACCTTGCTTTCATTGGCATTGCCGTTTTCAAATGTGCTGTAGAAATACGGCGTTTTTGCTTCAAACTCTGCAGCACAGGTATCCACCATTTTATATACACGTGTAATGCCCGCCGCTTTTCTTTTTTCATAAACTTCCTCTTCGCTGCCGTCCTGCATGATGCGGTATATCTGCGCATCGCTGAAGCCAAGAAACTTGGCTTCTTTCAGCAGTTCAACGGGTAAAGTATCAAGCTTGTATTTTGATATTTCTTTTTCAAGGTTAACGATCTTCTGTATTTCGTAAATAAACCACCGGTCAATACCTGTTACCTGGCAAATGGTTTTCACACTGATGCCCGCCATCAATGCATCCTTAATGCGGAAGATGCGGTCCCACCTTGGTGTTTTCAGGTAATCAATCAGTTCTTCAGAATGCATCAGGCTTTTGCCATAATACCCCAGGCCCACGGCATTGTTCTCCAGGCTCTGGCAGGCTTTCTGAATGGCTTCGGTAAAACTCCTTCCGATGGCCATTACTTCACCAACACTTTTCATTTGCAGGCCAAGCACATCATTGGCGCCTTTAAACTTGTCAAAGTTCCAGCGGGGTATTTTTACAATAACATAGTCCAGTGCAGGCTCAAAGTATGCGGAAGTGGATTGTGTGATCTGGTTCTTCAATTCATCAAGGGAATAGCCAATGGCCAGTTTGGCAGCAATCTTTGCAATGGGATAGCCTGTTGCTTTCGATGCAAGCGCAGATGAGCGGCTCACACGTGGATTGATTTCAATAGCGATGATCTCTTCTGTTGCGGGGTTCAGTGCAAACTGCACATTGCAGCCGCCGGCAAAATTGCCAAGCTTACGCATCATGCTGATGGCGGTATTGCGCATCAGTTGAAAAGCGGTATCGCTTAGTGTCATGGCAGGCGCCACGGTAATGGAGTCGCCTGTATGAATGCCCATCGGGTCAAAATTCTCCACTGTGCAAATGATAACTACATTGTCGTTGGCATCACGAAGCAGTTCAAGTTCAAACTCTTTCCATCCGAGTACGGCTTTTTCCACCAGCACCTCATGAATGGGTGATGCGGAAAGACCGCGGTTCAAAGCTTCATCCAGAAATTCTTTGCTGTGCACAAAGCCGCCGCCTGTGCCTCCCAGAGTAAATGAAGGACGGATGACAAGCGGGAAACCAATTTCCTGTGCAAATTCTTTTCCTTCCAGAAACGAGTTGGCTGTTTTGGCCGGGGCAACGGGTATGTTCATTTCAATCATCCATTGCCTGAATTTTTCCCGGTCTTCGGCTTTTTCTATTGCTTTAATGTCCACACCAATCAGCCTCACATTGTATTTTTCCCAGAGGCCAAGTTCTTCGGCTTCTTTAGCCAGGTTCAGCGCTGTTTGGCCTCCCATGGTGGGCAGCACCGCATCAATGCTGTTTTCTTCCAGAATCTGTTCAATGCTGTCCGCATTCAGCGGAAGAAGATATACTTTGTCCGCCATCATCGGGTCGGTCATAATGGTGGCGGGGTTGCTGTTGATGAGGATTACTTTTACGCCTTCTTCACGTAAACTTCTTGCAGCCTGGCTGCCTGAATAATCAAATTCGCAGGCCTGACCTATGATAATAGGTCCGGAACCGATAATGAGTACTGACTTAATGGATTGGTCTTTTGGCATTGCGGTTTATAATAAAATTGGTTTGGAAAAAGAAGTAGTTAAGGTTTGTAAACCCCTCGCTGAAATTTTGCTGCAGTGTTGCGTTTGTCACTTGTTAATGCGGCCTCTCTTTTTAAAACCCCCTTTATGGATGGGGGCAAAACCGGGCTTAAACCCGGGGTGCAAAGGTAATGGGTGAGCAGGAAATGCCCAATTGGAAATTACAACTGCTTTAAGTGTTTATCAACATTATATTTTTTCGAATTTTATTGGCCAGCAACTGCTATAAAAATAAACGGGCTGCATTACTATAAATAGTATGGCAAGAAAGAAAGAATGTATGCTGTTATGGGTTTTTTTAAGAGAATCAACTCAGCTTGGTTTGGGATAACCCCAACTAAAAAATCCTGCACTAAAGCAGGATTCAGGCAATTTTTTTATCCATGAATGCTGGCATGTTACATCCGCTATTCCTCATGTTTTGAGAAAAACTCAGTTGCTGTGAAAAGCAGAAAGCTCATATTCATCCAGCATAATTTCCTGTTGCTGGGGTGCTTTTCCTGCCTGGTCTTTTTCAGCTTTGGATAATTTGGTTTTGGAAAACCCCATAATACTCAGCAGCGAAATCCAGACTAAAGCCATTTTGTGTAAAATCCTCTTCATACGCCATCCTTTTATAGTTAGCAATACTTAATTACAAGACAATTTTTGTAAGCCAAATGTTGTACCAGTTTTTAAAAAAATATATACCCTAAACCGGGTACATGTTAATTACGATGTTAAAGTACCACATGGTTTTCTAACCCATTGTCGTGAAAACTACAAACGGAGCGGATTACAGGAGGAACGGCGGATAAAGGAGGATGTGAATAAAAAATTTTATGCAGGTTTTGATCCCGTATCTTTTTTTCCGAACAGGTCATTGAACATGTCCTCTGCCCCTTTCATGTGCTCTTTAAATGCGCTGCCGCCTTTGCTGCGCAGTTCTTCAAAATACTCTTTCCCTTTCTCCGCCATATTTTCCGCCTCCTCTTTAAAAGCATTGGCTTTGGCCTTAATATCGGCCATCAGTTTTTCTTTTTCCTCATCGGTCATGTTCATGTATTTGTATGCGGCAAACCCTGCGGCTGCACCGAGCAGGAAAGTGGCAATGTGCTTTGAATTAACACTCATGTTGAAATTGATTTTTTATTAAGACGTGCCGGGGCTTAGTTTTGTAGCATAAAATTACAGAAAACCATTGATGAGATTTACCCTGTCCGCTGCCTTGATGCTCTTTGCTGTCCTGCTGTATGCTCAACCCCGCCCCTCACAAGAAGAATCCGCAGGCCATTCCAAAACATATTTCCGGTATCCGCTTAACATTCCCGTAAAGCTCAATGCCAATTTTGGCGAGATGCGGCCTAACCATTTTCATATGGGGCTTGACCTTTTCACGCAGCGAAAAGAAAACCTGCCCATTTACGCAGCAGCAGATGGCTATGTAGCCCGAATAAAAATTGAACCGGGCGGTTTTGGAAGGGCCATTTATCTTAATCATCCCAACGGCCTTACTACGCTTTACGCCCACATGAACGATTTTATGCCGGAGCTTGAAGAATACGTAAAGGAAAAGCAATACGAAAAAGAAAGCTGGCAGGTTGATCTTGATATTCCAGAAGCTGATTTCCCTGTAAAAAAAGGAACCTTTATTGGATACAGCGGCAACACAGGCGGCTCGCAGGGGCCGCATGTACATTTTGAGATAAGAGAAACCACAACAGAAAAATGCCTGAACCCGCTTATGTTTGATTTGAATATACCGGATAAAGTTCCCCCCGATGTGTACAGGCTGGTAGTGTATAACCGGAACATCAGCACCTATGAGCAAAGCCCGCTTGTTTATCCTTTAAAAAAAGTACAGGGGGTTTATGTTCCTGCAGGAATAATAAAAGTAAACACAGATAAAGTGGTTTTTGCCATACAGGCTGCTGATAAAATGAGCGGCGTGCCCAACGCCAACGGCATTTTTGAAGCCACGCTTTATAAAGTGGCCGAAGCTTTGAATGGCTTTAAGCTGGCCCGCATTGGTTACGATGAAACAAGATACCTGAATGCTCATACAGATTACAGGATAAAAAACGGTGGCGGCCCTTATTATCAGTATTTGTTCCCGCTGCCGGGTAACGGGCTGGATATTTACCGGCCATCCGGAGGCAAACCATTTTTTGAATTGCCTGATACTGTTGTGCAGGCATTGAGAATAGAAGTTAAAGATGCTTATGGCAATACCTCGCAGGTAAAATTCTCTGTTCAGCGCACAGGGTACTGGCCTGTTCCCGCAAGGCCGGGGTATAAAATGAAAGCCGGCGAAGTGAATGTTTATGAAACCGAAAACATGCAGGTGTACCTTCCTGAAAACGCTTTATACGATTCATTGAACTTTACTTATACGGGGTTCCCCAATGCTGACCCGCTGGCTTTTTCGGGAATACACCACATTCATACTTATACGGTGCCGGTACATGCCAATTATACTTTAAGGGTTAAACCGGATAAAATAATCCCCTACCACCTGCGGGATAGATTACTTATTAAAAAAATTACAAAGAATAATATCAGTGTTAAGAAAGCTGTTTGGGAACTGGGATGGTACAAATCTGATTTCCGGGATTTTGGTATTTTTCAATTAATAGCAGATACAGAGCCGCCGCAGGTTATCTCCTATTCATTAAAAGATGGCGCAAACCTGTCAAAGCTTTCCAAACTTGTGGTGAGCGTAACTGATAATTATAACCAGGTTAAAAATTTTCGGGCAGAGCTGGATGGCGAATGGCTGATGTTTTCTCAGCGGGGCAATACCTTTACTTATAAGTTTGATGAACATTGCCCCAGAGGAGAACATGAGCTGAAAATTTCTGTTGAAGATGAGGCGGGGAATAAAACGGAGAAAACATTTAAGTTTACCAGGTAATGTTTTAATCTAAAAGAATGACACATCTTAAAGAAGGAGAAAAAGCCCCCGGCTTCACGGGCAAAGATCAGAACGGAAATAAAATTTCCCTGTCTGATTACAAAGGAAAGAAAGTGATTTTATACGTTTATTCCGAAGCCGGTTCGCCTACCTGCACTATTGAGTCATGCAACCTGCGGGACAATTATGCGCTCTTAAAGAAGAATGGCTTTGAAGTAATCGGGATAAGCCCTGATGATGAAAAAAAGCAAAAGAAGTTTGAAATAAAATATGGTCTGCCTTTTCCGCTTATAGCCGATACAACACAAGAAGTGCTGGCAAAATATGGTGTGCTGGGTGAAAAAGAGATGTTTGGCCGCAAATACATGGGGGTATTCCGCAACACTTTTGTAATAGACGAAAAAGGGATTATCCGGATAATTTTTTTACGCCCTAAGAATAAGCAACATGCAGAGGAAATTATAAATGCGTGGAAGGAGGTAAAATAATCATGGCATCATTTGTGTTTCAGTTTAAAGATAATCCGAACACTATGTCATTCACCCATATCACTATAAGGGAAAACTCCCGCCTTGCAAAGATTGCTGCGTGGAAACTTGGCGTAAAATCTGTTGCATTTACACTTGGCAAAACCATCCATCTCTACAAAGCTTCAGCAGCCGAATTCCTGAATAACGAAAAATGGTTGAGGCATGAACTCAAGCACGTTGAGCAGTTCAGGCAGCATGGGTATATTAATTTTGTTTTGCGTTACCTCGCAGAAACTTTGAAGCATGGGTATTACGACAATAAGTATGAGGTAGAGGCAAGAAGGGCGGAGGAGATGAAGGTTAAGTGATTTGACTTGTTTCCTTATTTTGTATCCTTTTTCTCATTACACAAACCTTCTTTATACCAATTTATTCCATTCTTAGTAATTTGAATTATAGTGATTGGGCCGTCAACAACCGCTTTTTTTGCATTTATTTGATTTATTAGTAAAGTTTCGATTCCTTTTGTAGAACCGTTTTTCCAGGTTTCTTTATTATTTAACATCGCAATTATTTCTGTCTTATGCCCAATAGCATAGGTAGTGCCGCTAGAAGCATTCTTTGAAATAGGCTCAATATGAACTTTTTCGTTACTCTTATTTGTGATTTTAAATCCTACGTATATCAATTTAGGGATCATGTTTTCATATTTAAAAAAGAGAAGTTCGGCAAAACGGGGTATTTCTTTAGTTGGCATGTAGTACCTTTTAAAATAGGCTAAGTCTTTTTTTCTATGATATTCTAACTGCGGTTCTATCTGCTTTTTTACTACTCTTTTAAATATTGATACAATTGTATCAATTATATTCTCCTTTTTGCAAATTGAATCAGCGATATTGGCTAAAATATTCATTGGTGAACCTGCTCCAGCAAAAAAAGTACCTTTAACATTTATTATTTTACAACCTAATATTTTTTTTGAATCTTTCATTTTACCAGTTTCGCTTTTTACTGAATTTCCAATAAGAGCATCAGCTCCCACAACTATTTCACCGTACGATATTCTTCCGATAATGCAAGTTTGACATTCAGATGTAGAAAAAGGTAATGAGGCAATAATTAGTAGTATTATGTATCGTATCATTTTAATCTTGCAGTTTAAATATACATTAGCATCACAAATATATTAGCTATTAATGTTTTTATACTTCGTTGATTACGCTATGACCCATTCTACTTCTCCAAAATCAAAATGTTCTTCTATTCCGGTTTTTACCACCAATTGCCCGGCGTTGTTAACTTCTTCTAATGTGCAGTTAAAAACGCGGTTGTCTTTTTTAAGCCTTATTGTTTGCCCTTTTTTATACAATACCTTGTTGTATTGTTCAAGCAGTTCAGAAAAATTTCCCTGATGCAATTGCTCATATCTTTTTTGAAGCCTGCTGCAGAGCTGGGAAGCCAGTTCTAATACATCATAATGTTTCCCGGTAATTTGTTTAAGTGAAACAGGATTGGGAAGGGAAACATCAAAAACGGTTTGATTGATATTAATTCCTGTACCTGCAATTGCGTATTGCCATACCTTGCCCGACAGAACATTTTCAATCAGGATACCCCCTGCCTTTCTGTCACGCCAGTAAAGGTCGTTAGGCCATTTAATAAAAGTTTCATCACCCGCATAAACATTAAAAAAATCGTAGCAGGCAAGTGCTGTTGCAGCGCTTAAACAGAACTGTGATGCGGCCGGGAGGTTTCCCGGCTCTATTACCACGCTCTGCATAATATTTTCTCCCGGAAGGCTAAACCAGTTTTTTCCACGCTGACCTTTTCCCCCAGTTTGTTCCATGGCAAAATAGGTGGTTCCATGTGTTGCCAAACGGGCATGTGCCTGTGCCATGGCATAGTTGTTGGTGCTGTCAACCTGCTGCAATGTGATGAATGGCTGCCCGATAAGGTTCATAAACTGCAGATAAGGGAATTAATTATTAATTTTGGCAAGATAAAAGAAGTTTGGAGTTTTGCGTTATGGGTTGTGTACAAAGCAGGTTGCAGTAAAAGCAGTTGACGTGAAGGTAAGGTGGAGGCAACATCTGCAGACAGATGAAGCAATCTAAAACTGGCCCACTTGATTTGATCAATTAATAAAAGCAGACAAAAGCCCGCAGGGCAGATCACCAAAAACAAAAATCATTTGACAGCATTACAAGTATTGGCAGCCCGGCCAAAAAGGGCGGCACGACTCACCAGGAGCAGCAAAATTTTAAAAGTAATCATCCAGGCCATACAGGATAAAAAAGGGGAAAACATTGTTTCGCTTGATTTGCGCAAGATACCCGAAGCGGTTTCTGACTTTTTTATCATTTGCGAAGCCACATCGCATGTGCAGGTAAGGGCCATTGCCGAAAGCGTGGAAGAACTGGTAAAAAAGCAGTGTGGCGAAATACCTTACCGGCATGAAGGCTACCAGGCGCTGCAATGGGTGCTGATTGATTACGTTAATGTAGTGGTGCATGTGTTTCAGCCGGCAAACCGGAAGTTTTACAAACTGGAAGAAATGTGGAGCGACGGCGAATTAACAGAGCATGGCCAAATGCCAATTAAAAAGTAAAAAAGCTGCACATTGAACAAATTACTCCAATAAATCATTAAATTGTTATTAACGGGAGACCGAGAAAATGTCACAGGAAGATTACAAACAAGACCAGCAGAATTCCCGCCCGGGGTTTAACCGTTCAGGCGGCGACGATAAAAATTCACGTAAAGCCCCACGCTTTAATATATACTGGATTTACGCATTGGTAGCCATATTTCTTATAGGGTACCAGGTATTACAGGGTGTTACGCCGGATTTAACCGAAATAACTGAGAAAAAGTTCCGCCTGGAAATGCTTTCAGCAAATGACGTGGAAAAAGTAGAGCCAGTACAGAATAAAGATATAGTACGGGTGTTTATAAAGCAGGATAGCCTCGTAAAAAAAGACGTTTACAGGAGGCTTTTGGGTGATAAATGGGCGGCTGTAACAAAAGGCAAGGGCCCGCATTTTCAGTTCACACAATCAAAAGTAGAAGACTACCAGAAGTTTCTTTACGATTACTTTAAAGCCAACCCGAATATTGCTGAAGTAGAAGTAAAGCCTACTACAGACCCTGAATGGTTTGGCCCGTTCATCAATATACTTTTCCCCATATTAATGTTTGGGCTGCTTTTTATATTAATGATGCGTAAGGTTGGCGGCCCGGGCGGCGGTGGTGGCCCCGGTGGCATTTTTAATATTGGCAAATCAAAAGCACAATTGTTTGATAAGGGCACCAAAGTAAACATCACTTTTGCCGATGTAGCAGGTTTAGAGGAAGCCAAACAGGAAGTAATGGAGATTGTTGACTTTCTCAAAAACCCTAAGAAATATACTGCTCTTGGCGGCAAAATTCCCAAAGGCGCATTGCTTATAGGCCCCCCCGGAACTGGTAAAACATTATTGGCTAAAGCTATGGCCGGTGAGGCACAGGTTCCTTTCTTTTCTCTTTCAGGTTCTGATTTTGTTGAACTTTTTGTTGGTGTGGGCGCCAGCCGCGTAAGGGATTTATTTAAACAAGCGAGGGAGAAAGCGCCATGTATCATATTTATTGATGAGATAGATGCCATTGGACGGGCAAGGGGAAAGAATATGATGATGAGCAATGACGAAAGAGAAAATACATTAAACCAGTTGCTGGTGGAAATGGATGGTTTCGGCGGAGACAGCGGTATCATCATTCTTGCAGCTACCAACAGACCGGATGTATTGGACAGCGCATTATTGCGCCCCGGCCGTTTCGACCGGCAGATCAGTATTGATAAACCCGACCTGAAAGGCAGGGAAGAGATTTTTAATGTGCACCTTAAGCCCATTAAAAAATCAACCAGGCTCAATATTCATAAACTGGCTGAGTTAACACCCGGTTTTGCCGGCGCTGATATCGCCAATGTTTGCAATGAAGCGGCATTGATTGCAGCACGCAAAGGCAAAGCCGAAGTTGAAATGGACGATTTCCAGGATGCCATTGACCGGATCATCGGGGGATTGGAAAAAAAGAACAAGATCATTTCGCCGGAAGAGAAGAAAATTATTGCTTACCATGAAGCAGGGCATGCCGTATGCGGATGGTTTCTTGAACATGCTTATCCTTTACTGAAAGTAACCATAGTGCCAAGGGGCGTAGCTGCATTAGGGTATGCACAATACACACCCAAGGAACAATATCTTTACAATACCGACCAGTTGATGGACCAGATGTGTATGACGCTCGGCGGACGGGCCAGCGAAGACATTTTCTTTAATAAGATATCAACCGGCGCACAAAACGACCTGCAGCAGATAACCAAACTGGCATACGCCATGGTTACTGTTTATGGTATGAATGACAAGGTGGGTAATGTGAGTTTTTATGATCCTGTGCAGGATAATTACTTTACCAAACCTTACAGTGAAGAAACAGGTAAACTTATTGATGAAGAAGTGCGGTTGCTGGTAGATGAAGCATATGAACGCACTAAAAAATTACTGGAAGAAAAGAGGAGTTCAGTGGAAAGCATAGCCCATGCATTACTGGACAGGGAAGTGCTGCACAAAGATGACGTGGAAGAACTGATAGGCAAGAGGCCTTATGAAGAGAAGAAAGCTTTTCTGGATGCAGCAAAGGAAGCCAACTTTTCATCCAACGGAACTTTAGATACAGCTGCTGATGCAGCAGGTAATATCAACCCATCTTCAACTGCTGAAGTACAACACTGATGTCATCTTCTGCAAAAGAAAATATTTTAAAGAAAATACGCAAGGCACTGAGTCAACCGGTGCCTTTGCCTTTTCCCAACAGCGAAGGAACGAATATGCTTGTGCAGCCGTCAAGCCAGGAACCAGAAATTGAGTTTGCCGAACAGTTTACCAAACTTCAGGGAAAATTTATTTATTGCATCAATCATGCTGAACTTGCATCCCAATTAAACAACCTTGCTGCACACATGGGCTGGGGTAAAATTTATTGCAGGGAAGAAAAAATAAAACAGGTATTGGCGGAAAACCTTTTTGATAATTTTTCCCATGATGACCTTTCAACCTGCGATGCTTCCATTACAGGCTGCGAATATCTCGTGGCCCGTACAGGAAGTATTGTGATGAGCGCTGCACAGGAAAGCGGACGTACTGTAAGTGTGTATGCCCCTGTCCACATCTGTATTGCTTACATGAACCAGCTGGTGTATGATGTAAAAGACGCCCTTCTGCTCCTTAAAGAAAAATACGGAAACAACCTCCCCTCTTTAATAACTTTTGCAACTGGCCCCAGCCGCACTGCGGATATTGAAAAAACACTGGTGGTGGGTGTACACGGCCCCGGGGAAGTGTATGTGTTTTTGATAGAAGCAAAAAGCCCGTATTAATACCAGTTTACCGGATTTATCAGGTAAAATAATACAGCAGTTTTTTCATTTGAAACAGGTAATCAGCCTGGTAAAACGTTCATGCTGTTTTAACAACAATATTCCCGCAGTAATTTATTCTTTACAACTCCAGTTATTATCTTTACCGATAATACAAAAATGCAGGATGCCCTGCAGGGTTAACGGTTCATCGGTTTGGTAGCAGTTTCATTAATTGTTTTTTTTACCTTAAGTTAAAGTATGGAACCTACCTGTTACAGTCTTTTCGTATATGGCTCTTTGCGTAAGGGATTTCACCACCCTGCCTACCAATACCTCAGCGATTATTTTCATTTTGTAGGAGATGCAAGGGTTAAAGGCCTGTTGTATGATCTTGGTGAATACCCCGCAGCCGTGCCTACAAAGGATGAAAAGTATATTACGGGAGAATTGTACTCCATATTAAATGTGGGTGAGTTCAGCTGGATTATCGGCCAGCTTGACGATTATGAAGGGGTAATAGTTGAACCGGGTGAAACCCCTTTGTATAAACGTGTCCTTGCTACCATTTACCACAACAACAAACCCACCCAGGCCTGGATATACTGGTATAATGGCCCGGTAGAAGGAAAGCCGCTTATTACTTCAGGGGATGTACTGAAGTTTATGAAGGATAAAAACAGGCGGTAAATGAGTAAGTTGTATTTTTAGAAAAATTTCCCCATGACAGAAATCATTTTTTTAGTTGAAGAGGCGCTTGAAGGAGGATATACAGCGAGGGCATTGTGAGAAAGCATTTTTGCTGAAGCTGATACATTAGATGAATTACGAAAAAATGTAAAAGAAGCCGTGGAATGTCATTTTGATCCTGAAAGAATGCCCAAAATCATCCGGCTGCACCAGGTAAAAGAGGAGTTGATAGCAATATGAAATTGCCCAGGAATATTTCCGCAACTGAACTGATTAAAAAACTGTAGAAATTTGCTTATACGATAACCAGACAAAAAGGAAGCCACATCCGTCTCACCACCACTCTTTTTGGCGAACATCACATAACCATTCCCAATCATAACCCTGTAAAGCCTGGCACACTTTCAGGTATAATCGGAGATGAGGCGCTTCATTTCAAAGAATCAAAAGAGGAAACGGCGAAGAAATTATTTGGTTAATTTCATCTGAATTTTAAAAGGATTATAAGCTTGTTAAATGCAGATTAAAGCCGGTAAAAAAATCTACTTCCTTTCCGATTTCCATCTTGGTGTGCCTGATTATGAATCCAGCCTTGCAAGGGAAAAAAGGATTGTAAAGTTTCTTGAGGAAATAAGGAATGATGCCGCCATTATTTTTATCGTTGGGGATATTTTTGATTTCTGGTACGAATACAGGAAAGTGGTGCCAAAGGGTTATGTGCGGCTGCTTGGTAAACTGGCTGAAATAACTGATAGCGGCATACCCATTCATTTTTTTGCAGGCAACCATGATATGTGGATGACGGATTATTTTCAAAAGGAGCTGAATATACCTGTGTATTTTGAACCCCGGATATTTGAGTTCAACAGCAAAAAATTTTATATCGCCCATGGCGATGGCCTTGGCCCCGGAGACCATGGTTATAAATTGCTGAAAAAGATTTTCCGCAACCCCTTTTGCAGGTGGCTGTTCGGTATTTTACCGCCGGTTGCAGGCATGGGTATTGCAGGATATTCCAGCAGGAGAAGCCGGGCTGTAACCGGCAACAGCGATGACCATTTTCTTGGAGAAGACAAAGAATGGCTGATACAATATTGCAAGGAAATACTGCAGAAAGAATTTTATGATTTTTTTGTATTCGGCCACCGCCACCTGCCTATTGATTTTCGTCTTTCCCAAGGCAGCCGTTATATTAACCTGGGCGACTGGATACGTTATAACAGTTATGCAGTATTTGACGGCGAAAAACTTGAACTGAAACATTACACGGAGTGACAAAAATACTTATAATATTATTTCTTTTTATTCAGGCTTTTTGCATTGGGCAAACCGATTCTGCTTTTACGCTGTTGCGTACTGTGGAAGGGGAGTTTTCTTTTTTTACTGCTGATTACCTCGGCAATCTTTTTCTTGTAAATAAAAATGGCCAGCTCAAAAAGCTCAATGTAAAAGGCGATTCAATGGGGGTATTCAACGATGTAAGGCGTTACGGAAAGCTGTATTCCATTGATGCTGCAAACCCTCTTAAAACTTTATTGTTTTATAAAGATTTTAAAACAATTGTTGTGCTGGACCGCTTCCTCAATGTGGTAAACACCATTGACCTGCGCAAACAAAACATTCTGCAGGTGCGGGCCATCAGCCAGTCTTACGACAACAACATATGGATATTTGATGAACAGGAAAGCAAACTGAAAAAGATTGGTGAAGATGGAAAGGTATTAAGTGAAACTTCTGACTTCAGGCTTGTATTTGGGGAGGCTCCCATGCCGGTGCGCATCATTGACCAGGATAAATTTGTTTACCTCTACGATGAACAAAAGGGCATGTTTATTTTTGATTATTACGGCGCTTTAAAAAACAAATTGCCTTTAACGGGGTGGAACAACATACAGGTAATTAATGGTAACATACTCGGAAGGTTGCAAAACAAAATCCTTTCTTATGTGCCCGGAACGATGCAGATAAAGGAATCTGTACTCCCTGTAAAACTGCAACAGGCGGAAAAGATGCAGATAACACCACGGGGGATTTATGTACTGGATGAAACGGCCATCAGGCTGTATTCATTACAGTAGCCCCTGCCGCAATGCAGCTTTCAATTATCCCTTATTTTTACAGCCATTTTTAAGTAAAACAAATTATGCCCGGTTTTTTTGATCAGGTTATACTGGATAATACGGTAAGGGAGTATGCTGCGGTGGGAAGCGTAATAATCGTTGCTTACCTTTTAAAAAAATTCATCGGTGTCAGGGTATGCAAACTGTTTTTTCTTGCCATGAAAAAATGGGGAGAGGTGGTTGACGAAAGGGCTTTTATGGACCTTATACTGGCCCCCATAAAAATTTTTTCATTCCTGCTGGTTTCAATCGTTGCATTGTCCACACTTAAATTTCCTTCAGCATTACTTTTTGAATTTTACAGGACCAATACAAAGGAATATGCCGATGCCATCGGCACGGGTATCCTCATCATCACTTTTTTCTGGATGATGCTGCGCATGATTGATTACCTGGCGCTGGTGATGGAAAGAAAGGCTGATCTTACACCAGACCAGTCAGATAACCAGCTGGTGGTTTTTTTTAAAGACTTCCTGAAAGTAATATTGGTTATTATCGGGTTGCTTACCATTACCAGGCTGGTATTTAATTACAAAATAACAGAGCTCCTTGCAGGCCTCAGTATTGCAGGCGCAGCCATTGCGCTTGCTGCAAGGGAAAGCATTGAAAACCTCATAGCATCCTTCATCATCTTTTTTGATAAGCCATTTGCCACAGGCGACCTGCTGAAAGTAAACAACATTACCGGCACGGTTGAAAGGATTGGATTGAGGAGCACCCGCATCCGCACAACAGAAAAAACTTATGTTACGGTGCCCAACAAACAAATGGTTGACAGCATAGTGGATAACCTTACACTCCGCACACAACGCAGGGGCGAACTGAGACTGGAGATAAGCGTAAATACAAATGCCGCACAATTACAGGCATTGCTTGCAGGCATTGATGAACTATTAAATGATAAACTGGTTTTGCAGAAATCCGTTTTTCTTCAGGATATACTTCAAAAGTCTTTCCTGGTGCAGGGCGAATACTTTACCGCTGCTATATTAATAGAAGAGTTTAACCAACTAAAGCAAAGAATTAACCTGGAAGCTATTCAATTGCTGGAACAGCTTAAAATAGAAATTGCGGGGGTAAATACAGAAGTGAAGATCCTGAACCCGGAAAAATGAGCTGAGACTTTACAATGTTGCCTTCAATTCAAGAAAGAAAGATTTGATTTGCTGCAGTTTTTGAATCATCTCATATTTTTCCTGGCTTTTCTTGTTTTTTTTCAGGTAATCTTTGGCGCCTTCAATAGTGTATTTGCGCTGGCGCAGCAGGTGATAGATGAGTTGCAGGTTCTTTACATCCTCGGGCCGGAAATAGCGGTCTCCTTTCCTGTTTTTTCTGGGTTTAAGTATATCAAATTCAGTTTCCCAGTAACGCAGCAGCGAAGCATTTACTTTAAACATTTCAGCAACTTCGCCAATGGGATAGTATTGTTTGGTAAACAGAACGTCATCTGCAGGCACTTCTACAAACTCCGCCTCAAGGCTCATGTCCTTAATTGATTTTCTTCCCCGCTGCCCTTTCTTTTGCTTTTCTTCTTTCTTTACAGGAGGAACTGCTGCTTTAATGGATTTGATTGCTTCAGGGGTTTCTTCTTCAGCAACAATTTTTACAGGTGGTTTAAGCCTGCGTTCAGCAACAGGTGCAATAGTTTCTGCAGTGGTTTCCTCAGTGGCAGATTTTGCGAATATGTCTAATTGTTGTAGCATAGTTTACGAAATTATATGAATACACACAAAAACCGGGCTAAGAATTATGCACAGCGGTGGGTAAACAATGTGGAGTAAAAAGACGGCGGCTTTCTTTAAGTAATGATGCAGTACCGCATCAGTCAAAACTCTGGTTGCTTGCTGCTGCAAGTTTCAGTATGCGGTCGTATTGTTCAGGCGTCAGGTCGTTATAAAAAAAGTAGATGGGGTCAACAGGCCTGCCGTTTTTATGCACTTCGTAATGCAGGTGGGGCCCGGTTGATTTTCCTGTACTGCCCACCCAACCTATTACTTCGCCTCGTTTCACCTTCTGTCCTGCACGTACTTTTATACGGGTCATGTGGCCATACAGGGTTTCATATCCAAAGTTGTGGTTAATGATAACATGGTTGCCGTAACCGTTTCCCACATTGCCTGATAATTTTATCGTGCCGTTGGCCGTGGCATAAATGGGCGTGCCCTGCGGGGCTGAAAAATCAAGCCCTTCGTGCATTTTCACAGTTTTATATACAGGGTCAATACGGTAACCAAAACCGGATGCAATGCGGTTCAGGTCTTTATTGTTTACGGGTTGTATGGCCGGTGTGCAGGAAAGCAGGAGTTCTTTGTTCTTCAGCATCCCGGCAATGTCATTGTAAGATTTTTCCTGGAAACTGATGCGGTTGTTGAGTGTGTTTAATGTTACCGCAAGGGAATAAGCCAGCTCATTGTCATCCATGCCCGAAACCAGCCTGATCTCCTGTTCTTTCTCCATTTGTCTTGCCCTTGCACTGTCTGGAATGGGGTTGGCTTCAAAAATAGAACGATACACTTCATTGTCCCTTTTCTCCAGTTGTTTTAAACGGTCTTCCATGCTCCTCACCCTGCCCCTGATGCTGGCAAGGTCTTCCTGCGACCGTTCATACTGCAGGCGAAGTATTTTTTCTTTGGGTGAATCAAGAAAGCGGAAGGCAAAGGCAACAATAATAAGACCGGTAACAATAGCAGCAGCCAGAAAACCCAGTACACGCAGCAGTTTTACCCGCAGGGGCACAACCAGTTTCTCATACCGGAGTGTATTGGTATTATAGTAATATTTTACTTTTTTCATACTGATGGCTCCTGAGGAACCTGAATCGTTTACTTTGGGTTTTCACGGCGTGCACAGGTTTAACAGGAGGCGGGGTTGTAACGCCGCCAGACTGCCGTTGAATATGTAACTTTGTGCACTTTTAGGGTAAGGCAGGCAAATATAAACGGATTGCCTGCAAAAATCAACCCAATTTAAAAGCAGACCGAATGATGACTTCCGCTGAAATAAGGCAGCAATTCCTTGATTTTTTTAAATCAAAAGGGCATACCATTGTGCCCTCCGCACCAATTGTGGTTAAAAACGACCCCACCCTGCTGTTTACCAACGCAGGCATGAATCAGTTTAAGGATTATTTCCTCGGCAATAAAAAGCCGCCGCACAACAGGGTAGCCGATACCCAGAAATGCCTTAGGGTAAGCGGCAAACACAACGACCTGGAGGAGGTGGGGGTTGATACCTATCACCACACCATGTTTGAAATGCTGGGCAACTGGAGTTTTGGGGACCCTCTTCAGCCCCAGGCAGGATACTTTAAAAAAGAAGCAATAGAATGGAGCTGGGAACTGCTGACGGAAGTATATAAAATTCCCAAAAACAGGTTGTATGTAACCGTTTTTGAAGGCGATGCCAGAGAAAACCTGCCCAAAGATGGTGAGGCTTTTGGTGAATGGAAGAAATGGATTGCCCCTGACCGCATTCTTTTGGGCAATAAAAAAGACAATTTCTGGGAGATGGGAGATACCGGCCCCTGCGGCCCCTGTACGGAAATACATGTGGATTGCCGGAGTGATGAAGAAAGAAAAAAAACAGAGGGCAAAACACTTGTAAACAACGACCATCCGCAGGTGATTGAAATATGGAATAATGTATTTATACAATTTAACCGCCTGAAAGACGGCAGCCTTGAACCCTTACCGGCCAAACATGTAGATACAGGAATGGGGCTGGAAAGACTGGTGAGGGTATTGCAGGGGAAGAGCTCTAATTATGATACGGATTTGTTTAGTGGAACGATAAGAACGACAGAACAAATTGTTGCAAAAAAATATGACGGCAGTGACAGTAAGCAGGCCGTTGCCTTCAGGGTAATTGCAGATCACATCCGTGCAATTGCCTTTACCATTGCAGACGGGCAATTGCCTTCCAACACCGGCGCAGGTTATGTAATACGCCGGATTTTAAGAAGGGCGGTACGATACTACTACTCTTATCTTGATTACAAACAGCCGTTGATTTATCAACTGATGCCTGTACTTGCGGAGCAATTCAAAAATGTATTCCCCGAATTGCATCTGCAGGCAGATTTTGTGAGCAAGGTAGTGAAAGAAGAAGAGGAGGCGTTTTTGAGGACAGTAGCTAAGGGCATTCTTGCTTTTTATCAATATAGGGATGAAAAAATAAATATTTATCATGGTCAAACCAGAATGGAATTGGAGAAATACCGGAAAGACATTGAAAAAAATATAGTAGCGGGGGAATTTGCTTTTGAGTTATTTGACACTTATGGATTTCCGATTGACTTGACCAATTTAATGGCACATGAGGGTGGGTGGAAAGTTGACATTGATGCGTTCAATCAATGTATGCAGCAGCAAAAAGAGCGGAGCAGAGTAGCTACGGCAATCAATGTTGGGGACTGGAGGGTTCACAGCAATGTTGACACAAAATTTGTTGGATATGATGTTGAAGAGTGCCGAACAATGGTTGCTCGATATAGAACTGCGAAAATTAAGGATAACGAAGTTTATCAGTTTGTTTTGTGGCAAACTCCATTTTATGCTGAAAGTGGTGGCCAGGTAGGCGATAAGGGGATATTTGACTTTGAAGGCGAGCAAATAAAAGTTTTGGATACAAAAAAAGAGAATGGTTTAATTATTCATTACCTCGAAAAGTTTCCAGATAATGGGTCGAATTATGTTTTGGCAAAAGTTGACAAATCAAGAAGGACCAAAATAAAACAGCATCATACTGTCACACACCTCCTTCATGCCGCTTTAAGAAAGGTGCTGGGTACACATGTGGCCCAGAAAGGCTCATTGGTAAATGAGGAGCATCTGCGTTTTGATTTTTCCCATTACGCAAAAATGACAGACGAAGAAATCAGCAAAGTGTAAAAACTGGTAAAATAAAAGATCAGGGAGAACATTCCCGTAGTAATAAAAGAAATGCCCAAAGAAGAAGCCCTTGCAATGGGGGCTATGGCATTGTTTGGTGAAAAATATGCAGATGTGGTAAGGGTGGTGATTATTGACCCTGGTTATTCCGTTGAGTTATGCGGCGGCACGCATGTTGGCGCCACGGGGGAACTTGGTATTTTTAAAATAAAACATGAAACTGCAATAGCTGCGGGTGTAAGAAGGGTAGAAGCGGTGAGCGGTGAAGCGGCAGAGGAATACATGAATGAACAGTTAAAGCAACTTGAAGTAATAAAGGAGCAATTTAAAAACCCCAAAGACCTGGTAAAATCCGTTGAGAATGTGCTGGCTGAAAATGCAGAATTAAAAAAGAAACTGGAGCACCTCGAAAACCGTATGCTCGTGGGCATAAGAAATGAACTGCTGAAAAAAGATGAGATCATCAACGGGGTAACTTTTGTGGGCGACATAGTGGAGGTAAGCAATCCTGATGCATTGAAAAAACTCTGTTTCGATTTGAAGAACAACCTCAATGATCATGTGGCGGTATTGTGCGCCAACATTGGCGGCAAACCGCATGTGGCCATCGGCATTTCAGATAAAGTGGTTGCGGCAAAAAATCTTGATGCGGGAAAAATCATTAAAGAACATGTGGCCCCTTTAATCAAAGGCGGCGGCGGCGGTCAAAAAAACCTGGCAACTGCCGGCGGGCAGGATGCAGGTAATTTGCAGCAGGTAATTGAAAAGGTAAAGAGTTTACTTTAGCGCTGGCCTATGCGGTTTATTATATCACTCTTTATTTTATTTGCAGGGTTTCATCTGCGGTTGCATTCCCAGCCTGATTCTGTTTTTCATCCTGATAAATTAAAAGAGCTGGTAAGCTGTCTTGCACACGACAGCATGAAGGGGCGGTTTACAGGCTCGCCTGAAATATTAAAAGCAAGGGATTTTATTGCCAGACAATTTGCTGATGCCGGCCTTAAGTCTGTTGCCGGTAATGATGGTTATTTCATGCCCTTTAATGTAACAGTAAGTAAAAAGCGTGTTACAGCATTTAATGTAATGGGGGCATTACCTGGCAAAGGCAAAAAACGTGAGTTGGTTATTTTCAGCGCCCATTACGACCACGTAGGTACATTAAATACAAATCCGTTTCCGCAACTGAAATCGGATATGGCAGCAGACGATTCAATTTACAACGGTGCAAATGATAATGCGTCCGGGATAGCTGCCTTAATTACCCTTGCAAAATATTACAGCAGCTTAAACAATAATGAAAGGACCGTTTTATTTGTGGCTTTCTCTGCGGAAGAATTGGGAATGCAGGGATCAAAGTATTTGGCCAGGTTAATTGATCCGGGAACTATAAAAGCCGTAATTAATATTGAAATGATTGGACGAAGTAATATCGGAGGGAAAAGGCCTATGGTAACAGGACATTCACTTTCTGACCTGAGGCAAATTCTGAACAAACAATTACATGAGAGAGATAAACTACGGTTAGGGAAATATTTTTTCGGTAGTGATTATTATGTAAAGCAAAACCTTTTTATGCGGTCAGATAACCTGCCTTTTGCCCAATTGGGCGTTTGCGCCCACAGCATTATGTCAACTACAGATACAGATCAGTTTTATCACTCAAGAGATGATGAGATTGAAACCTTTGATTTCAAAAGGATGTATGAAACTGTATATGCAATTGCGATTGCCTGTGAAGGGATTACAAAAGGAGGCATAACTCCCAAAAGAATTGACCAGCGGAATATCAGATGGAGTAAATAGCCCATTGGGTTGTTTCACACCGTATAACTTATGGCCGCATAATACCGCTTTGCATAATCAGCAATTAAATGCGCTTTATCCAACCCGTTTATAATACGCCGTGCATTTATCCAATCCTCTTTTTGGGCATTGAAATAATCGCTGAGTTTCTTTTTGGTAAATGAGCCATTCATCATCCCGTAAAACAGGATCTTTGCGGCATAAGCTGTGTTCAGCGCCAGTTCGGGTTTGTTTACAAGGTCGGCCCCGAGTACTTTGCCCATTTTTTCATAATTGCTTTTCCATGTCAGTTGTACATAGCCGCGGCCATAATAAACCTTTCCTGTAACGGGGTCGGCCTTGCCATATAATTTTCCTTTTCCTTTGCCATATTCTTCAATGGGCTGCATGGTCCTGTCGGTTTCATGGTGGGTGGTGGCCAGCATATAAGCCAGCCAGCGGTCGTCTTTTTTGGCGTAATTTTTTTCCCATTCATTCAGTATGGCATTCAGCCCGTTTACCTGTGGCTGTGTAAGCTTTCCGGCGAAAAGATAAGTTCGTACATGGTCGAAGAAGAATTTGTGATTGATCATGGCAGAAGATATTCACCTGAAATTACATTAAGCCGGGAATCCCGGCAATAACCTGTTGGTAGTATGCCACCTGCCGCTCATGTAAAAGCTTTTTTTAACACTTCCGAAAGATTTCGTAATCCAAATACTTTTTCTATATTTGATCTACTAATTATTTCGTACATAAAAAATTTTCAATTATGAATAAGCTGTCACGTTTGCTTTTGCTTGCTGTAGCAGCAAGCGGCATCTTTATGGTTGCTGCT
>JANRKT010000089.1:0-1697 GCA_033763355.1 Chitinophagaceae bacterium | reverse complement strand
ACTTTTGTTGTATCAATAGCTGCAATTTTCTCTCCCTTTGCAATTACTGATTTCTCTTTGTAAAAATCCCTGTTTTCCCTGGCGGTCATCAGTAAAAGGCAAGCCCCTGCTGCAATAAGCAGGTGTTTTGGTTTCATCCTCCTGAAAGCAAAAAGTATCATGCCGCAAATGGCATAATGATAGAGTATATCCCAGTACCAGAGCAATACAAATGCATTAAATAAACCAAAAACAAGCAACCATAGCTGGCGGCGGAAAAAAAGTTCAGAAGGCAATAATCCTTCAGTCCTTTTTTCAAGCCTGCTGATAAAAATGATTGTGCCCGCCCCAAACAACATGGAAAAAAGGGCACGCTGGCTCCCTTCAAAAACCCCAAGGCCGAAGATGTACCACAGGTAATAGTTTAACACATTCTCATTTAATATTGACGGGTCGTCAATTACAGCAGGAGCTAACCCAAAGCCTGGTATATTCATTAAAAGGATGCCGAGTATTGCAATCCCTCTTAGTGAATCAAGGATAACAATCCTTTCTGACTGGCTGACAGGTGCAGTTTGGTTGCCGTTAGGAGATGACATACTGGTTTGTTTTTGATGATAAGAAAGCAGGGTGAGATAGATTGCGGGGCAGGAAGGATTACAAGTTAAACTTTTCCGGATGTTTAGAAAAAGGGACTTAAAAATCCGCACAGGCGATATGGTGTTTTTTATATCAACTCATACACATCCACCATCTGATCCCACCCCTTTAACCTGAAAGCACCCAAAAGCCTTGGTTTGTTACCTGTAAAAACTACATTGTTGATCACTTCTTTTGAGGCGAGTATCTGGGTGGCAAATTCTTTATTGAGCTGTTCGATACGTGATGCAAGTATAACCACACTGCCTGTAATAGAGTACTGTTGCCTTTGCTCATTGCCGATATTACCGGTTACAGCTTCCCCTGCATGCATACCTATTCCTATAGTGGTTGGGGGCAAAATGCCGTTTTTTACTTTTTGCCCTATCGCTTCTTTTAGTTCATAGGCTGATTTTACAGCAGCATCAGAGGGATTATCCAGCGGTTGAGGTGCGCCGAATGTTACCATACAGCCATCGCCAAGGAACTGGTTGATGATACCTTTGTTTTTATAGACTACTTCAATTACCGTACTGAAAAAGGCATTCTGATACTCGAGTATTTCAGAAGGCGGCTTACTCCCGGCCATTGAGGTAAAGTTACGTATGTCAATAAACATTACGCATACGTTCATCAGTTTGCTTTCCGTTTTGTTTGCGCTGGATAATATTTCATCTACCACTTCTCTTGAAGTTTGCTGGCTGAAGAGGTTGAATATTTTACCTTCCTCCTCTACTGCCCTCACCATCCTTGTTATACTTTTACCTACCTGGTTGCTGATAAAACCGGTTACAATTCCGCAGGCCAGTAAAACCACACCCTTGTTGATAACTGCCAGACTCCGGGGAGGGGACATTGCCCCGATACGTTCAGCAATTCCCGAATCATTGAGAACAAATAAACCAAGAACGAGATACCCTGCTGCAGAAACAAAACCAGCCCATACCGAAAGGAAAAAATTAAGGCGCAGCGTAGAAAGAATGATGAGGATAAAATACAGGTAAAAAGTCAGTGTATCCAGTTCATTGATGTTATAAGTAAAGGAAGCAGAAATAAAATAAAGCAGGAAAGCCGGGAAC
>JANRKT010000088.1:0-8008 GCA_033763355.1 Chitinophagaceae bacterium | reverse complement strand
CAACTATTTAAGTGATGCTGGATTGGTCATCTTTTTAGCTTTTATACTACTCGGCGCCACTTTACTGGCCGGTTTTTATCCGGCTTTTTACATAAGCCGTTTCAATCCCACGGCTATCTTCAGGGGGAGTGTTAAGTTCGGGGGCACCAATTTATTTTCCAGGCTGATGCTCGGATTGCAATTGTCAATTGCCATCATCACAGTGGTTGCGGGGATAGCCTTTGCAAGAAACGGGGAATACCAGCGGAACTATGATTTCGGGTACAATATTGAAAATACAATGGGCCTTACGTTCAGCGATTCATCCGGGTATGTGCCGCTTAAAAATGAAATGGCTAAGATACCCGGTGTGCAATCCATTGCAGGAACAAGGAATCACATCGCTTTTTCATTTCGCAACGCTGTAGCAGAAGCAGAGCAAATGAAAAAGGAAACAGATTTTATGGAAGTGGGAAGGGATTATATCAAAACCATGCAACTGAAACTGGCAGCAGGAAGGGATTTTGATGCAACATCAGAAGCTGAATACAGCAACGCTTTGCTGATCACTCAAAAATTAGCGGCACAGTTTGGATGGAAAGAAAAAGAGGCATTGGGAAAACGGATCTTTATTGACAGCGCTTATTATTCGGTGGTGGGAGTGATAAAAGATTTTCATCCCGATCATCTTTTTAATCCGCTGGAACCTGTGGCGATGAAGCTGGCAAGAGACAATCGCTTCCAGTTTCTTATCATACAGGCAAAGGCAGAAGACCTGACATCAGTTTATGCAAAAGCAAAAGATGTCTGGAAACAATTGTTTCCGTTGAAGCCATTCAATGGGTTTTATCAGAACCAGATCAACGTGGAAGCATTTGAAACCAGCAAGAACATTGCCATCATCTTTAAATGGTTTGCAATTGTCAGCATCCTGTTAACAGCTACAGGACTCTTTGCTTTGGTTTCGCTGACCACTCTGAAAAAAACCAAAGAAATAGCGCTGCGCAAAGTAGTGGGTGCTGCCCCGCACCACATTATGGTGCTGATCAACAAAAGTTATTTCTGGATATTCATCGTTTCGGCGGCAATAGGATGTTATGGCGGTTATGCTTTAACCAAACTGTTATTGGATATGGTCTTTAAGATACATGCCGGTGTGGAAACAACAGCATTGGTTGGATCAGTAGCCGCTTTATTTATTATAACGGCACTTGTTACGGGAGTTAAGATATGGCAGGCGATAAGAACAAACCCGGTAAAAATGTTGCGGACTGAATAAGATGGTTATATGCCTGCCTGTTGTAGGGTTTGAGGGTTAATCATCAGGGCAGTAAACACTTAAATAAATATTTGAGCCATGATAAAAAATTATTTTAAGATAGCCATTCGCAGCCTGCTTAAAAACAGGACTTATTCATTGATCAATCTATTGGGCCTCACTTTTGGACTTACCTGCTTCTTATTAACGGGGCTTTACCTGTATGATGAGCTGACCTTTGACCGCAAACATGAAAATGCAGAAAGGATTTACCGGGTTATTGGGCATAAAAAGAGTAATGATGAAAACCTCACCATAGCAGCAGGCAGCTTTATGCTGGCAGAACAATCGGAGAAAAATATTCCGGGAATAGAAAACACTGCAAGATTTACCCGCACCGGCCGGGCCAATATGCAAAACCCTGAAAACAAAAACACGTTCTATCAAACTGTAACAGTTGCGAACAATGGTTTTATGGAGATGTTTGATTTCAATGTAATAGCAGGTGATCCAAAAACAGCTCTCAAAGAACCCAATTCAATTGTTCTTACGGAAGACCTGGCAAAGCAGCTCTTTAACCGTACAGATGTAACAGGCAAAGCTGTGAAATGGGAATTCTCAGAAACGCCATTGAAGATAACAGCTGTAATAAAAAATCATCCGCGTAATTCCAGTTTTGATTTTGCTTCTGTTTATTCAGAAGCTACATTCATGAGCGATACAGCTTATGCAAACAGGGCGCTGCGTGACTGGACATCTGACAACTATTCTGTGTATGCATTATTGAAAGATAAAACGGATCCTGCCGCTGTTTCTCAAAAAATCACACAATTGGTAAAAGCCAATGCTGCCCTCAGCCCCGGCACAACTGTTTCTTACAGCCTGCAAGCTTTAAAAGATATTCACCTGAGATCAGAAGGCATCGTTGACGGGGCCCGCAATTCCAATGTGGAAGCTATCAGCAACGGCTCGCTCTTTTATATTAAGATATTTGGCCTGGTTGCGCTCTTTATTTTGTTTATTGCCTGCATCAATTATATGAACCTTACTACGGCCAAAGCATCAAGCCGCAGTAAAGAGATAGGCATCCGTAAGACAAGCGGCGCTTATCGTGGCCAACTGATTCGGCAGTTCATGCTTGAATCTGTACTGATCTCTTTCTGTTCGTTTTTACTGGCAATCCTTCTTGTTAACCTGTTATTGCCAGCCTTTAACCAATTTACCAATAAAGAACTGTCGCTGGGATCGCATACAGATTATCGTATCTGGATATACACCATACTTGCAGCTTTGGTTACGGGTATTGTTTCCGGCTCCTATCCCGCTTTAGTGTTATCGGGTTTTAATCCTGTTCTGTTGATAAAAGGGGCCAAGCTGAAGAGCAGGAATGATCTTTCATTAAGAAAAGGATTGGTGATATTTCAGTTTGCCATATCTGTCGTACTGATAATAGCTACACTTGTCCTGTTTCTGCAGGTGAGATATATCAATAACAAAAATCTGGGTTTCAATAAAGACATGCTGCTGGTGGTGGATATAAACAGCGGCTGGGTAAGAAATGCTGCTGTGGTGATAAATTCAGAGTTCTCAAAGATACCTCATGTGAAAGATGTTTCTACCACATCAAGGGTGCCCGGAGAATGGAAAACGATACCAACAATAAAAGTCAGGGGCCAGGGGAATACAGAAGATTATAAAATATCCTATTTCATTGGCGCAGATGAACATTTTGCAAAAACTTTCGGGGTGCAACTGCTTAAAGGAAGAAACTTCACGGGTATGAGCGATACAGCTTCTGTAATACTTAATGAATCTGCAGCAGCGGCTTTACAGATTTCTGAACCATCTGATCAATTGGTAGAAATACCGATGATGGCATTTGGCGGCAGCTATTTTAATTTAAGAAATAACAATGTATTCGTTGCAAAGGTTATTGGCATTGCAAAAGATTTCAATTTCCAGTCGCTGAGAAATAAAATAGCTCCCCTCGTAATGGGCTACCAGCGCAATCCTGTGCATACCATTGATTATTTCACATCGAGGATAGATGCCCGGGATGCTGAGGCAACATTGGTAAAGATGAAGGAAGTGCTTGCGAAGATTGACATCAATCACCTGTTTGAATATCATTATCTCGATCAGCAACTGGCAATTTTTTACCAGGAAGATATACGTCGCCAGAAAATACTGATCTGGTCGGCTATGGCCGCTGTATTCATTGCATGCATGGGTTTATTTGGCTTAGCTACTTATGCTGCAGAACAAAGAATCAAAGAAATTGGTGTACGTAAAGTATTAGGCGCAAGTGTAACCGGTATTACAGTGCTGTTATCAAAAGATTTTATAAAACTTGTAATGATCGCCATCATTATCGCTGCACCGGTTGCGTACTTTCTGATGAATAAATGGCTGCAGGAATTTGCATTTCGAATCAATATTGACTGGTGGATTTTTGCGGCGGCCGGGGTTACTGCGTTATTAATTGCATTGTTAACTGTGAGTTTCCAGGCAATCAAAGCGGCTATTGCAAACCCTGTAAAGTCATTACGAACAGAATAAAAATATAGCTTATGATATTTAAAAATATTCCTTTTATCCTGAGACGGCTTAGCCGGCAGAAACTGACAACATTTTTACACATTACTGGTCTTACATTAGGAGTTACCGTATGTCTGCTGATCGGTTTATTCATTACATATGAATTGAGTTTTGATACATATGAAAGCAAGGCAGACCGGACCTGGCGTATCAACCAGGTATGGATTGATTTTGGTAAAAAGCAATTTCATTACTCAACACCATTTCCTTTAGCTAATCAGATTCGAAAAGATGTTCCGGGAGTGGAATATGTCACCAAAGTTCATCATCCCTTTCAGTCTGTTATTGAAATAAATCCTGTAAAGCGGTTTAAACAGGAAAAGGTAGTAATGACTGACCCGGAATTTTTAGATGTATTTGATGTGAAGGTGATAGAAGGGAATGCTTATGAATCGCTGCGCAAACCTTACCAGGCAGTGTTGACAGAAACAACAGCCAAAAAGTTTTTTGGTAGCGAAAATGCTATTGGAAAAATTTTCACTTACAATGATAGCTTTAAAATTACTGTCGGTGCTGTAATCAAAGATTTTCACGGTAATACACATTTACCTGCTGAACTGCTTCTATCAGTTTCTGAAAATGAAAAATACCTTCAGACAAGTACTGTACACTATGGTTCTGTTTCCGGTGGATCAACATTTATTGTTTTGCCAAAAGGTACAAAACCGGGAACAGGTCTTACAACAGCCATGCAAAGCATTTATGACCGGTTTGTCAATAATCAACAATGGGCCGGAAAAGATCATCGTTCCGAGATGGAACTGCAACCCTTACGTGATGTTCATTTCAATTCAAAATATGCTGGTGGCGGTGAATGGGTGAAAGCAATCAATACCAAATGGCTTTGGTTTTTTGGAAGTGTGGGCCTGGCCGTATTGATCCTGGCTTGTATCAATTTCATCAATCTTTCCACGGCACAGTCTTTAAGCAGGGCTAAAGAAGTAGGTGTTCGTAAAGCAATAGGAGCGGGAAGATTTCAATTGGTTACTCAATTTCTCTGCGAAGCATTTTTATTGGTTTTATTCTCAGCAATCATAGGAGCTATCATTGCCAAACTTTCATTACCCTATATTAATGAGCTTACGGGCAAACTAATTATTTTTAACCTGCCCGATTCAGCTTCATTATTGATTGCTTTATTGGTTGGGGTTTGTTTAACGGCGTTAATGGCGGGTATTTACCCGGCCTGGATCATTACTAAATTTCATCCCGCCACTGCTTTAAAGCCAGGTTCTGTCAATTCTTCTTCTCAACCTGCCTTTCTCCGCAAAGCATTAGTAGTAACTCAGTTTAGCATTTCTGTTTGTTTGTTGATCGGTTTGTTGCTGATCGGCAAACAAATGAATTATATGCGGCACAAAGATCTTGGCTTTGACAAGGACAATATTGTTACCGTGCCTGTTCAATTTGATGAAAATACAAGTCAAAAAAAATTATTCAGCAATGAACTGTCAAATATTCCGGGGGTAAAAGAATGGTCTTTCTCTACCAGTTCATTGTCTGGTGAAAGTCATTGGGGAACGGTAATGAGTCTTATAGGGAACGATGATCCGAATCGAAAACCTGTAACAACTATAATGACCGACGAAAAATACTGTTCAGTATATGGATTAAAGTTGAAAGCCGGTCGTTTTTTTAACCTTGCTGATACCGGTGCTGTATCAAGTTCAATACCTGAAGGACAACGTTACGCAAAATCAGTAGTCAATGAAAAATTAGTCCGGGAACTTGGCTTTGAATCTGCAGAAGCAGCATTGGGAAAAAGATTCTGGATCGGAATGAACGGCTGGTGGGCAGAAATAGTAGGAGTGGTCGCTGATTTTAATATCAGCTCACTGCATGAAGCCATCAAGCCTATTTTAATTACTCAATTTCTTCCTTTTGCTGAAAGGCTAAATATTAAAATACAGGCTGGTTCTGATGTGCCGGCCCTTATCAGCAAAATACAGGGTGCGTATAAAAAAGTATATCCCTCCGGGATATTTGAATTTAATTTTTTAGATCAGCGGCTTGATGCATTGTATAAAGATGAGGTCAGGCTATTCAGCCTATTTAAAATATTTTCTGTACTGGCCATGTTTATTTCCTGTCTTGGCTTATGGGGACTGATAACATTTGCAGCACAACAACGTATAAAAGAAATAGGCGTAAGAAAAGTGCTTGGCGCTTCTGTGCCTGATATAGTCACTTTACTTACAAAAGATTTTATACTTCTCGTTTGTATTTCGATTGCTATAGCGGCGCCATTGGCGTATTGGGGAATCAATAAATGGTTGCAGGATTTTGCTTATCGAATTAATATAGGATGGGCAGCTTTTGCCATTGCAGGCGCTGCAGCAGTATTAATTGCATTGCTCACGGTGAGCTTCCAGGCAATCAAAGCGGCTATTGCAAACCCGGTAAAGAGTTTGAGGACGGAGTGAGTAATGAGTAAGTTGTAAGCCGGATAACAGGATAATCCGGGAATTGCGGCCGGGGAGACATGTGTGGTTAGCAGGGAAATTGAATTAAGGACAATTAAACTTAATCAATAAATAAACTACTATCATGTTTAAAAACTATATCAAGATAGCCTGGCGTACCATACTTGTCAATAAAGGTTTTTCAACCATAAATATTTTCGGCCTGGCGCTGGGGCTTACCTGCAGCCTGCTGATCATGCTGTGGCTGAAGGATGAGATGGCCATGGATCGCTTTCATGTGAATGATAAGCGAATATTCCGCGTAATGGAAAACCAGTTTTACGAAGGCAGCATTTCCACTTTTTCATCTACTCCGGGAATCCTCGCAGAGAATATTGTAAAGGATGTGCCCGAAATTGAAATGGCCAGCCAGATGCTGTGGGAGGAAGAACCGCTGTTTACTATGGGTGATAAGTTTGACAAGGAAAAAGGCCGCTATGTGCAGAAGGACTTCCTTCGTATGTTTTCTTACAAACTTGTGAAAGGCGATCCTGCAACTGCACTTGCAAGGCCCGATGCAGTAGTACTGTCACAAAAACTCGCTGACAAATATTTTAAGGGAGTTGACCCTGTAGGCAAGATGATGCAGGTAAATGACACTTCGAATTTTATGGTTACCGGTGTGCTGGCAGAGTTACCCAGGGAAACATCACTCAAATTTGATTTCCTCATCAGTTACGAACACTGGCTGAAAGCAAGTAACTGGGCCAGGGAATGGGGCAATAACGGGCCGCGTTGTTATGTATTGCTGAAACCGAATACATCAGTGGAAAAAGTAAACGCAAAGATCAGGGATTATATTAAAACGAAGAATAAAGAAAGTAACGTTCAGCTCTTTCTGCAAAACTATGGAGAATCATATCTCTACTCAGACTGGAAAGAGGGCAAACAAAACGGGGGAAGGATTGAATATGTAAAAATATTTTCCATTGTTGCCATTATCATTCTGGTCATTGCCTGCATCAACTTTATGAACCTGGCCACAGCCCGGTCTATGCGCAGGGCAAGGGAGATAGGCGTACGCAAGGTAGCAGGCGCCAGGAAGGGACAATTGATCGGCCAGTTCATGGGAGAATCGTTATTAATCTCCTTTCTTGCAATGATCCTCTCATTGGCAATTACCTTCTTTATCCTTCCCGCATTTAATAACCTTACAGGAAAACAGCTTTCACTCAATTTTACTGATCCTGCATTCTTATTGCTTGTAGCCGGCCTTGTAATTGTAGCAGGATTTTTTTCGGGATCCTATCCTGCCCTGTTCATGTCTTCGCTCAATCCAATAGTAGTTCTGAAAGGCGCACTGAAACTAAACCCGGGCTCGGCCTGGTTCAGGAAAGGGCTGGTGGTATTTCAGTTTGCGCTTTCTATATTGCTCATTCTTGGAATGATAGTTATTTACAGGCAGGTCAATTATATCCACAATAAAAATCTTGGATTTCAAAAAGAAAATCTCCTGTACATGCCTTTGGAAGGGGCATTAAGCAAAACTTATCCCGCATTCAAACTGGAGTTGATGAAGCAACCGGGCATTATGTCGGTATCCAGTTCGGGCCACAGCCCTATTGAAGTGGGCAGTTCCACCATGGGCGTTCGCTGGCCGGGTAAGGACACTACCAAACTCTTATTATTCAGTAATACATCTATTAATTACGATTATGTAAAAACGATGGGTATACAATTAATAGCAGGGCGTGATTTCAGCCCTGATTAT
>JANRKT010000087.1:0-3812 GCA_033763355.1 Chitinophagaceae bacterium | reverse complement strand
CCTTTTTAATGAAGCCAGAATTTATTTTGGCTTATCAGATTTTCGGGGCATTGAAGACCAGCTAAACCTGACCTGGGACAATACAAGCCTTCCGTTTAATGCAGGTGTGCCTGACAATGAAATTATCACCAACGGACTGAGTGCGGCGGTTGCAGTAAATGCTGAAAGTGCTTCGGCTTCATATCAATTCAACCTGCAGTTGCATTTAAGGGGTTCAGAAAGGCTGTATTTTATTCCTGCCGGAAAAACAACAACTGTTCACATTAATTCTTCATGGACCAACCCATCGTTTGATGGAAACTTTTTGCCGGTCACATCAACGGAAGTAACAGAAAAAGGCTTTGCAGCAAACTGGAAGGTACAGCACCTGAACAGAAATTACCCGCAAAGCTGGAAGGATACGAAATATGACATCAGTAATTCGGCTTTTGGCGTAAAGCTTTTGCAGCCGGTAGATTCATATGGAAAGACAAAACGTTCAGTTAAGTATGCTATTTTGTTTATTGCACTTACTTTTTCAGTTTACTTTTTTATCGAAATCCTGCAGAAAAGGTATGTTCACCCTGTTCAGTATGTGCTGGTCGGGCTTGCACTCTGCATCTTCTATACTTTATTGTTATCAATAGGTGAATATCTCGTTTTTAACCTGGCTTATGCCATTGCAGCTTCAGCTACAATACTTCTTATAACGCTTTACACCAAAAGCCTGTTTGACAAATGGAAAACTGCTCTTTTGTTTGGTTCATTTCTGGCTTTCTTGTATGGGTTTATTTTTATACTGATACAGCTTCAGGACGGGGCCTTGTTGTTTGGCAGTATCGGCTTGTTCCTTTTACTGGCTGTTATTATGTATTATTCAAGGAGAATAGACTGGCGGGGGCAGACAAATGCAAATGCCCGGGCCAGTTTGCAAACACAATAGTTTTTTAATTATCCGGCCTGTGCCAACCCTAAGCCTTAAAGAAAAAAAATGAAAGGAATAAATGCCGTTGCTGATTTATGAAATGCCTGTACAATTAAAATGATCAATCATGAAAATCCTTCAGTCCTTTAAACATGCCGGTAATGGCATCCTTTTATTTTTTCTGCATGAAAGAAACGGTCAGGTACAGCTTGTTGCGGCACTTGGAACAATTGGTATGGGATGGTACCTGAAGGTATCGGTTACTGAATGGATACTCATTACCGCCTGTATCGCTGCTGTCCTGTCACTTGAAATGCTGAATACTGCTATTGAAAAACTGAGTGATGTGGTTATGCCAGGTTTTCATCACGTTATTAAAACGGTAAAGGATATAGCAGCGGGTTCGGTGCTCCTTTCTGCTGCTGCAAGCCTGGTAACAGGCATATTGATTTTTGTTCCTAAAATTTTAAAGTTGCTATGAAAGCAGGCAAAAACCGTTTCGGCATAATATGGCTTTCGCTGGCGTTTACAGTTGCACTCATTGTATGCAGGGTAATTTACACCGGCAGGCTGCACTACATCTTCCTGCTTTGGAACTTATTTCTTGCATGGGTACCCTTTATATTGAGCCGGGTGCTTATAAGGCAAAACAAAGCGCCGGGCTGGGTTCAGTTTACAGTATTATTATGCTGGCTTATCTTTTTTCCCAATGCGCCTTATATCATTACAGATTTTCTCCATCTAGGGGAGTCGCCAGAGGTACCCCAATGGTATGATGTGCTGCTGCTTTTTTCAGCCTCATGGAACGGGTTGCTGTTAGGGATACTCTCATTGTATTATGTTGAAAAATTTATAGCAGCAAAATTCAATGCAACAACAGCAACATACTGCATTGTGGTTTTTCTTTTTCTCTGTGGTTTTGGCGTATATGCCGGCAGGTACCTCCGCTGGAACAGTTGGGAAGTGGTTACCCGGCCCGGTGATATTGCAATGGACACCATTACACGTATCCTTCATCCACGTCACCACCCCGGCACATGGGCGGTAACTTTTTTATTGGGCGCCTTCCTGTCACTGATCTATTTTACCGTAAAAAGATTAAAACAATTATTTGTTAACCCATAAACACCATTATATGTCATTCAGGCCATGGTACAGGTATTTTGTAAACAACAGGGATCATTTTACGGGTATTGACGAGGATGACCCTGATACACTTTCTGAAGAAGAGAAGATCCTGATTACATCTTCCATTCAGCAATTTCAAAAAGGCGAAAATTCAGAAGGCAAACACCTTTACCATGCATCGTATGAAATGAAGGATGTGCAATATGTGGAAGCAATGAAATTGTTTATCAGGGAAGAGCAAACACATGCAAAAGTGCTCGGCTGGTTTATGGACAAGCACCATATTTCACGAATAAACAGCCATTGGGTGGATGCCGTATTCCGCCGGCTGAGAAAAGGATTTGGCTTGCAGCAAACACTTTCTGTTTTACTGATTGCAGAAATTATTGCCAAAGTATATTATAAAGCATTGCAGCGGGCAACTGGCTCATCTGTTCTGCAGGCAATATGTATGCAGATACTAAAAGACGAAGAAATGCACATCAGTTTCCAGTGTTATACATTAAACATCCTGAACAAACGCCGGAATACAATGGTACAAATAATATACAGGCTCTTTACCTTTTTCATCATGACAGGAACAATAGCTGTGGTGTGGTATGGCCACCGTAAAGTATTAAAGGCGGGTGGTATCGGGTTTAAAGCGTTCTGCCGGAGTTGCATGAAGATACTGAGGGAGTGCGATGTACTTATAAATTCATATTACCTTCCGGAACCGGTTTTATTAAATCAATAAGGCAAAGGTTTAATCTTTGCCTTATTTTATTGATAATAACTTATAGCGGGTTAAAAATCCAGTCCCAAACCAAAATACCAGTAAGGTTTTCCTTTAAAGAATACACCCATGGGCCAGCCTGCATCAAGGCGCAGGAAATACCCAAGCAATGTGCTCCTCACCCCAAATCCGTACCCCCCTACAAAGGGGCCAATACCACCGGTTTGAATGAGGAATGTAACAGGCGGGTTGCCATAAATTGTACTTGGCCTCCTGACTTTTGATATGGGCCCGTTCCATGCAGTGCCCAAATCAATAAACTGTGTTAATTGAAAATTTCGGAGGAAGGCATTGTTAACAGGGCGGTTAAAGAAAGTGGTAAATATCGGCAAACGGAATTCGCTGTTCAGTACAATAGCGTTATTACCATTGGCTACATTTTGCTGATGGCCACGCAGGTTTACAGCAAGCGACTGGTAAGCGTATGTTTCATTGGAGTTGGGGCGGTTGGCATTATTGAATTTTGGAGAAATCCAGCTGTCAACACCACCGAGATAATAAATTACTTTCTGGCTGCCCCATGAAAAATCTGCGGCGCCGCGGGCTGCCCATATAAAATTTCTGTAAATAGGATAATAATAGCGTATGTCAGTGCCGGCATTAAATGTATAACGCCCCTCCTGGTTTCCTTTTACCATTCTTGATGCAATGTCAATATAAAACTTATATCTTAAGCCATTCCAGATATTCAAGGCGGGGGTAGTACTGTTATCATGAACATATTCAAGCCTGGCAAGTGCAAAACGCAGAAGGGTATCCTTGAACTGTGTGGCAGGCGGAAAGTTGGCGTCTGTTTTAATCACAACCCTGTCGCTGCGGTAACCAACCATTGCCCTCACACTTCTTATTACATCCCAGGGATACGAAAAGTTGACCTGGTAAAGATTAGAATAAAGGCGGTTGAACAACTGGCTTTTTATATCCCCTGCTTCAAATATGGGGTAATTTTCAAAAGTTGACCGGTAATAAGTGAGGCCCCAGTCAATCCTTTTTCTAAGGTTCTGG
>JANRKT010000086.1:0-7552 GCA_033763355.1 Chitinophagaceae bacterium | reverse complement strand
TCTTTTTACACCGGCAAAGGTGTTGCATATAAAAGCCATTATGCTTCATCATCTTTTGACACTGCACTTCCTGATACAGTAACTTATTATAACCAGTTGCAGGCGGCAGTGCAAAACCATTCTTATGGTATTGGGGTGCAGAATTATTACGGCATCAATGCAGGGGCTTTTGATGTATCAGTAAACCGGTTGCCGCACCTTGTTCATGTTTTTTCTTCGGGTAATTCGGGAAACATTACCAATGCATCGGGGCCTTATTCAGGAGTTACCCGGTTTGCCAACATAACAGGAAATTTAAAAATGGCGAAGAATGCACTTGCGATTGGCGCAATCGATTCAACAGGGAATATTCCCTTATTGAGTTCCCGCGGGCCTGCATACGATGGCAGGATAAAGCCCGACCTGGTTGCATTTGCAGAAGACGGCACATCAGGTTCTGCAGCTTTGGTTTCAGGCGCCACTTTATTACTGCAGCAATTATACAGGCAAACCAATACTGGTAATGCAGGTTCTGATCTTATCAGGGCTTTATTGATAAATTCAGCAGATGATATTGAAAATGCGGGGCCGGATTATACTGCAGGTTTCGGAAACCTGAATGTGTACCATGCACTGCAAACACTGCAGCAAAAAAATTATTTTAATGCAGTACTCAGTTCAAATGCACAAACAGATTTTGATCTTGTAATTCCTGCAAACAGCAAACAGGTAAAGATTACATTGGTATGGAATGACACTGCTGCAATGCCGGGTGCTACAAAAGCATTAATTAATGACCTTGACCTGGAATTGGTTGGCCCTGCCGCAGCAGAAACGTGGTTACCCTGGGTGTTAAATCCGGCGCCACATGTTGATTCGCTGCAGCAAATTGCCAAAAGAAAAAAGGATACACTGAATAATGTTGAGCAGGTTACAGTTGATGACCCGCAGGGAGGTAATTACATTATCCGCATCCGCAGCAACACATTGCAAACCGCCACTCAGGCCTTTGCAGTAGCTTACCAGGTTGATGCTCTTGACAGCTTTACATGGCTTTACCCAACAGGAAGTGATGCTGTCGCTTCCGGCCAGCGGCAATTCATCCGGTGGAGCAGTTTTTTTCCTGCTTCCGCCACTGGTAAACTGGAATTCAGCAAGGACGGTGGAACAAACTGGCAAATTGTAAACACAAGTGTTTTGATGAGTGATCAGAAATTTAATTTCACTTTTCCTGATACCATCACTACTGCTCAGTTCCGTATTACAACGGGCAACAATGTTTTTAGTTCAGATGTATTTGCGGTTTCCCCGCCATTAAATTTAAAAGTGGGTTTTGTTTGCGATTCGGTTTTGCTTTACTGGAACAAACCCTACAATCATTCGCTTTTTCAGCTTTACTTTTTAAACGGCGACAGCCTTCAGCCTGTTCTGCAAACCGGCAATAATGAAATTATTCTTTCACCCGGCGCCGGCAAACCTTATTATGCTGTATCTCCTGTTATCAGCGGAAAAAATACACTGAAGAGTTATGCCCTGAATTATAACACACAGGGGGCCGGTTGTTATATAAAAAGTTTTCTTGCCGACCTGGTGAACAATAATGAAGGAAGTATAAAGCTGGAACTTGGCAGCCTGTACAACGTAAGGAAGATTGCCATACAAAAATGGGGCAATGCATTTTCAGATGTGCTGGTTCAGTCGCCGGTTACATTAAGTTTATTTGAGTACAAAGACTTGTTATTGCAGCAGGGCCTTAACCGCTACAGGGCTGTTGTTGAATTGCAGAATGGTTCTTTGCTTTATTCTGATATTGAAACAATTTATTACAGTAACAGCAAGCCCTACATTGTTTTTCCCAATCCTGTTGCATTGGGACAGCCATTGCAGTTGCTGGTTCAGGATGTTATTGGAAATGCAGAGGCAGTAATTTATTCAGCGCAGGGAAAATTGCTTGGCGTATTTGTTATAAACGACAGGGTGTTAAGTATTCCCACTTACAGGCTGGGCACAGGTTTGTTCTTCCTGGTAATTTCAGAACGGGATGGAACTAAAAGAAAATACCCGTTTACGGTACAATAGCAATTTAAAAAACCCCTGTCCGTGTTAATACATCTTCAAAAATTCCTGCTGTTGGTTGTTTAACTCTTTTAAAAAAAGTAAAAAGGTTGAAGCTGAAATTGAAACTGGCTGAATTTCTTTTCATTTATTTAAAACCGGTACCTGAATTTTTATTCTGCAACGCCGATGCAATAAATAATCCGGTAAAAATTGGCTGAATGAAAAGTAGTGAATAATTTTTGGAGTAAAATTTCCTGTCATTTTATTGTTCACTCCCAAATCGTATTGCATGAAAAAATTACTATCACTGACTGCTTTTGCAGTTGTACTGCTCATTGCTGTTCAATCCTGCAAAAAAGAAAAACAAGCCCCGTCATCCGATGAAATTTCACAAGATGTGCTGACCCAGATCCGCAGCCATGGTTTCAGCACCGATAATGTAATGAAAGACGAAGGCGGGTATGTTGTTGAAGGGGATATATTTATCCCTGACGGAGACCTTTCAAAACCTGCTGCATGGAGTTCGCTTGTAGTTGCCAATACAGAACAGTACCGGACAACAAACCTTGTAACCGGTTTACCAAGAAACATTACAGTGAGTGTTGCCAATAACCTCCCTTCATCTTATGTAACTGCAACAAATGAGGCCATTGCAAGGTACAATGCTTTAGGACTAACCATTACTTTTTCAAGGGTATCAGGCAAAAATGCCAATATCAGGATTACCAAAGCCCCCTGGTATGCGCAATACCTTGCTTCTGCAGGTTTTCCAACTTCAAACGGTAATCCTCATAACAGCATAAGGATAAACTCAACTTATCTCGGAAGCAACCCCGGTACAAATTACCTGGCTACTATTCTTGCGCATGAGATGGGCCATTGCATTGGTTTCCGCCATACTGATTATATGGACAGGAGCTATAGCTGCGGCGGAAGTTTTTATAATGAAGGAGATGGCGGTGTTGGCGCAATACATATCCCGGGCACACCAACAACGGCGGACGCTAATTCATGGATGCTATCCTGCATTGGCAGTGGTGTAAACAGGCCGTTTAATTCCAACGATCAGACAGCTTTGAATTATTTGTACTAATTGAGGATCTTTTTAAAAAGAAAAACCGTCCCGCTGCAGGCGGGACGGTTTTTTATTGCCAGGTTTAACCGCAACCATAAGCCATCGCTTCCATATCAATTTTTCTTCTTTCAAAATGATAACCGGTATAAGTCTTTATGATTTCATCCAGCACCGCATCAATTTCTTCAACCGTTTTTAGAGTTACCAGTTTTAAACGGTATTCTTTTATGTTGGGCAGGCCTTTCAGGTAGTTGGTATAATGGCGGCGCATTTCATTAATGCCGGCTAATGGCCCTTTCCATTCAACAGATTTATATAAATGTTTGCGGATTACTTCCACCCTTTGTTCAATTGCAGGCGGTTCAGCATGTTCACCTGTTTTAAAGTAATGTTTGATTTCATTGAATATCCAGGGATAACCAATGGCGGCACGGCCAATCATAATGCCATCCACCCCATATTTGTTTTTATACTCCATAGCTTTTTCCGGTGAATCAACATCGCCATTTCCAAAAATGGGTATATGTATGCGTGGGTTGTTTTTTACTTTTGCAATCCAGCTCCAGTCGGCCACACCTTTGTACAACTGGCTCCTTGTTCTTCCATGAATGGCCAGCGCTTTCACTCCTGCATCCTGTAAACGTTCCGCTACTTCAATAATATTAATGCTGTCATGGTCCCAGCCAAGCCTTGTTTTAACGGTTACTGGTAACTGAGTTGATTTTACAACAGCTTCAGTTAATCTTACCATCAGTTTAATATCTTTCAATACGGCGGCTCCTGCGCCTTTGGTTACCACTTTTTTAACAGGGCAGCCGAAATTGATGTCAACAAGGTCAGGATTCACGGCATCCACAATTTTAGCGCTCATGGCCATCGCTTCTTCATCTCCTCCGAAAATCTGTATGCCTACCGGTTTTTCATAATCAAAAACGTCAAGTTTTTGCCGGCTTTTAATGGCATCACGTATCAGGCCTTCGCTGCTGATGAATTCAGTGTACATCAGGTCGGCGCCATTGACTTTGCAAACGGCACGAAAGGGCGGGTCGCTTACATCTTCCATGGGTGCAAGCAGCAGCGGAAAACCGGGTAATGATATGTTGCCTATCTTTATCATGCTTATTTGGCAAGCTGCAAAAATACAAATTGAAAAGCGTAGATTTAAGCCCTTCGTTGTTAATTTCACCTGTGCAATTGCAGCGTTTAAATAAATAAAATGTTCAACCTGTATGGCATATGATATCAATTCCCGGCCCGGGGTATCTTATTTTGCTTCTTTTTTTATTTTATTGGGGTTGGTTGGCGCCGGATTGCTTATAGGCGGCGTGGCAAGTCTTGTAATGTGGTTTGCTTCAACCGGCAAAATGCCCGCAATGGGCGATATGCTGAAGAGTGACAATGTGCAATTGCTGCGAATGATGCAACTGGTCTCAACTTTTTTTATGTTTTTTCTCCCGGCTTTTTTTACAGCATTAATTGTGCACAGAAAGCCATTTCAGTTTCTCGGATTTAACCTTCGGTTTTCTTTTCGCCAGTTGGTATTGATCATATTGATTATGCTTGCAGCGCTGCCCCTTGTCGGGGCATTGTCAGAACTGAACAGGATCATCCCGATACCCTCATCCTGGCAAACTGTTTTTAAAAAAATGGAAGATTCTTATACAGAGCAGGTAAAAGTGCTGGCCCGTATAACCGGCACAAAGGATTATATCATCTCCCTTGTTGTAATGGCTATAGCGCCTGCCATATTTGAAGAAACACTTTTTCGCGGCGGCATGCAGAACATACTCCAGCGCTGGACAAAGATGCCCTGGTTATCAATTGTTATTACCAGCATTATTTTCAGCGCCATTCATTTTTCTTATTACGGTTTTGTTCCCCGTTTGGCATTGGGCGTAATACTGGGTTTGATTTTTTATTACAGCGGCAGCCTGTGGCTTTCTGTATTGGCGCATGCATTTAACAATGCACTGGTGGTTACACAGGTTTATTATCTTACACGACAGGGCAAATCTATTGACGAGGCCATGAATGAAAGTTACCCTTTGTGGTGGGGGGCATTGGCGCTGCTGGTATTGATAATTATAATGGCATTGTTTAAAAGGATTTCTGAAGATGTAAAAAGAAGAAAAGCACCGCCTGAAGAAAAAGCATTGTATGAAAAATGGATGACCTGATGGGAAACTGGTTTCTTGTTTTTACTACCAATAAAAGTTATGAAGCCGCCATTGCAAAAGGAAAACTGGAAGAGAACGGCATACCTGTGCTGGTGGTTAACCGGCAGGATTCAAGTTATATTGTAATAGGTGAAATTGAGCTGTATGTGCCCGTTCATTTAAAAGATGTGGCCAAAGACCTGCTGAACAATGCTTTTACCAATTGAATGTATTATCATTTGCTGACTTCAATAAAAATGAATGGCCTTTAACCTTCAAACTTTCAGGACACGTACACTTACAGCAGTTTTTTTTGTGCTGGTTATGCTTGCAGGGCTGCTGCTGAACCAATGGAGTTTTTTTATACTCTTTACTATTATTCATTTCGGGTGCTGGAGGGAGTACCAGAAACTTATTGGTTTAATTCATCAGTCTTATAATGACATTACCCCCTTTCACAGGTAC
This sequence comes from Chitinophagaceae bacterium, assembly GCA_033763355.1. GTDB lineage: Bacteria > Bacteroidota > Bacteroidia > Chitinophagales > Chitinophagaceae > JANRKT01. The sequence goes on along the minus strand of JANRKT010000086.1, from coordinate 1,819 downwards.
GGCGTAATGCTTGCCGGCTGGAGCATCATGCTGTATTTTGCAAGCGATGCCATACGAATCGGTTCATTAACGTTCTCTTCAGTGGGCTGGTGGCTGGGTTTGGTTTTTGTTTTTGGGTTACCCATAGTAGAGATTTTATTTTCCCGCCAGCTTAACCTTAAAAATATCGGTTATTCTGCACTTGGCTTATTGTATATATCACTGAGCTGTGGTTTGATGCTTAATATCAGGAGCGGTGAATTGTGGATGCCGGGCGAAAACAATGAAAGTATTTTTAAAGGGCTTTCGGGTGTATTGGCAAGCTTAACCGGTTATGTGGTTCCGTTAATCATCATTGCTTCCATGTGGATCAACGATACCATGGCGTATATTGTTGGCTCCTTAATTGGCAAAACCCCTTTCTGGCCATCTATCTCACCCAAAAAAACATGGGAAGGAACTGTTGGAGGTATTGTTTTGTGCGTGGTAACCGTTACTTTGATTGGTGTTTATCTCATAAAGGGGCAGGCGCTTCCGTTCATGGCGATTTCACTTACAGCTTCTCTTGCAGGAACAGGAGGTGATTTACTGGAAAGCAAAATCAAACGGCTTGCAGGGGTTAAAGACAGCGGCTCTGTAATGCCCGGCCATGGCGGTTTTCTCGACCGTTTTGATTCCCTTCTTGTCGCAGTGCCGTTTGTGTGGTTGCTCATCGTTGTATTCAAAATAGTGTGATCATTTCTTTCAGAACTTTAAAGGCGCTTTGGAATACCGGGAAATAATTCTTTAAATTCGGCTTCTTTTTACCAAAACTATTGCTGCAATGACCATTCTCATTGTCCTGCTTTGCATAGCCGTGCTGGTACTGCTCATTACCTGGGGCAAGCTCAATCCCTTTCTTGCTTTTTTGCTGGTTTCTATTGGCGCAGGGTTATGGCTCGGCATACCACTTTCTAAAATCACCTATTCGGTACAGAAAGGTGTGGGTGATATGCTGGGTTCTCTTGTAATTGTTATTACCATTGGCGCCATGCTTGGAAAATTAGTGGCTGAAAGCGGCGCAGCACAAAAAATATCAACTGTATTGATGAAAACTTTCGGGGAGAAAAACCTGAAATGGGCTTTGATGGTTACAGGGTTTATTGTTGGCATACCGTTGTTTTATAATGTAGGCTTTGTATTGATGATACCATTGATTTTTTCTGTAGTGTATCAGTATAAACTTCCCGCAGTTTATACCGGCGTGCCCATGCTTGCTGCATTATCTGTTACACATGGTTTTCTTCCGCCACATCCTTCTCCTGCTGCATTGGTAACACAGTTTAACGCCAACATGGGTTTAACCTTATTGTATGGCATCGCCATTGCAATCCCTGCAATAATTATTGCAGGGCCTGTTTTTGCCCAAACTTTAAAAAACATAAAATCAGTTCCTTTACAAACTTTTCAGCCCAAAAATTTACCGGAAGAACAATTGCCCGGAACTTTCAATAGTTTTATTACTTCGCTGCTGCCTGTTTTACTGCTTATCATCACAACCATTATCCCTTTGCTGGGGCCGGATCAGCAGGTCCTCAATAAAGCGGCTGCTTTTATAGGCGAACCTGCCATTGTTTTATTACTGGCATTACTTGTTGCATTGTTTACACTCGGCATCATACAGGGTAAAAAAATGAAAGACCTGATGAGCGTATGCGGTGATTCAATAAAAGATGTTGCACCCATCCTGCTGATTGTTGGCGGCGCAGGGGCTTTAAAACAGGTTTTTACAGACAGCGGTGTAAGCGCTTCAATAGGCGATATGCTGAGTAACCTTTCCGTTCATCCTTTGGTGCTTGCA